>SKNO01000205.1 GCA_007120465.1 Nitriliruptoraceae bacterium
TCCGCGGTGACCTGGGCGGCCCGCGCCGCCCTCGCCGGGTTCCTGTTGATCTCGGTCATCGGCGGGGCGGTGCTGCTGCTCGGGGTCCTGGAGGTCCGGGCCTCGCTCCAGGCCGCTCACGCCAGCATGGGAGAGGTCCGCGGCGCGCTCGCGGACGTGGACCTGCCGCAGGCAGCGGAGGCACTGGAGGCAGCCGACGGCGAGCTCGCGACCGCGCGGGCACGCACCGAGGGGCTCGTGTGGCGGACCTCGACAGCCCTGCCGGTCGTGCGCCACTCCACCCGCACCGTCGCCGAGGTCGTCGAGGTGGCCAGCGCGGCGGTGACGCTCGGGATCGGCACGATCGAGGACGGCGGCGGGGTCCTGGAACGCGGGCTGGACGTCGAGGTGCGCGACGGCAGGGTGGACCTGGAGCCGCTGGTGGCGGCGCGCGACCTGGTCCAGGGGTTGCCCGTCGATCAGCTCACCGCGGCCCGCGATCGGCTCGCCGCACCACGGAGCGGGTGGGTCCCCGAGGTCGTGGCGGACGGCCGCGCCGAGGCACTCGCCCTCGCCGACGAGGTGGTCACCACCGTCGAGCGTGCCCGCGACGTCACCACCGCGCTGCCCGGCTTCCTCGGTGCGGACGGGTCGCGCCGCTACTTCGTCGGGATGCAGACCTCCGCGCACCTGCGCGGCACCGGCGGCATGATCGGGTTCTGGGGCGTGCTCGGCGTCGACGACGGACGCTTCGCCTTCGGGCAGTCTGACGTGTACGACGTCTTCGAGGAGACGGACGGTCCCGACGGTGAGCCGACGGTCGGACGGGTCGGTGCCCTCGGCGGGCCCAACCGTCCCGGTGCGGACGCCGACCCGGCCTTCCTCGAGCGCTACGGCCACCTGGCGGCCCACAGCCACTTCGCGCAGGTCAACCTCGACCCGGACCTGCCGACCGTCGCCCCGGTCGCGCTCGAGCTGTTCGAGGTGCGGACGGGTCAGCGGCTGGACGGCGTGGTGCTGGTCGACCCGGTCGGTGTGCAGCAGCTGCTGGAGGTGACCGGGCCCTCCCTCCCACTCCCCGCCGAGCTGGCCGACCTGCTGGAGCTCGAGGGCGACCTGCCCACCGACCGGTTCGCGCAGTTGGTCACCGTCGACATCTACGCCACCCTCGGATCCGAGCGCGGACGTGAGCGCAACGACGCCCTGCGGGAGCTCGGCGACCTCGCCTTCGCGCAGGTGTTCCAGGGCGGCTGGGACGGCGCGGCGATGGCCCGCGCGGTGATCGCGGCGACGGCCGGCCGGCACCTGCAGGTCTACTCCGCCGACGGCGAGGAGCAGGCGGCCTTCACGGAGATCCGTGCAGCCGGGGAGCTCCGCGCCAGCGAGGACGGGGCCGACCGGTTGGCGGTCACCGCGAACAACGCCGGCGGTGGCAAGCAGGACGTCCACGTTGGCCACCGCTTCGACGTGGCGATCGAGCTGTCCGACGTGCGGCGCCGTGACGACGGCACGCTCAGCGTGCGACGCAGCGCCACCGTCGGGGTGACGGTCGACAACCCGCTGCCGGACGCCGGGATGGACGAGTACATCATCGGCAACTGCGTCATCGACGACGACGTCAACCGCTGCTTCGAGGGCCCGCCGGGGTGGAACTGGACGTGGTTCTCGGTGTGGCTGCCACCCGGGACCGACGTGGTCGCCGCCCGCACCGACCGCGACGACCGGGTGTCGGGCCTCGGCGAGTTCGACGGGTACACCGTCGTCGACGAGTACCAGGGGACGCCGCCGCAGGGCCGGGCCGGGTTCCAGATCGACGCCGTCGGTCGTGCGCCGGCCCGGATCGAGGACGGCACGCTGGTGTACGAACTCGCGTGGTGGCGACAGGCCAAGGCCATCCCCGACCTCCTCGACGTTCAGGTGCACGCCCCGGAGGGGTGGACCGTCGTCGACGTCGAGGTGGTCGGTGGCGGGGACGGCCGCGGGATGGGGGTCCACGGCGGCGGCGTCGAGCTCCGGGCGAGCGCCGACGCCGGGGTCGCACGCCTGACCGGGACGGTGACCGCGGACACCCGCCTGCGGGTCCACCTTACGGGAGGGTCCGACGATGGCTGATGGGCGGGCTCGGTGTTCGGGTCAGTCGGGTCCGGGGAGCGGGCCGAACAGCGCGTCGGCGAGCCGTTCGGCCGCGGCCGCGAACTCCTCGCCGAGCGCGTCGTACACCTGCTGGTCGCCGCCGACCGGGTCGGGGACGTCGAGGTGGCGGCGGAACCGCGAGGGGGGCCGTCGCGCGTCCGCGGCAGCGACGACACCACGGATGCGGTCACGGGGGTCGGCTGCCGGCGGCTCTTCATCGATCGCGTCGATGGCCGCGAGCAGTTCCCGCAGCGCGAAGGTGCGCGGGGCGAGCTCCGGGCGGTGGGACGTGATGACCTTCCGGTGTCGGCGGGTCATCGTGACCACCAGTGCGACGTCGTCCAGCGTGACGAACCTGGCTGGGGTGGCGCAGTGCTGGTCGAGCGACAACCCCCACCGGGCGGCCACCCGGCGCGAGCCCTCGGCCAGCGGGTCGCCGGCCCGGGCGTTGGTCCCCGCGGAGCCGACCGTGAGGGTGCCGCGCCCCAGCCGCCGGTCGGCATGGTCCTGGAGCAGCACCGCGAACAGCGGGCTGCGGCCCACGTTGGCGGTGCAGACCACGACGATGTCCAGCAGGGTCGCCTCCGGGTGGGGTGATCGCGTTGCGTCGTCGCCCCATCGCTGCCTGGCGGTGGAACGCGCTGCCGTGCGACCGCCGAGGGCGCAGCGCTCGGATCAAGAACGGCGCGGATGTGCCGATACGCTAGCGCAGGCACCGACGGCCGATGCAGCGCACGGGAGTGGGCCAGCGATCGTTCGCGCCAGCCCACATCGACCTCGGGGGCGATGAGCGCATGAAGGACAACAACCCGCTCGACCGCTACCTGACGCCGCTGCGCCGCTGGTGGCCGGTCCCGGTCGCCGCGCTCGCGCTCGGTCTACTGGTCGCATGGATCACCCTGCCGGAATCGCCAGACGAGCCGACCCCCGAGGAGCTCGCCGACCCGACGATCACCTACCGCGCCACCCACGTGCTGATCCGGAACCCCGAGTACCCGGTCGGGGTCAACTTCGACCTGGTCGAACTGCTCGCTCGCCAGGGAGACCTGACCAACCGGGTCGTGGCGCGCATGGATGGCCAGGTGACCGCAGGCGAGGTCGACGCCGTCACCCTCGAACGCAACGACAACATCGGCACGCTCGGGGTCACCGCCGTGCAGCCGACACCTGACCTCGCGAGCGACCTGGCGACCACCTTCGCGCGGGAACTCAACGACCTGATCTTCGACCGGGACGAGGAGCAGCGGGACGACCGGGTCGCGTCGATCCAGGATCGGCTCGTGACCCTCGACGAACGGATCACCGAGCTCGAGCCGCAGCTCAACGCCCTCCCAGAGGACAGTTTCGACCGTCGGCGCCTCGAGGCCGAACTCGACAACCTCTTCGACCAGTACACCTCGCAGCAGCAGGAGCTGCGTCGGCTGATCGATCAACAGGTCTCCCCGGTCCAGCCCTTCGACACCCTGTCGGAGCCATCACCGGTTCCAACCGCAGCTCCGGTCGAAGGCACCGTCGCCGAGGTGACTCGGGACCCGGCGGTGTGGTTCGCCCTTGGCGGATCCTTGGCGCTGCTCCTCGGGATCGGCATGGTTCTTGTTATCGATCACCTCGATACGCGAATCCGGTCGCGGCGCGACGCCGAGGATGCCTTCGGGCTCCCCGTCCTCGCTGAGATGCCTCGTCGTTCCGCCAAGCAACGGAACCGCGAGCCCCTGCCGGTGAGGAGTGAACCCGACGGTGCGACCGCGGAGTCGGTCCGCGCGCTGCGGCTCGCGGTCCTGGTGTCGCCGACCTGGCACCTCTCCGGCCAGGTGCCGACGGGCAGCGACGCGGTCGGCAGTGTCGCGCCGGTCACCGACCACGAACCTCCGCGCTCGCTGCTCATCACCTCGCCGTTGACCGGGGACGGCAAGACCACGCTCGTCGCCAACCTGGCTGCCAGCTTCGCCGGTGCCGACCAGCGGGTGCTCGTGGTCGACTGCGACTTCCGGCGTCCCGCGGTCGGTGAGATGCTCGGGATCAGCTCGGGTGAGGGCCTGCGCAGCATCACCGACCCGTACGAGCAGCCGGTGAAGGACCTGGTCGTGTCCACACGACTGAGTGGCATCCAGCTGGTGCGCGCCGGTGAGCCCGGGATCGCACCGCCGTGGTTCGTCGGCCACAGCCGCACGATCGTCGAGCAGGCTGAGGAGCTCGCTGACGTGGTCCTGTTCGACACGGGGCCACTGCTGCTGACCAACGAGGCGCTCGCCCTGATCCCTGCCATCGACGTAACGTTGCTGGTCGCCCGCACCGGCAAGGTGAGTTTCTCGCAGGCCCGCGATGCGGTGGAGAAGCTGACGCGGGTCGGCGCCGACGTGTCGGGGATCGCGCTCGTGGGAGCTGACGGCGGACGCCGCTACGGCTACTACGAGACGGCTGGGAAGCAGAGCCCCACACGGAGCATCTTCGGCGGTCTGACCAGCTCCGGCAGCCGGGCACGGTCGGGGTCGCGATGACCGTGTGGGAGCGGGTCCCCGAGGTGGTGTGGCGCCGCTCTGGTGGACGCCGCCTCGTGATGGGTCCGGACACCGAGGAGGTCGTGGTCATCGAGGGGAGCGGTCAGGTGATCTGGGACCTCCTCGACCAGCCGATCGGGGAGGACGAACTCGCCCGCGAGCTGAGCGCCGGCTTCGGGATCCCCACCAGCGAGCTCCGCCCGGACATCGTCGCGTTCCTGACCGAGCTCCGGTCCGCCGGGTTGGTCGCCGCGCGCTGATGGGAGCGGACCTGACTCGGCGGATCGCAGCCTTCGGACTTCCGGGGCACGACGGTCCGGTGCTCGGAGACGACCCGTCCGGGAGGCCGCTCGCTGACGACGTGTGGGAACGCCTGCTCGCCGCCGTGACCGCGCAGCGCCTCGCCGGCTACCTCCACGCCGCGGTCGAGGCCGGAGCGCTGCCGGTCACCGCCGAGCAACGCGAGCAGGTCGACGACCTGCACCTGCGGTTCTGCGCCACGGCGCTACGGCTTGAGCGCATCCTCCTGGGTCTCGCGACGCACCTCGAGCGTGCCGGAATCGTGTTCCTCGTCCTCAAGGGCACCGCCTCCGCGCATCTCGTCCATGCGGACCCGAGCCACCGCATGTTCGGCGACAACGACCTGCTGTTCCCCACCGAGCGCTTCGAGGACGCCCTGCAGGTGCTCTCGGAGATCGGCTACCAGCGGCTCACACCACCACCGACGTCGACCTTCGCCCGACGCTTCGCCAAGGGCGCGACCCTCCGGGGTCCCACGGGGGACGAGGTCGATGCCCACCGCAACCTCGTCTTCGGCACCTTCGGGTTCGACATCGACCTGGAGGAGCTGTTCGCCTCGTCGGTGGCCTTCGAGCTCGGAGGCCGGAAGCTGCGGGCCCTCGGTCCCGAGACCCGGCTTCTGCACGCCTGTTACCACGCCGCTCTCGGCGACCCCGTGCCACGGCTCAGCAGTGTCCGGGACATCGCCCAGATGCTGGCGACCGGTGAGCACGATCCGGCTCGGACGGTGCAGCTGGCACGGGCGTGGGGAGCCGGTGCCGTGCTCGCCCGTGCCTTCTCGCTGTGCCGCGACCACCTCGGCGTGACGGTCGACGGACCGGTGGTCGAGGCGTTCGAGGGCTACGAACCGACGCGGCGCGAACGTCGCGCCATCGCGAGCTACATCGGGCCCAATCACAGCTTCGCTGCCAAGGTGCTTGCGTCGCTGCCGTTCCTCGACGGAGTCGGTGAGCGCGCAGCGTTCCTGCGGGCCGCCGTCGCACCCTCAGCCGAGTTCGCTGAGAGCCGCGGTGATCGACGGCGGATGACGTGGGTACGAGAGGGCCTTCGGTCGCTCTGGCCGGGCGGTTCTCCGCGATGACCGCACGGGTGCTGTGGCTCACGAAAGGGCTGGGGCTCGGCGGCGCCGAGCGGCTCCTCACCCTGACCGCGGCGCGGATCGATCGGTCGCGTTTCGCCGTCGAGGTCGCCTACCTCCTGCCGTGGAAGGACGCTTTCGTCCGGGAGCTCGAGGAGGCCGGCGTCCCGACCGTCTGCCTCGGGTCCCGGGACGGTGCCGATCGTCGGTGGCCGCTGCGTCTGCGCCGCCTGCTGCGCGACCGTGACTACGCGATCGTCCACACCCACAGCCCGGTCCCGGCGGCTGCGGCCCGAATGCTGGTCCGTGCCCCGACCCGGCTGCTCCACACCGAGCACAACATGTGGGATCGCTACCGACGCCCAACCTACCTCGCCAACGCCCTGACCTACCCGCGCAACCAGGCGGTCATCGCCGTGTCCGACGGGGTCGCGGCATCCATCCACCGCCCGCGGTGGGTGCTGGGTCGGTACCCGCCTGTCGAGACCTTGCTCTACGGGGTCGAGCCAGCGTCGGCTCCACGGGGCCACCAAGCACGCCTGGCGGCACGGCGGGAGCTCGGGATCGACGAGGCCGTCCCGGTGATCGGCAACGTCGCGAACCTCACCCCGAAGAAGGACCATGCGGGACTCTTGGCGGCCTTCGATGTCGTCCGGCGTCGGGTCCCCGAGGCTGAGCTGCTGCTGGTCGGTTCCGGGCCGCTGGAAGCCGACCTCAAGGCGGAGGTGCGGGACAGGGAACTCGACGGGAGCGTGCGGTTCCTCGGCTCCCGTGACGACGTACCCGCACTCCTCCCCGCCTTGGATGTGTTCGTCCTGAGTTCCCGCTACGAGGGCCTGCCGATCTCCCTGCTCGAGGCGATGGCTGCCGAGGTCGCCTGCGTCACGACCCGGGTGGGTGGGATCCCGGAGGCGATCACCGACGGGGTCGATGGTCGACTGGTCGGCCCTGGGGATCCGTCCGCGCTCGCTGCCGCGCTCGTGGAGGTGCTCTCCGATGCGGAGCGACGCGCCGAACTCGCATCGATGGGTCGAGAGCGGGTGGTTGCTGGGTTCTCGATCGACCGTGCCGTGGAGCGGACGCAGGAACTCTACACGCAGGTCCTGGCGCCGCCGGATGGGCTGCCGTGACCCGACCCGTTCAGTTCTCCGCATCCGATCGTGTGACACCTTGGGGCAGGTCGATCACGAGTTCTGCACCGCGACGGTGCGGCACGGGGACGGGCGCCCGCACAGGATCCACTGCGCCCTCGATCCCGGCACCGTCCTCGGCTGCCGAACTGGACGGCGGAGCGGGTGCGTGCTCGGGGACCAGTGTGCGTCCACCTCGCCGGGATCGGCGGGTGGACACGTCCTTGATCGCCGGGAGCGCCAGGATGATCAGGATGAGCGGGAAGAGTTGGGCGCGCTGACGCGCGAGGATGCCGAAGTTCCCGAAGCTCGAGAACGCCAGCATGAACATCAGCGAGTAGGTGCAGGCGAACACCACGTAGGGGCTCCGGAGCATCTCCTTCGGTAGTCGCCGCAGGCGCGGCCACGACAGCGCGAACAGTCCCAGGAGGAAGACACCCTCCAACGAGGTGGCGAGGGCCTGGAGGTTGTGGGTCTCATGGGGGAGGGGCCGGAACATGACGGTGAACACGGCACCCGGGACGTCCAGCGGCGACGTGGGACGGGCGGCGTCGAACTCCGACCCTCCCTTGCTGGTCTGCTCGGCGGTTCGATCGATGACCTGTTCGGCTCCCGCCAGGCCCTCCCCTTCGACCTCGAACCGCTCCTCGGCCGCTCCGATCGCCCACACCGTCGCACCGACCACGATCACCGCTCCAACGACCTTCGCGACCAGTCCGAACATCGAGCCGTTCGGGGACCGTCGGAGGAGGAAGCTGAGGGCGAACGCCACGGCGAGCAGGGCGGTCATGTGTGGCCGCACGGCAGCCGAGCCGAGGAGTCCGACGATGAAGAGGCTGTAGCCGCCTGGCCGGTGGACGAGGACGCGTGCGGCACCGTAAGCACCGAGGCCGAGCGTGAGCAGCATCCACGCTTCCTTGCCGATGCTCGAGGGCCAGTAGAGGAGCGTGGGGAGCAGGAAGAGCAGCACGGCGTAGCGACGTGCCTCACCGTGCGGGACCGCCAGGCGGAAGGCGCGGAAGAACAGGCACATCCCGAGGAAACCGAACCAGGAGAAGACGAAGAAGCCACCGATCCCCGTCGCGCCGATCACGGCGAACACGTAGCCGGTGATCCGACGGATGAAGTGGGTACCCACCCCACCACCCGTGGTGATCTCGTAGGACAGGTCCCCCTGACGCACCTGCTCCGCGTAGATCAGCCCTTCACGGATGTAGACCATCGCATCGCCGGACCCGTAGACCTCGAAGGTCATGACGTAGCGGACGATCGAGGCGAGGAGCTTGAGGACGAGCGCCACCATGATGATGGTGACGAGCCAGGGGTCCCGTTCGGTCCGGCTGAGATGCCGTGCGATGGGATACGTCGCGAGGAGGAGGAGTGGACCGACGACCACCCCTCCCCAGACGTCGTAGTCGGTGTTCGCCACCGCCCAGAGTGCCCAGAAGACCACGAGCGTGATGATCACGAGCCCGATCGACGCAAGGACGCTCAACCCGAGGAGCGGCGCCCACCGTTCACGTCCACCTCCGAACCGGTCCCGCAGGGATCCGGCGGAGCGCGTCGGAGGCGGCGTCAGGAGACTCACGCTGGTCTCGACGATCGTTGTCGTCGCTGCTCTCCGAAGGCGAGGTCGGAGAGGCGCTCGATCACACGGACGGGGGTGAGGTGTTCGAGGTAGTAGGACCGTGCGGCGCGTTCGAGGTGGTGGCGATAGTCACGATCGGCGACGATCGTGCGGACCGCGTCCTGGATGGCCTCGGCGGTGGGCTCGACGACGTGGAGATGCTCACCGTGGACGAGCGGCGCGGGCAGTTCGCGCGACAGGGGGAGGGACACGATCGCCTTGCCGAGACGCAGGAACTCGGCGAGCTTCCAGCCGAGACAGTGGTGGGCGGCGGGGTTGTTGAACACGACCGTCGACCGCTTGATGTTCGCGAGGTACTCCCGCAGGTCGTAGCGACGCTCGGCGATGACGTCGTCGTACCCCGGCACGTCGTTCCGGCGGCGCTTGATGAAGCCACCCTCGAACCGGACGGTGGGTGCGAGTGCTCGGCAGGCGCGCATGAACTCGGCTCGCGGTGGGTTCGCCTCGTCGTGCTTCGCCCAGAGCCACGAGTTGTAGAAGACGTAGTCGTCCTCCGCGGGAGCCGGCTCGTAGTACGACGCATCGACGCGCCGGGTGGCTTGCAGCCAGA
>SKNO01000244.1 GCA_007120465.1 Nitriliruptoraceae bacterium
GAACGGCTCGCGGTGGTGCTCACCGCCGCCCATGACCTCGGTGCGCCCGTCGCACCGACCCTGCGTCGGTTCGCCGCCCAGTTGCGGGCCGACCAGCTCGCGCGTGCGCTGGCCGCGGCCGAGCGGCTGCCCGCGCAGCTGACCTTCCCCACCGCCCTGTGCCTGCTCCCGGGGACCCTCCTGCTGATCGGCGCGCCGATCGTGCAGGCGGGGCTCGCGGCAGCCGGCACCTGATCCAGGAGGAAGAGATGCACCACCCGAACGACGCACCCCGCCGTCCCGGCGATCCGCCGGGCGGGGCGTGCCACGACACGGCCCCGACCAGCGACCCGGCTGAGGACGGGTCGCTGGTCACCGAGTACGGGTTGCTGGCCGTCGTGGCCGCGACCGTGGCCGGGGTCATCATCCAGTGGGCGTCCGGCGGCGCGCTGGTCACCCTGTTCAACGCCCTGCTGCGGCAGGCGCGCGCGCTCGTCGGCGCATGAGCCGACGTGCCGGGGAGGTCCGGTGTCACGCCGGGCCTCCCCCCGCCCCGCGGACCTCGCCGATCGTGTCCCTCCGTGGCTGCCGAGGGACGGACGTGGTTGGTGCCCACCGGCCAGCGGAGCGCGGATCACTGACCCTGGAGGCGGTGCTGGTGCTCCCCATCCTCGCCCTGCTCGCCGTCGGGCTGCTGCAGGTCGCGGTCGTGGTCTCCGACGTCCTGCTGCTCCACGAAGCGGCCCGGGCGGGCGCCCGGACCGCCGCGACCACGACCGGGGCCGACCCGGTGGTCCGTGCCGCCCGTGCCGCCGCGCCCGAACTGGACGGTCTGGTCGTCGACGTCCGGCCGGTCGTCCGACGCGACGGCGACCTCGCCCACGTCGAGGTGACCCTCGAGCGGCGGATCGGGCCCATGACCCACACCCTCCGGGCCAGGGCGGTCAGCCGCGTGGAGCCGGCCGTCGGGACGCCCCGCCGGGACGCATGGCCATGAGGCGTGCTCCTGGACAACCCCGCGTACCACCGGGATGGGCGGCCATGAGACGTGAGCTCCGATACTCCGGTGGCGGCGAGCGCGGGACCGCGAGCGTCGTCCTACCGCTGCTCCTCTGGCTCGCCAGCCTCGTCGCGATCGTGACGATCGACGTCGGGGCCTACCTCATCGCCGCCGCGCGGGCGCAGGCCCTGGCCGACGCGGCCGCGCTCGCCGCGGTGAGCGCAGACGCTCCCCAGGTGCGTGGTGTGACTCCCGTCGCCGAGGCGCGGCGGGTCGTCGCCGCGGGGGACGGGGTCCTGGAGTCGTGCGACTGTCGGCAGGCGACCGAGCGTGCGACCGTCGAGGTCAGCCTGCCGGTGCCCGGGCTGGTGATCCCCACGCTCGGGGCCTCCCGGGTGGTCGCCGAGGCTTCGGCGGTGCTGGCACCCCCGGAGGACCTCCCACCCGGGCCGACCCGCGACCGGGCCCGATGGCCCGTCCCCCTCGATCCCTGAGGGGACCGGACCTCCGCATCCCGTTGGCGGGTCTGCCGCTGTTACCGTCCGGTCTCGGCAAGCAGATGCTGGGCGGGAGCGGAGGGGCAGCGCGATGGATGCGGACGTCGTCCTCGAAGGCGGCGGGGCGAAGGGGGTCGCCCTCGCGGGAGCCGTCGCGGGCCTGCACGACGCCGGCTACCGGATCCAACGGGTCGCCGGCACGTCGGTCGGTGCGCTCGTGGCCGCCCTGCTCGCGGCCGGGATGCCGGTGCCTGAGCTCGAGACCCGCGCCCGCGCCCTCGACCTCGCGACGGTGGCCCCGCTGAGCCGGTGGTCGCGGCTGGGCCCCTGGGCGCGGAAGCTCGCCGTGCTCCTCGAGCGGGGGATCTACGACCACACCCCGTTGCGACGCTGGTTGACCCGTGAGCTCGCGGTCCTCGGCGTGCGCACCTTCGGTGACCTGCGGCTCGACGACCCGGGGGCGGACCTCCCGCCGGAGCGTCGGTACCGCCTGGTCGTCACGGCAGCCGACGTCACCCGCGGCCGTCCCGTGCGTCTGCCCTGGGACGCCGCCGACTACGGCCTCGACCCTGACGAGCTCCCGGTGGCGGACGCCGTCGCCGCGAGCGCGGCACTGCCGCTCGCCTTCGAACCGGTCCGCCTGCGTACGGCCTACGGTGCCGAGGCGGTGCTCGTCGACGGCGGACTGCTGTCGCGCTTCCCGGTCGACGTGTTCGACCGCACCGATGCCCAGCCGGCCCGCTGGCCGACGGTCGGTCTCAAGCTCAGCTCCCACCCGGCGGACGACGGGTTCGTCGTCCGCTACCCGGTGACCGGCCCCTGGAGCTACCTGCAGGCGCTCCTCGGGACGGCGATCGCCTCGTGGGACGTCCGCCACCTCGACGACCCGGCGATCGTCGAACGGACCGTCTTCATCGACACCAGCGATGTCGACACCCTGGACATGTCGCTGTCCCAGGAACTGCGCGACGACCTCGTCGACCGTGGTCGCGCCGCGGCACGCGCCTGGCTCGACGCCCGTCCCGGGCGACGCCCCGACGGGCGCTGAGGCCGCTGCGCCGACGCGGGACCGGTCACCGCGGGGGTCGACCGGCCCTGGCCGACCCGCCCGCGCCCGGTGACCCTGGCATGCAGATGGTGGTCGGGCGCCACTCGATGCGAGGGTGCCGGGACCACCGCGGGTCACAAGGAGCCACGATGAGGCCGGTGCCGGTCAGCGAGCAGCGCGGGGCGCCGCCGCGCCCATCCCGCAGCGTGCGCCGGACGGGGTACGTCCTGGCGATCGCGATCAACCTGGTCCTCCTCTGGCTCGTCAACGTGCGTCCCGGCTGGCGGGCGCTCCCCGTCCTCACCGAGGACTTCGTCCGTGTCGTGTGGCTGGTGACCGTCTCGCTGGTCGTCGGCGTCGCGGTCAACCTGCTCTACCTCGCGGCCGACCCGCGGTGGCTCAAGCACCTCGGTGAGGCGGTCACGGCAGCGATCGCCTGCGCCGTGCTCGCCCTGCTCTGGTCGGAGTTCCCGTTCGCCTTCGCCCCGCGGTGGGCCGGCTGGGAGACTCCCGTGCGCATCCTCATCGGCATCGCCGCCGTCGCCACCGCGATCGCGGTCGTGGCCAACCTCGCCTCACTGGTCCGCGTGGCGCTGGGTGCCGGTCCGCCCGACGAGCGGTAGCCGTACCGCGCCCGGCGTGGCAGCCTGGACACCAGGCGACCCACGGGACCGGGCGGCCGTGCGGTCGCTCGCGTGCGCGGAGGACAGGGCATGGTCACACTGCGGCACCCGGTGGTCGAGGATGCACCCGCGCTGGCTGCGGTCCACGTGCGCGCCTGGCAGGAGGCCTACCGCGGTGGGCTGATGCCCGACGCCTACCTCGACGCGCTGTCGATCGACGAGCGGGCCGCGATGTGGCGGGACGGCCTCCAGCGGCCTCCGCGTCCCAGGGCCGCCCGGTTCGTCGCCGACGACGAGCGCGACGGGATCGTCGGGTTCATCACCGTCGGACCAGCCGACGGCGAGGACGGGGCCGATCTGGGCGAGGTCTACGCCGTCAACGTCGATCCGGACGCGTGGGGGCGTGGCGTCGGCCGGACGCTGCTCGCCGCAGGGGTCGACGCCCTGGCCGCGGCGGGGTTCGGGACCGCCGTCCTGTGGGTCCATCCCGACAACGCGCGGGCGCGCCGGTTCTACGGACGATCCGGCTGGGCGTTCGATGGTGCCGAGCGGCGCCAGGAGGTGCTCGGCGTCGAGGTTCCCGAGGCGCGCTACCGCCGCACGCTCCGGCGCTGATCGGTGGCGCCGCCCACCCTGCGGCTCGTCCTTCCCCGCCCTAGCGGGCGTTGAAGTACTTCGCCTCCGGGTGGTGCGCTGATCGGTGGCGCCGCCCACCCTGCGGCTCGTCCTTCCCCGCCCTAGCGGGCGTTGAAGTACTTCGCCTCCGGGTGGTGCACGACGATCGCGGAGGTGGACTGTTCGGGGTAGAGCATGAACTCGTCGGTGAGTTCCACGTCGATGAACGATGCGTCGACCAGTCTGAACAGCTTCGCCTGGTCCTCGAGGTCCGGGCAGGCCGCGTACCCGAAGGAGTAGCGCGAGCCGCGGTAGCCCTGGCGGAACCAGTCCTGCACCGTCGGCCCGTCGTCGTCGGCGATGCCGAGCTCCTCGCGGACCCGCCGGTGCCACAGCTCCGCCAGCGCCTCGGCCATCTCGACGCCGAAGCCGTGGGCGAACAGGTAGTCCTGGTAGCGGTCCTGCTCGAACAGCTCCTGCGCCACCTGGGTGATCCGCCGGCCCATCGTGACGACCTGGACGCCCAGCACGTCGACCTCGCCCGCGTCGAGGGGACGGAAGAAGTCCGCGATGCACAGGAACCGTCCCCGGTCCTGCCGCGGGAAGCTGAACCGCACCAGCTCCCGCTCCAGCGGGGCGTCGGGGTCCCACACCACGAGGTCGTCGCCGTCGCCGTTGGCCGGGTAGTAGCCGTAGGCCACCTCGGGGGTGACCACCTTGTCGGCCTTCGCCCGGGCGAGCCACTCCCGCAGCACGGGTCGGGCCTTGGTCTCCAACAGCTCGGCGTACGCGTCGGGCGACAGCTCCCCGGGGCTGAAGCCCCACTGATTGCGGAACAGCGCCACCTCGTTGAGCAGGGGCGCGACGTCGTCCAGCGGGATCCCGCGCACGACCCGTTGCCCCCAGAACGGCGGGGTCGGCACGTCCACGTCGGTCGCCACGGCCGACCGTGGCCGACCCTGGGCGTCACGGGCTGGCGGCTCCTCGGTCGGACGACTGCGGCTCGGGGTCCGCCGCGGCTTGCGCTGGGTCAGTTCCTCCGGTGGCGCCGCACCGGCGGCACGCGCCTGCAGGACCGCTTCCAGCACGCGCAGCCCCTCGAAAGCGTCCTTGCAGTAGAAGACGTCGCCCTCGTACAGGGCCCGGAGGTCGTCCTCGACGTACCCGCGGGTGAGGGCGGCGCCGCCGAGCAGCACCGGCAGGTGGGACACCCGGCGGGCGTTCATCTCCTCGAGGTTCTCGCGCATGATCACCGTCGACTTCACCAGCAGGCCCGACATGCCGATCGCATCGGCCCCGTGCTCCTCGGCGGCGTGCAGGATCGCGTCCAGCGGCTGCTTGATGCCGAGGTTGACCACCTCGAAGCCGTTGTTGCGGAGGATGATGTCCACCAGGTTCTTGCCGATGTCGTGGACGTCGCCCTTCACGGTCGCCACGACGAAGGTCCCCTTCGAGGAGGATCCGCCCTCGCCGGACGCCTCGATGTGTGGTTCGAGGTAGGCCACCGCGGTCTTCATCGCCTCGGCGGACTGGAGCACGAAGGGCAGCTGCATCTGCCCCGACGCGAACAGCTCCCCGACGGTCGCCATCCCCTTCAGCAGGAACGCGTTGATGATCGCCAGCGGCGGGTGCGACTCCAGCGCCTCGTCGAGGTCGGTGTCGATCCCGTCACGGTCCCCGTCGACGATCCGCTGCTCGAGACGGACCTCCACCGGCAGCGACGCACGGTCCTCCGCCGGCTTGCGGTGTTGCGACGCCCCCTCGAACAGCGCCATCAGCCGGTGCAGTGGGTCGTAGTCCGCAGGCGCCGTGCCGCCGAGCCCTGCCGTCCCGCGCCGGTCGTGGATCAGGTCGGTGGCGACCTGGACCTGCTCCTCGGGGATCCGGTGCAACGGCAGGATGCGGCCCGGGTGCACGATCGCCGAGTCCAACCCGCGGTCGACGGCCTCCTTCAGGAACACCGAGTTGAGCACGTGCCGCGCCGCCGGGGACAGCCCGAACGACACGTTCGAGACCCCCAGGGTGGTGGCGCACCCCGGGATGGCCGCCTTGACCCGCTCGATGGCCTCCAGCGTCTCGGCAGCGTCGCGGCGCAGGTCCTCCTGCCCCGAGCCGAGTGGGAAGGTCAGGCAGTCGAAGATCAGGTCGTGAGGTTCGAGCCCGTACTCGTCGACCGCGATCCGGGCCACCCGCTCGCACACCTCGACCTTCCAGTCGGCGGTGCGGGCCTGCCCCTGCTCGTCGATCGCCAGCACGATCACCGCCGCGCCGTACCGCTTCGCGAGCGGCAGGAGGATGTCGGCCTTGGTGCGCCCGTCCTCGAGGTTCACCGAGTTGATGACCGCGCGTCCCCCGAGCCGGATCAGCGCCGCCTCGATCACGTCGACCTGGGTCGAGTCGATCACCAGCGGCAGGGTGGACTGGGTCGCGAACCGGTCCACGATCTCGATCACGTCGGGCACGCCGTCGCGGCCGACGTAGTCGACGCAGACGTCCAGGACGTGGGCGCCCTCGCGGGTCTGCGAGCGCGCGAGCTGGAGCGCCCCGTCCCAGTCCTCGTTGAGGAGCAGCTCCCGGAAGGCCTTCGACCCGTTCGCGTTCGCCCGCTCGCCGATCGCCAGGAAGGCGGTGTCCTGCTGGATCGTCACGGCCGAGTACAGCGACGCGAGGCTCGGCCGCCACGACACCGTGATCGGGTCCCGCGTCGTGTCGGTCTCCGGCGCCGTGCCGGTGGCCGCCACGCCGGTGTCGTCCGTGCTCTCGTCCGGTGCGACGTCGAGGTGGTCCGGGTCGGTCAGGGCGCCGGCCGCCCCGGGGCGGACCAGGGCCGGGTCGTCGAGCACGCGGGGCCGTGGCCGGAGCCCGCCGACCGCCTCGACGACGGCAGCGAGGTGTGCCGGCGTGGTCCCGCAGCAGCCCCCGACGATCGCGACACCCAGGTCGGTGACGAACTCGCGCTGCGCCTCGGCGAGCGCGTCGGGTGACAGCGGGTACACCGTGCGGTCCCCCTCGAGGTGGGGGATCCCGGCGTTGGGGATCACGCTGATCGGCAGGCGGGAGGACCGGGACAGCGTCCGGACGTGCTCGCGCATGTCCTCCGGGCCGGTCGCGCAGTTCATGCCGAGCACGTCGATCGCCAGCGGGTCCAGGGCCGCGATCGCCGCCAGGGGCTCGGTCCCCAGCAGCATCGTGTTGATGTCCTTCTCGACGGTGAACTGCACCATCAGCGGGACCCGCGCGCCGCGCTCGACGAACACGTCGTTGGCGGCCGCGATCGCCGCCTTGACCTGCAGCAGGTCGAAGCAGGTCTCGACCAGCAGCACGTCGCTGCCCCCGTCCAGCAGTCCGCGGACCTGCCGGCGGTAGCCCTCCTCCATCGTGGGGACGTCGATGTGGTCCTTCGCCGTCGCCGGGTCCTTGCCGAGCGACAGTGTCGGCGAGCGGGTGCCCGGCCCGATCGACCCGACCACCCAGCGCGGCTCCCCCGGTCCCGCGAAGGCGTCGGCGGCCGCACGCGCGATCTCCGCCGCCTGACGGTTGAGATCCTCGGTGTCCGCGCCCAGGCCGTACTCGTCGAGCACCCACGGCGCCCCGCCGAAGGTGTCGGTCTGCACCGCGTGGACCCCCACCTCGAGGAAGCCGCGGTGGACCCGGTCGATCACATCGGGTCGGGTACGTACCAGCACCTCGTTGCAGCCGTCGAGGTCCTCGCCGCCGAAGTCGGCGGGGGACAGCCCGGCGTACTGCAGCGACGTGCCCATGCCGCCGTCGAACACCACCACGCGCTCGCGCATGGCGGTCAGGAGCGGGTGGTCTGCGAGGGGCGGCAGTGGCGCGTGCGGGGTCGTCATGGTGGCTCAGCGTACGCACGTGTGACGCGGATGTTGACCCTGCTCGACACGATGCCCTGGCGGCCCGAGTGGTGTGGGGCGCCGGACCGTGCACGACGGGATGTGCGTCGCGCCGATCGTTCAGGTTCGCGGTCGGCGGTCGGTGCGGCGATACTGCGCGCCATGTTCCGCCGCAAGCCCGACCTGCCCGAGGAGCTCCACCCTGCGTGGTGGAGCTTCGTCGACTGTGCCGAGGTGATCGAGGCCGGCCGCCGGGTGCTGCTCGGCACGCTGCCCACCGGGCGCGTCGAGCCCGCGCCGATCGGGGTGGGCACCGACGCGGTGCGCCGGTCGATCGCTGACGCGCGCGAGTGGATGCCGGCGTGGCGCCTCGACGAGCTCGAGCGCGACTGGCAGGACTGCGACACAGCCCTCGACGACGCCGAGCAGGCCCTCGTCGAGGTGGACGAGGTCGCCGCGTCGACCGACGAGCTCGAGGAGCTGCTCGAGTCGCTGCAGGGGGTGATCGACCCCCTCGACACCTTCGCCGACGCGGAGCGGGAGTGGCGGCGCCGCTGGCGGCTGCCCCGCGAGCGCAGCTGACCGCGGACGAGGAGCCCATCATGCGCGAGACCGGCCGGGGCCCTGCCGGTAGCGGCGACGCCCCGCTCACCTACGCCGGCGCAGGGGTGGATCTCGACGCCGCCGACCGCAGCGTCGAACTCCTCGGGGACGTCCTGCAGCGGGCGTCGCGGCCCGAGGTGCTCGGCGGGATCGGCGGGTTCGGCGGGCTGTTCGCGCTGGACGTCGCCCGCTACCGTCAGCCGGTGCTGGTCAGCTCCACCGACGGCGTCGGGACCAAGGTGGACCTCGCCCGCCAGCTCGGCGTGCTCGACACGGTCGGCCGCGACCTCGTCGCGATGGTGGTCGACGACCTCGTCGTCACCGGTGCCGAGCCGCTGTTCTTCAACGACTACGTCTCGGTCGGCCGGCTCGACCCCGAGCGGGTCGCCGCGCTGGTGCGGGGTATCGCCGAGGGGTGCGCCGAAGCCGGGTGCGCCCTCGTCGGTGGGGAGACCGCCGAGCACCCCGGACTGCTCGGCCCTGACGAGTTCGACCTCGCCGGCTTCGGCGTGGGCGTGGTCGAACGTGACGCGATCCTCGGTCCCGAACGGGTCCGGGCCGGTGATGTGCTGCTGGCCCTACCGTCCTCCGGGCCCCACAGCAACGGCTACAGCCTGATCCGCCGCATCATCGAGGGGGTCGACCTCACCGGATCCCACGGGCTGGACCGCCCGCTCGGTGATGTGCTGCTGGAACCGACGCGGATCTACGCGCTGGACTGCCTCGCTCTCAACGCCGAGGTGGAGGTCCACGCCTTCTGCCACGTCACCGGCGGCGGGCTGCCCGGGAACCTGCCGCGGGTGCTCCCGGAGGGTCTCGCCGCGACGGTCGACGCGACCAGCTGGGAGTGGCCGGCGGTGTTCGGGTGGCTCGCCGCGCACGGACCGGTGGAACGCGAGGAGATGTGGCGGACCTTCAACTGCGGGGTGGGGATGGTGGCGGTGCTGGCGCGC
>SKNO01000138.1 GCA_007120465.1 Nitriliruptoraceae bacterium
GCTCGCACGCGACCTCGACCCCGCGTGGGACATGGTCCTCGGCGGTGACCTCGCGCTGCCGCAGGCCGACGGGCCGCGCACCCTGCGGACCCGGCTCGCCGGCACCTACGTCACGCGGCTGCACGCCGCCGCCGAACGGGACGTGTCGCTGGCGATCGCCTTCGCACGGGTGCTGTCCCTGGTCGATCCACCGAGGGCGCTGCTGCGCCCACGCGTGGCGCTGCGCGTGCTCCGGCCCCGGAGCGGTGGTCGCCGCGACGCCGCCGAAGATCGCGCGACCACCGCGACGGCCACCTCGACACCGCTGGTGGCGCGGAGCGCGCCGCGTCGCGACACCGACCCTCGGGAGGAGGTCCGATCATGAGGGACGTCCGGATGCTGCTCGCCGCGCTGCTGACGCCCGGCCTCGTCGTGGCGGTCGCCACGGCGGCCGTGTGGCTCGTCGCCCGGGGGTGACCGTCGCGGCTCAGCCGGGGGTGCGTTCCGCGACGGTGTGCCGCCAGCTCGCCATGTGCCGCGCCAGCGCCTCGCGCAGATCCGGCGAACCCAGCTCGTGCAGTTCGTAGCTGGCGCGACGCAACGGATGGTGGATGTGCAGGACCCGGGACAGGTCGATCGGCGTCCCGACCACGACCACGTCGCAGTCGGCGGCGTCGATCGTCTCCGACAGCTCGCGGATCTGCTCCTCGCCATACCCCATCGCGGGCAGCACGGGACCGATGTCCGGGTAGGTCGCGTAGGCGTCCGCGATGCTCCCAACGGCGAAGGGCCGCGGGTCTACCAGGGTCTGGGCCCCGGCGTTCCGGGCGGCGACCGTGCCGGCCCCGTAGGGCATCTCGCCGTGGGTGATCGTCGGGCCGTCCTCGATCACGAGCACCCGTGCACCCTCCAGTGACGGACCGGGGTCGAGGGTGACGGGCGAGGTCGCCCGGACCACGGTCGCGTCGGGGTTCAGCTCCTCGATCGCGGCGAGCAGCGCATCGACCGCAGCCGGCTCCGCGCTGTCGAGCTTGTTGATGACGACGATGTCGGCCATCCGGAGGTTGGTCTCCCCGGGGTGGTAGCGGCGTTCGTGGCCGGGCCGCAGCGGGTCGGTCACCGTGACCAGCACATCCGGTCGGATGAAGGGGAAGTCGTTGTTGCCGCCGTCCCAGATGATCACGTCGGCCTCGGCCTGCGCCTCGGCCAGGATCTCGGCGTAATCGACACCGGCGTACACGACCATGCCCATCGCGACGGGCGCCTCGTACTCCTCGCGCTCCTCGATCGTCGGCCGTGACGCGTCGATGTCCTCGAGGCTGGCGAAGCGCTGGACGCGCATCCGCTCGAGGTCGCCGTAGGGCATGGGGTGGCGGATCAGCACCGGCGTGAGGCCGGCGTCGAGCAGCACCCGGGCGACGTGGCGGCTGGTCTGGCTCTTGCCGCAGCCGGTCCGGACCGCGCAGACGGCGACGACGGGCTTCGCGCTGTGGAGCATCGACGCCGCCGGACCGACCAGCCGGAAGTCCGCGCCGGTGGCCAGGACGCGCGACGCGATGTTCATCACCGTCTCGTGGGCGAGATCGGAGTAGGCGAGGATCACCTCGGTGACGTCGTGCTCGGCGACGAGCTGCTCCAGCTCGGTCTCCGGGCGGATCGGGATGCCGTGCGGGTAGCGTTCACCGGTGAGGGATGCGGGGTAGGACCGCCCGTCGATGCCGGGGATCTGGGCAGCGGTGAAGGCGACCACCTCGGCGTCGGGATCGTCGCGGAACAGGATGTTGAACAGGTGGAAGTCCCGACCGGCCGCGCCCATGATCACGATGCGCCTGCGCATGGCTGTTCCGATGGCCGACGGAGCCTCACCCACGGAGTCTCCCGGGTGGCGGGACGTCACCACAGGGCCGTCCGGCTCGCGATGACGGGACCATGGTCGAGCACCGAACGCAGCTGGTCCAGCCCCCTGGGGCTGGGCCGGAGGGGCAGGTACCGCGGCACCGCGGCCGCATAGCGGTCGAAGGCCGATCCGAACCGCTGGCGCAACGCCCGTTCCTCGCGCAGAGCCTCGCGGTGCACCGCGGCAGCGGCCGGCACCCAGCTCAGCAGGACCCACCGGGACCCGCCCACCAGCCCGATGCCGAGGTGGAGCAGGGTCCAGGCGAGGTACATCGGATGGCGGCTCCGGGCGTACGGGCCGTCGGTCAGCAGCCGGTCCGTGGCGGACAGGTCGGCCCGGCCGGCCGTGGACACCGCACGGACGATGATCCCTCCGCCGAACACGAGCAGCGGCCAGCCGAGGAGGTACCGGACACCGCGGCGAACCGGCAGTGTCCGGGGCCAGACACGCTGCGCGAGCACGCCGCCGGCGATCGCGGCCAGGTGCGCCTCCGGCACCGGCACGTTGCGCCACCGCCACCGCCCTGCCACCGGATCGTGGAGCATCACACGCACCGATGCACCGCGTCGTCCACGCTGCCTGGCCGGGGTCCACCGTCGGCGGCATGGGCCGCGACAGGGGGGACGGCGTGGGGTGCGCTCACAGCAGTTCGGCGAGCAAGCGGGCGGCACGCGCCGCCCCGTCGGACGCGACCGGTCGGTAGTCGGTGTCGCGGCCGATCTCGGCCGCGATCGCATCCGCGATCACCTCGGGCGTCGAGGTGGCGAAGTCCATGCGGCGTCCCGCCCGGTGCCGGTCGAGCCGGTGGGCGACGTGGAAGGTCTGTTCGAAGTGGTGCTGGAGCGGGAAGTACAGGAACGGTCGGCCGGTGGCGGTCAGCTCCATGCAGGTGGTCAGCCCACCCTGCACCACGGCGAGGTCGCAGGCCGCGAGGTGGCGGTACAGGTCGGGCACGAAGGCGTGCACCTCGAGCCCGTCGTGGTCCGGCAGCGATGCCGGGTCGATCCGCGGGCCCGTGACCACGACCATGCGCAGGGCGGGGACCCGGGCCTTGGCGTCGGGATGCGCCGCGATCACGCGACGCAGCAGGTCACCACCCACCCCCGACCCTCCGACGGTCACCACGCAGACCTGCTCGTCAGGTCGGTAACCGAGGTCGGCCCGGAGTGCCTCGCGGTCGGCGAGGAGCTCGGGGTCGAAGCCGGTGACGTACCCGGCGAAGTCGAAGTTCGCCTGCGTCCACTCCCGGATCGTCGGCAGCCCGTCCCCGAAGCGTTCGGGCACGATGTCCTCGGGGTCACCGACGAAGATCGCCCGGTCGCGGAGTCGGGGGTACCGCGCGATGTGCTCGATCATCTCGGCGTTGTAGTCGGTGGTGAGCGCGGCCTCCCGCGACCCACCCTCGGGCATCGGCAACCACCCGACGAAGTCGGTGAACCACGCGAAGCCCGAGCGCTTCAGCTCCGGGTTCTCGTGCAGGAAGTGGTCGACCTCCCACGCCTCGTCGCCGACGACGAGGTCGTAGTCGCGCTCGCGCACGACGTCGTGGAAGACCATGTAGTTGGCGACCAGGATCTCGTCCATGTCCCGGATCGCCTGGAAGGCGTGCAGGTCGTGCTCGCCGGCCTCGCCCTCGATGTGGGCCGACTCGTTCGCCAGCCACCGGCTCGCCGGGTGGACCTGCTCCCCAGCTCCCTCCAGCACCCGGGTCACCGGGTCCTGCGCGAGCCACTCCACCTCGACGTCGGGCACGAGCTTGCGCAGCTCGTCGGCGACGGCCAGGCCACGTCGTGCGTGCCCCAGCCCGATCGGTGACGACAGGTACAGCACCCGGGGGGTGCGTGACCGGCCGCGGGTCCAGTGGACGACCTTCGGCTCGAACGGCCGCATGCGGTCGAGGAACCCCCGGATCGCGAGGTTGACCGTGACGGGGTCGCGCCCCTGGGGTTGGTGCCCCGAGCCCTCCATGCGCAGCAGCTCGCCTCCGGTCAGCTCCGCGACCCGTTCGCCGCGGGCCACGGGCTGACACACGTCCTGGTCCCCGTGGATCACCAGCAGCGGGACGGGCAGCTCACGACACATGCGCTCCGCCGACTCGGCATCGCCGGGGATCACGCTGGCGGCCCCCAGCTCCATCCCCGCGAGCATCACCTCGACCGAGGTCTCCATCGCCCAGGCGACGGTGTCCTCGACCTGCTTGGTGGAGTGCGGCTCCGGCAACTGCGCGGAGAAGAAGAACTCGACCCAGTCGCGGTACCCACCGGACAGCCAGTGATGACGGTTCATCAGCCGCCAGCCAGTGGGGGCGGTGACCTCATCGTGGAAGTGCTGGTGGGCATCGAGCCCATGGGCATGCGGCGGGGTCAGGAACGGCATCCCTGGGGCGATCGCCACGATGCCGTGCACTCGGTCGGGTTGCTCGGTCGCCAGGGTGAAGCCCCACCGGGTGCTGTGGCAGTGCGTGACGAGCACGGCGCGGTCGACCCCGGCCGCGTCCATGACGGCCAGCGCATCGTCGACGTTCTGCCGGTCGGTGTAGGCCTCCGGCGCGGTCGGCCGATCGGAGCGGCCGTTGCCACGTCCGTCGTAGGTGACGACGCGTGTCCGGCGCGCGAGGTCCGCGACCTGTGCCTTCCACTCCCGCGAGTGGGTGATCGGCGAGGCGGGGACGAACAGCACCGTCGGATCGCCGTCGCCGAACACCTCGAAGTGCAGTCGGACACCGTCCTGCTCCGTGTCGCCGCTGTGGTCCGGTTCACGTGCGCGCATCGCAAGGGCCCTTCCCGGGGAACGGTGGCGAGGTTCAGATGAGGTCGGCCAGCAGCGCGGCGGCCCGTGCGGCCCCGTCGGAGGCGACGGGCAGGTAGGCGACCTCTCGACCGATCTCCTGCGCGATCACGTTCGCGAGGTGGTCGGGGTCGGTGTCGTCGTAGTCGAGCCGGCGCCCGGCGCCGTAGCGCTCCAGGCGGTGGGCCACGTGCACGTTCTGCTCGAAGTGGTGGCGCAGCGGGATGTAGACGAACGGGCGCCGGGCGGCGGTGAGCTCCATGCAGGTGGTCAGCCCACCCTGCACCACGGCGAGGTCGCAGGCGGCGAGGTGGCGGTACAGGTCGGGCACGAAGGCGTGCACCTCCAGCCCGTCGCGGTCCGGCAGCGACGTCGGGTCGATCCGCGGGCCTGCCACCACCACCATGCGCAGCGCCGGCACCCGCCGCTTCGCGGCCGGGAAGGCCGCGATCACCCGGCGCAGCAGGTCACCGCCCACCCCCGACCCGCCAACGGTGACGATGCAGACCTGCTCGTCGGACCCGTAGCCGAGCTCCCCGCGCAGCGCCTCGCGGTCTGCCAGACCCGCCAGGTCGACGCCGGTCACGTAGCCGGCGAAGTCGTAGTGGGCCTGCGTCCAGTCCCGGATCAGCGGCAGGTCGGGCCCGAAGCGTTCGGGGACGATGTCGTCGGGGTCCCCGACGAAGATCGCCCGGTCCCGCACGAAGGGGAACCGCTCGATGTGCGCGATCATCTGCGCGTTCACGTCGGCGGCCACGACCTGCTCGCGCAGCCGTGGATCCACCGCCGACCCGGCGAAGGGACCGCGGTCGCTGCCCGGCATCGGCAGCATGCCGACGAAGTCGGTCAGCCAGGCGTACGCGCTGCGCTTGAGCTCCGGGTTCTCGTGGAGGAAGTGGTCGACCTCCCACGACTCGTCGCCGACGACCAGGTCGTAGTGCTCCTCGGACACCACGTCGTGGAACAGCATGAAGTTGGCGACGAGGATCTCGTCCATCTCGCGCAGCGCCTGGAAGCAGTGCAGGTCGTGCTCGCCGGACTCGGCCTCGACGTGCGCGGACTCGCTCGCCAGCCACCGGCTCGCCGGGTGGATCCGTTCACCGGCTGCCTCCAGCATCCGGGTCACCGGATGCTGCGCCAGCCAGTCGACCTCCACGTCCGGGTGGTGCCGGCGGAGCTCCTGGGCGATCGCGAGGTCACGTCGGGCGTGCCCGAGCCCGATCGGCGACGACAGGTACAGCACGCGCTTCGGGCGAGCCGCACCTCGCCGCCAGGTCCGACGGGTCGGTGACGGGGGCCGCAGCCGTTCGGCGAAGCGTCGGATCGCGAGGTTGACCGCCACGGGATCGCGGGCCAGCGGGATGTGTCCGGCGCCCTCCAGCAGGACCAGCTGCCCACCCGTGATCTCCGCCAGCCGCTCAGCCCGGCGCAGCGGGGCGATGCGGTCGTCGTCGCCGTGGATCACCAGCGTCGGGCTCTCGACGCGTCGGCACCATCCCTCGAGCGACGCGCGATCGGGCGGCTGCGCCCCCTGCCCCTCCGTGAGCAGCACCTCGGCCGACGTGTCGAGTCCCCACCGCACGCAGTCCTCGATCGGCTTCGTCGAGTACGGCTCAGAGAAGCACTGCCCGAAGAAGAACCAGAGGAAGTCCTCGTACTCGCGCCGGACGTGTTCCACCGTGGCCTTCGCCCAGTGCTCCGGCGGATCCTGCCCTCCGGCCGGCACGCTCGAGGGTGGCAGCTCGACGGTCGCCGCGTATGCGGGATCCTGGTAGGCGATCCGGTCCGCGTCGCGGTCGGCCAGATCGAGTCCCGAGCCGATGTACACGCTGCCGAGCACACGCTCCGGATGGTTGGCAGCGAGCCCGAGCGTCCAGTAGGAGCCCTGGGAGAGCGAGACCAGGACGGCCCGGTCCGTCCCTGTGGCGTCCAGTACCGCAAGACCGTACGCGACCTGGCGTTCGTGGTGGTAGAGCTCCGGCTCGAGGGGCGCGTCGGAGCGGCCGTTGCCCGGGCCGTCGTAGGTGATGACCCGGAAGTGTCGGGCGAGGTAGGCGACCTGCGCCTTCCAGAACCGCTTGTGGATGATCGTCCACGTCGGCAACAGCAGCAGCGTGGGGTCGTGGTCGTCGCCGTGCACCTCGAAGTGCACCTTGACGCCGTCCACCTCGACGTAGCCGTCGCGGTCGGGTTCACGAGCACGCACCGGGGCTCCCTCCTCAGGCACGATCCTGCGCCGACGCGACGCCGCCGTCCACCACGGCGCGCCGAGCATCCCGCCCACCGCGCACCCGCGGCACGAACCGGGGCACCGCGGCCTCGTAGCGCACGTACACCTCGCCGAGGTGGCGGCGCAGGTCGCGCTCCTCGAATCGGACGCCGACCAGGATGTAGCCGGTGCCGAGGACCGCGAAGAGCAGCCGGCCCTGGCTCATGTCGGGGGTGGCCCAGAAGGCGATCAGGAACCCCACCATGATGGGGTGGCGCACGAGGCGGTAGAGCAGCGTCGTGCGGAAGCTCGGCTCCCGGTGGGCGCGCTCCAGCGCCCGGGCGGCGACCTGCCGCAGCCCGAACAGGTCGAAGTGGTCGATCATGAAGGTGCTGCCGACGACCGTCGTCCAGCCGAGCAGGTAGACCGACCACAGCAGACCACGCAGCCACTCGGTCTCGGCCACCCAGACCGTCTCAGGCATCGGCCGCCACAGCCCCACGACGGCCACCAGCACCAGGCTCGCCGCCAGGACGAAGGTGCTGCGCTCGATCGACGCGGGCACGTACCGCGTCCACCACCGCTTGAAGCCGGGGCGCGCCATCACGGTGTGCTGCACCGCGAACGCGCCGAGCAGCGCAGCGTTCACGAGCAACGCGACCCCGACCGGGCCCGCCGGGCCCTCGTCGATGCCGCGTGGTACGACCGCGTTCGCCAGGAACCCGATCGTGTACACGAACACCCCCAGGAACGTCACGTAGGCCAGCAGGCCGTAGCCCACCACCAGGATCCGTCGGACCATCGTCATCACTCCCTCTGCTGCACGTCGTGGTCGGTCTGTGGGTGCCCCGTCCCCTGGGCCGTCGCGAACGGGTGGACGCGCGCGACGCGCGCGTCGAGCGCCACCCCCGCGGTGAGCGAGTCGGCGACGGGAGAGGTCCGCACCGCGCCCGCGAGCAGGTCGTCGAGCTGCCCGGCGTCAGCGTCCGCGTCCACCGCGAAGCGCAGCCGCACGCCCGTCAGGCCGGCAGGGATCCCGTCGAACCCAGCGGCGCCGCGCAGGTCCAGCTCGCCCTCCGCCGCCACCTCCACCCGACGGACGGTGATGCCATCGGCGGCCGCCTGCTCGACGATCCCCTGCGCGACGCAGGTGCTCAACGCAGCGAGGAGCAGCTCGCCGGGAGCCGGGCCCCGGTCGCGGCCGCCGAGCAGCACCGGCAGGTCCACGTGCACGGTGTGGCCGCGAGGAACGACCTCGCCCCCGACGACCATTTCGTCGGTCTCGACCTGCGTGCTGTAGGCGTCCTGCCACCGGCCCCGGACCCGCACCGCCAGGCCGACCGGGCCAGGGGCGGTGCGGAGCAGCTGCTCGGACGCGGCGAGCTGCGTGGTGTCGATGCCGTTCACGAGCATGTCGTCCTCCTCGTGGCCGACCCGTGTCGCGTGGCGCACGCGGCGGTCAGCTGCGCGTGATCGCCTGGTCGTACCCATCGAGCACGGACCGCAGCTGGTCGACCGCCTCGGGCGGCAGCTGCCCGTCCGCCCCGTCGGTCGCCCAGCGGGCGGCGGAGATCAGGGCCGCGAGCTCGAGCGGGTGCAGCGTCACCCGCCAGGCGGTCGGCCGGACCCGCTCGAGCTTCACGGCGCTCCCCTCCAGCTCCCCATCAACCGCTGAGGTGCTCACCGATCTGGGCGAGTTCCTCACCGAACCGGGTCTCGTCCTCTCGCAGCCCGTTCAGGTAGGTGCTCCACCCGACGGTGTGCTTGGCGAGGTGCACGGCCTCCTGGATCTCCTCGTCGGTCGCCCCGAAGAGCTTGGCGGCCTCCGTGTGGAAGAGCGTGCAGTAGCGGCAGTGCGTGTTGGCGTGCACCGCCAGCATCAGCAGTTCCTTGTACCGGTTCGGGATCAGCGTCTCCCCGAGCTCCATCCGGGCGAACAGCTGCCACTCGTGGTCGAGCGCGTCCTCGGGGATCCGATCGAAGAAGCTGGGGACGAGGCCGAGGGTCTCCTTGATCTCGGCCTCCACCTCACTGCGGGAGCGTGCGGTCGTCGTGGTCATCGGGTCGTCCTCCGTGTCTCGCGGTCCATCGCGATGCCGGTGACCCTGACCAGAGCTGTTGCAGGACCGTTGCAGCGGCGTTGCATCCGCTGGAGCACCCCGACGCCTCGCCCGATGTCGGCGCCGCGGCCGCGTTGCCCCCTCCTCAGCCCAGCGGCTCGCCCGACGCGACCTCCCGGCGCCGCGCCGCGCTCTCACGCAGCCGGTCGCGCAGGCCCGCGTCGGCGACCGACGCC
>SKNO01000073.1 GCA_007120465.1 Nitriliruptoraceae bacterium
GCCCCGGCGGCGTCATCGCCAACGAGATCATCGCCAAGGTCGGCACCAACGGCCAGGTCCAGGTCTACAACCACTCCGGAAGCGTCGACGTCATCTTCGACGTCGTCGGCTGGCTCCCCGAGCCACCCTGACCGATCGGTCTCACCGAAACCCTGTCTGTCAGCGTGGTTCGAGCAGTGACCTGACGAACCTTGGAGGGCACGAACGGCGGTGCCGTAGCGCCCTAGCATCGTTCGCATCTGGCTCGGGCAAGCGGATGGGCGACCGCCCGTGACGACGCCCACGTCACGTCAGGTACTCCGCCGTCGTCGCGCAGCGCTGGAGAGCATCGGGCTTCCGGGATGGTTGGACAGAGCCCGGGATCCCGGCCGATCGTCGGAGCGTCCGCCCGTCAGGAACCGAAGCGATCACAGCTCGCACCGGAGACCGTCACGCCGCCGGCCATCATCCTCGAGCCACCGGCCACTCCTCGGCCGCGGCGTCGCGTGCGGTAGCGTCCCGCTGCTCCTGCTCCCGTCAGGTCCCTCCCCATGCGCGTGTTGGTCGTCACGGTCGTACACACCCCGCTCGATGCGCGGATCCACAACCGGCAGATCCGTGCCCTGTGCGACGCCGGGATCGAGGTGACCTACGCCGCACCGTGGTCGGCAACGCAGACCCCGGTGGACACCGCACTCCAAGGGGTCCACACCGTCGACCTCCCTCGTGCGGTTGGACGTCGGCGGCTCGCTGCGCTCCGCAGGGCACGCCGCTGCATCCGTGCTCGTGGCCCCCGACATGACGTCGTGCTGCTCCACGATCCCGAACTCCTCCTCGCCGTCGTCGGGCGTATCCGCCAGCTTCCACCGATCGTGCTCGACGTCCACGAGGACACGGCGACCTCGCTGGTCGACCGCCCCTGGCTCCCGTCCGTGGTCAGGCCGCTGGCTGCCTGGGTGGTCCGCCGGTTGGAGCGCTGGGCGGAGCGGCGTGTCCACCTCCTCCTGGCGGAAGAGGCCTACCAACGACGCTTCACACTCCCCCACCCCTTCGTCCCCAACGTGCCACCCCGCCCCACCGACGAGCCCCCGCCGTCGGGCGATGACCGGGTCGTGTACCTCGGCCGGATCGCGCGCAGCCGTGGTGCGCTGGAGATGCTGGCTGCCGCTGAGGCGCTGCGCGATGAACTGAGGTTCGAGTTGATCGGTCCCGCCGATACCGACGTCCAGCACCACGTCGAGGAAGCCGCGGCTGCGGGGCACGTCACCTGGACGGGCTTCGTCCCGAACGATGAAGCGTTGCGGCGTCTCGACGGAGCGCTCGCCGGACTCTCGCTCATCGAGCCGCAGCCGAACCACGCGGTCTCGCTCCAGACCAAGGTCCTGGAGTACCTGTCGCGCCGCATCCCCGTCGTGACCAGCGACCTCCCGGTGACCGGCGCCTTCGTGCGCGAACATGATGTCGGGATCGTCGTCCCCCACGGCGATGTCCCCGCGGTGGTCGCCGCCCTGCGGTCCCTCCGGGACGATGAGACGGACCGGCGAGCGAAGGCTGACCGCGGCTTCGCGCTCATCCGGAACGAGCTCAACTGGGAGGTTGCGGGGCCGCGGTTCGTGGAGCACCTTCGGGGGCTGAGCGTCGACCCGTGATGACCGCATCGACCCGAGGGGCGGGCCCCCAGACCGTCAACCCGAGCCCCGACGGGTAGCCTGCCGCAACGTTCGACTGTGCCGCCCCGTCCCCGCCCCTGGTCAGGTCGATGCCCGATCGTGAGCCGCACCCCGCCCCGGTCATGGATCATCGACCGGCGGTTGCGGGCGAGGGGGAGCCACGTCTGCTCCAGCGGCTGAACCGGCGGGGGTTCCGGCTGGTGATGATCGCCGACGCGCTGGCCTTCACGGCCATCATCGCCGCGACGATGCTTGTCCGCTTCGGCATGGACTGGCCCGACGCGCCGGTGGCGAACTACCTCGTCTCCTTCGCACTGGCGATCGCCGTCTTCGTCGCCAGCCTGTACTTCGGGGGGATGTACGAGCGCGAACCGCGGCTCGGTGCTCCACCCGTGCTGCCGCGAGCCGGGCAGCACGCCCTTGCGGCCGGTGGGCTCGTGGCCCTGCTCTCCCTCGGTCTGTCCGGCCTCGCACGTGAGCTGGGCATGGGACCCGGGCGCGCGCTGCCGTTCCCGATCCTCAACCTGGCGATCCTGATCGTCGCTGGCGCCGTTGCGGTCGCGGTGAACCGCCAGCTCGCACACCTGCTGCGCACCCGCCGGGAGGGGCCACCGCGCGTCCTGCTCGTCGGCGATGAGCCCGAGGTGGAGACGGCGCGGTCGAGCCTGCAAGAGGACCACGCTCGGGCGCGGGTCGTGGGGACACACACGCGCCGCCATGGCCTCATCGAGACGATCCGCGAGACGAGCGCGACCGACGTGATGGTGCTGTCGTCGCGGTGGCTCGACGACCTCTACGTCGCGGTCCTGCGTGAGCTCGACAAGGCCGGTATCACGGTGGTGATGCGCGTCACCGCACGGGAGACGATGCTCGGGCTCGAACGCCTCCGGGAGATCGGCGGGATGCCCTTCGTGCTGCTCCGGACCCAGACGATCCCGAGGTCGCGGCTCCGCTTCAAGCGCCTGTTCGACCTCACCATGCTGGTGGTGGGCGCTCCCGTCTGGCTACCGCTCATCGGCCTCGTCACGCTCTACCAACTGGCGGTTGCCGGCCGACCTCTCCTCTACTGGCAGGATCGCGTCGGGGCCGGAGGCCGGACCTTCAGCCTCGTCAAGTTCCGGACGATGGTCCCGGACGCCGAAGCCGATGGACGAGGGGCACGACTCGCCGAGCGTGATGACCCCCGGATCATCCCGGCGTGCCGCTGGGTCCGCAAGATGCGACTCGACGAACTGCCCCAGATCTGGAACGTCATCCGCGGGGAGATGTCGGTCGTCGGCCCACGGCCCGAACGACCTGAGCTCACGGGCGAGTTCGAACGTCGCATCGCCGGGTACGAACGCCGGTATGAGGTCCCGCCAGGCCTGACCGGCCTCGCCCAGATCCACGGCCGGTACCACACCGACGCCGAGTACAAGCTCGGGTACGACCTGCAGTACCTCGTGAACTGGTCCCCGGTGTTAGACCTCGAGATCCTCCTGCGGACGGTCTGGGTCGTCCTTGCCCGCCGTCTCTAACCCGCCGCCGATGCGCAGTAGCCTCGAACTCGACGGACACGACCGAGCAGGCTCAGGAGGAACGCCTCGATGCGCTACGTGGCGTTCCTGAGGCGGACCGCCCGTCGAGTGGCCGGACGGACGATCCGCCCGCTCCGTCGGCATCGACGTGAGCGCCAGGCCGCTGCCCGGAGGGTTGACGCGGCGCAGGAACACGAGCGTTGGCAGCAGCGCGAACCCGGCAGCGAGGACCTGGAGCGCCCTGCTTCCTTCGTGCTCTACCGCATCATCGGCAACGACCTGCCACCGCGCCATCGCGACGGACAGAACGTCGACAACCTCCGCTTCCTGCTCGAGCACGAACCGGACCTGCCAGGTTGTGAGAAGCGGTTCGTCGTGAACCGCATCATCGATCCGGACGTCGAACGACGACTCCTCGACCTCCTGGAGGAGCACGGTTCGACGGTGGTGAACCTGCCCTTCCGGGTGGAGGAGTACCAGCAGCTCGGCTGGCGCGTCGCCGACTTCACACGGTCCGGGATGTTCTACGGGCGGGCCTACGACGGCATGCCGAAGGTCGTCCGCGCACGGGCGATCGACCACGCGTACCACGACAAGAACCTGTACGTGATGAACAACAACGGGGCGCGCAACGCGGCGCTGGAGGATGGGCAGACACAGGCGACATGGATCCTGCCCTTCGACGGCAACTGCTTCTTCACCACCACCGCCTGGGAGGACCTCCGCGCTGCCGTCCTCGACAAGCCGCACATCCCCTACGTGCTCGTCCCGATGGCGCGGATCAACGACAACCGCGAGTTGCTCGACCCCGCCTTCCAGCCGGAACCCAACGAGGAACCCCAGATCGCGTTCCGGGCCGATGCCCGGGAGCGGTTCGACGACCGCCAGCGCTACGGACGTCGCTCGAAGGTCTCGCTCCTACGCCGGCTCGGTGTCCCGGGCCCGTGGGACTCGTGGGGCAACGAGGAGTGGGAGGCATCGTGGCCAGAGCCGTCCCCCGAGGCCGGGTGCTACCAGCACGCCGGGTGGGTCGCTCGGCTCACCTCGGGGAATCCCCATCTCGAGACCGACGAGCGTGACCGGATGCTCACACGGATGGAAGCGATCCGGCGGTGTCTCTCCCAGGCGGACGAGCAGGTGCTCCGAAGGCGCTTCGACGCCGCCGATCTGCACACCCGCTCCGAGGCGATCCTGGAGGCCCAGCGCTCGATCGTGTCGACCGACGACGGGTTCGGTGCGCTCCTGACCGTCCGGAACGAGCTTCACCGAGCCCGCAGCGGCTCCCGAACCTCGCCGGCGGGCTTCGGAGCCATCGCACGTGAGGCCGTCGAGGACAGCCTCTCCGGCTGGCTCCTCGGCGATGAGCGGTTGCTCGCCCGCGCGGCCACGTCGATCGAGACCACTTTCGTCAACCCCCGTTCCCGATTGTCCCCGACGTTGCTTCGGGGCGGAGCGTGGCTCCTCCGGGACCTCGATCAGGTACTCGATGCCGTCCGCTTGACCGCACGCGCACACCTGCTGGCCGACGGCGCGTACGACGCCGTGGTCGACTGGGTCGCAGCCCACCGGGCGTGGCTCCAGCGGTCACGGCGCGGCACCCGCGCCCGTCGCTCGCTCGGGCCCGCCGGAACCTGGTACGAGGTCCAACTCGCCGCCTGCCACGCTTTCCTCGACGAGGCCGCGGAGCTCACGGAGCTGTCACGCCGGGTCGCCGCCCGCCGGCACGACCAGTTCGGCGCCGCGTCGCACCGGTCGCGTTCGGTGCGCCGCCACCCCGGGGTCACCGGACCAGCGAACCTCCACGGCTGGCTGCGCCTGCTCTCGGTCACAGAACGTCTCGGCCTCGCGCTCGAGCCGCAGGGGTCCGCCGGTGAGCGAGGCCTGAGGACCGCCCTCGATCATCACCTGCGTCACCTCCCTCCCGCCAACGCCCAGCTTCTGCGCGCTGCACTCGGGAGCGCTGGCGTGGACCAGCCGGTCAGCGCCGATCAGATCCGGCGCATCGACCTCCCCGATGGGCCGGGGCTCCCGCCGCGATGGTGGGTCGGGACCGTCGCGGTCCGCGCGACCGACTGACCGGTCAGCCGGCGGCCAGCGGCCGGACACCGTCCGACCGTGCGCGAAGGAGCTCGCGGGCCACCCGATCGAGCTCACGGGCACGCACCGCGAAGGAGTGCTCCGCACGGATGCGTTCTGAGAGCGTCAGACGACGCTCCCGTTCGTCCTCCCGCTGGGTCAGCGCCTCCTGGACAACATCAGCAAGCTCCTCCGGACGACGGTAGGTCCGGACCAGCCCGCCGAAGACCTCCTCCAGCCCCTCGATCGGATCGCTGACGATGTTGGCACCACAGGCGGCGAGGTCGAACAGGCGGTTCGACAGGAACCCCTCGCGGCGCATGTCCTCCCAGTGATCGTTCAGCACGACCCCCGCGGAGCGGTACAGCGCCGGCAACTGCGCGTTGGGGACGTGGCGGTCATGCCACACGGCTCTGGGGATCCTCCCCTTCCAGTGGGCTCCGTACACGCCGAGCGGCAGGCCAGCTGCCAGCGCATCATCGACGATCGGCCGCGACCCTCCACGCGTGTTGCCGACGAACAGGACCTCCTCGCCATCTGGGTCCACGGGTCCTGGCACGAACCGGCGGGCATCGGTGCACTGCAGGAGAGGGTCCGTCGGCACACCGAGCCGCTGCTGCAGCTTCCGCGCGAAGGTCCCTGACGCGACGAAGCGGTGGTCGTAACGCACCAACTCGTCGTCACCTGGGAGGTCCGGATGGCTGATGAGCCACACGAGGTTGAGCTGGTCGGGGTTGATCCGGTACCGACCCTTGCCCCGCAGCACGAGGACGACGTCCTCGAGGTGGGCCGTCGGGCGGTACCACCCGTCCATCAGGTCCACCACGACGTCGTGGCCGAGCCGAACGAGCTCGTCACGGAGAGCCAGGGCGAAGTGCCAGTCCCCCCAACGGTTGCGGACGCCGACCGTGCTCGCAGCGATCTTGATGGCCCAACGCAGCGGGCGCACGCGATCCGCCGCGTGCTCGACCACCGGGACGTGCGCATCGACACCGGCACCGCGGAACCCGCTGGGACGGTGGTGCCGGACCTGCAACCCGAGTCGCGTGAACGTCTCATCGACGTCCGGGAGGAGTTCCCCGCCCCAGCGCTCCATGAAGACACGCTGGTCCTGCTCGACGATCGTGGGATCGGTCTCCTCCACGACAGGACGAAGCGCCCCCCCGGGTGACGGCACGAACCGGGCCGGCCTCTGCGTGACGGCACGGAGCCGCAGGGTCAGGTCGACGTCGGCGAGCACCGAGCGGTACAGCGGATCGAACCCCTCGACGGCGAGCAGCGCCGACCGGTCGATCGCCAGCAGCATCCGGCTCAGCCCCTGCCGGTCGGCCGGGACGGCGACCTCAGGCCCGTGCTCTGGGAACCCCTCGAGCGCCGGTGCAGGCGATCCCCCGGGATCCACGAGGTAGCCCGCCGAGGCAACGACGCCGTTCCACTCGAGCACGGGCCCCTGGGTCATCACCGCCTCGCCCGACCTGATGGGTGCGACCAGTGGCTCGAGCCACCCGGGCTGGGCGACGAGCGCCGGGTCGACGACGACCACCACATCACCGCTCGACTCGGCGAGACCGTAGGCGAGCGTCAACGGGGCGTACAGCTCCATCCACGTCGGCCGCACCAACCTGGCCTGTGCGCACGCGTCGACCGCACAGAACGCCCGGTAGGCCTCCTCCTCCGACGGCGAGTTGTCGACCACCAGCACCTCGACGTCCGTCCCGCCGGTGGTCGCACAGAGGGCCTCGAGGCCGGCGTCCAGGTCGTCGTCGGCGGCAGCGACCGGCACGATGATCGAGGTCCTGCCCGCGACGACCGGGCGTCGGGCGATCGCCGGCCAGTCGAAGTGATGCTTGGCGTAGACCTTGAACTTGTAGCCGAAGGGCTCGCGCACCGTGATGCGATCGCCACGCTCGCGGTCGTGGTCGTAGCGGACCCCGATGAACGGCGCGTAGCCGACGTCGCCGACCTCCGTGAGACGGATCACGAAGTCCCAGTCGTTCGCCCGGCGCAGGGACTCGTCCCAACCCCCGACACGATCGATGAGGGCGCGTTCGTGCACGAGGGTGCTGCAATCGATGTAGTTCGCCTCGAGCAGCGCGGCACGATCCAGCGGCGCCCCACGGTAGAGCCGCTTCCGGCCGCGCTCGATCTCCAGCGCGCTGTACGCGACGTCGTGCTCGGTCGTGCACAGGAACGCGACCATCGTCGCCAGGAAGCCCGGTTCCCAGACGTTGTCGGAATCCAGGTAGGCGAGGTACCGGCCCCCGGCCTGGGCGATCGCGCGGTTCCGTGCCCGGCAGACGCCGACTGGTGGCTGCTGGATCAGGCGGAGACGCGGATCGTCGAAGGAGCGGACCACCTCGACGGTGCGATCCACGCTGCCGTCGTCGACGACGAGCAACTCCAGGTCCCGGTAGCTCTGTTCCAGCACCGAGCGGATCGCCGCGCCGATCGTGTCGGCCCGGTCCCGGACCGGCATCACGACCGTCACGAGCGGTCGCTCGATCGAACGAACCGCCTCAGCCATCTCTGCGACGAACCGCTCGGCACGCGCATGGTCGAACCCACCGTAGAGGCGCGGGAACCCGCGATGGTCCGGGACCGCGGCGAGCTGCGCGGTCGCATGCCGAGCCAGGTGCACGATGGCTGGCTCGGTCACACCAGCCTCGGGGTGCCGCTCCCGGTACTCCCTGGTGTTGAACCAGGTGTTCACCTTCACGCCGTTCTGCCACCCGACCGCGAGGTAGTGCCCGAGCGCCCCGCCGCGGTGCGACAACGCGTCGGGCACCTGCGTGAGGTAGTGCTCGACGTCGAACACCGGGTGCGGCGAGTGCCCCTTGGCGGCACCACGACGGAGGAAGTGCACGAACGGCCCCAACGTCGATCGTTCGGCCGTCGGGTCCTGTGCGAGGTAGTGCCGCGGCGAGAAGAGCGGGTTCGGACTGCATCCCGCACCGACCCCATGACGGACGTAATGGGCGACCGGATCCACCCTGTCCGGGAGACCGCCGGGGACCTGCTGGCGATACCACGCTTCGTCGAAGAGCCCCGACGAACGGATGGCTCGAGCAGCACGCAGCGCCGCGGTGGCCGCGCTGACGGCCCGTCGCGGATCACGGAAGCGCGCTCGGTTCCTCGCGGCATCACCTCGCAGGCGTGACGATGGGGCTGGATCCAACACGCGACCTCACGGGTGACCGGACAGGCTCCCGGATGATACGGCGCGCCACCCACAGTCTCGGCCGACCGACCCCCGACGAGCAGCCACCACTCGTCCGGTCGGACGGCGGGCGGGGTCTAGAGTGACGAGCACGACCGACCGAGGCCACACGATCGACGCGCACCCCCCTGCGACCACCGGGACCGAGAACGTCCCGGCACCGGGCACGTCCGCACGACGCATCGCCTTCCTCACCGACAACGGCCACGGCCTCGGCCACATCACCCGCCTGATGGCCCTGGCCCGCCGCCTCCCTCCGGGCTACGTGTCGTCCTTCCTGACGATGTCCGAGTCGTTCGGCCTCGTTCGGCAGCTGGGGTTCGCGGCGGAGTACTTCCCCTCTGCACGCAAGCTGCGCTGTGGCCGGCCAGCGTGGGACCATCTGATGCTGGAGCGGTTGGCCGACCAGTTCGAGACATTCCGGCCCTCCGCGCTCGTCGTCGACCACGTGAACCCACCGGTCACACTCCGGGCGTTGCACGCGGCCCATCCCGACGTCGCGTTCATCTGGTGTCGACGCGGACTCTGGCGCGACGACCGGGCCATCGACGCCCTCCGGCTCCACGACGTCTTCGACCTGGTCATCGAGCCGATGGACGTCGCCTCACCGGTCGATCAGGGCCCGACCGTCCGGTTCCGAC
>SKNO01000284.1 GCA_007120465.1 Nitriliruptoraceae bacterium
CCGTCCACCGGCCCCTCCTCGAGACCCCACCATCCCCACCTCTTACCCCTCCCGGATCAAGAAGGGTAGCGCCGCCTGATCCAAGACACCCCCGCCTCGTCATCGTTGCGACAACGCCCGTTGCAGCCCGATCTCCAGACCTGGGAATCGGGAGGTGAAGAGCCACTCGCGGACCCTGGAACCGATAGTCGTGGGCCCTGGTCCTCGCGGCGGAGGTCCGCACCGTAGAGCCTCTGCTCAGGTGGCCCTTGACACGAAGGCCTTCTTCTTCAGTTGTGGTGCGGACTACTGCACGTGGGAGTTACGGCGCCTGACAGACGTCCGCCGCCGACGACCGCCCGATACGGTCATGAGTGACCGTGGAGGAACTATGGCGAGCCGGCCAGAAGTACGCAGAAGTACGCACGGCGCTGCCTCTGCCCCCCTGCCTCCCTGCGCCTCTGTATGCCACCTGCTGCCTGGACGGCATGCGGTCTGGAATCGATGAGCTAGGCACGCATTTTCGCTCGTACAGCCATGAATCGGCCTTCCACGGCCAATCGCCTGCTCGGCATGAGGCCTTGCTTCGCAACGAAGGGGCCGTCGGTTCAAATCCGATCACCTCCACCACGAGATCTGGCCCGTAGGAGCCCACTGCGGGCCAGGATTCGCTCTGCGGGGATGATGAGGGCATCTTCGTTCGGCTGTGTTCTTCTGTGTTGTCACGGTGTTACCGCCCACGTTGAACCGCCACAGAAGTGCGTTCCGAGCCGGCGTCTGGGCCGTGACTCCTTCGTGATCAACGAAGAAGTCGCGGCAGCCGCCAACAGGCGATCACGCGAGGTCGGGCGCTGCGTCGTGTTGCTCACTGGCTGCAGCCAGGGCCGTGTCCCGCTGAGTGGTGGAAGTAGGGGTCGGGGTTCCGGTCATGGGCAGGGGACCCGAATGCGGCGATCCTCGCCGACGTCCGGCGAGGGACGGCTGGCGCCCCAAGGTTCTTGTGTTCACGTTCTTTCGTGGGGGTCCGACCGAGCGTATGACGCCATGGTTGTCAGGAACCGACGACCTCGAATCCAAGGCTTCGCCCCGCTTGCGCTTGTCGAAGGTCCGCGGTGACCAGCGTGATGCCCTGCGGGCCGGCACGTTGCAGCGCCGCCAGATGCAGGGCGTCCAGGCTGCGAGCTCCGGTCACCGCTCCGATGTCACCGGCATCCCGACAGAGGACCCCATCGACCTCGACGAGGGTGAGGTGCTCCCAGTCTGTGCGGAAGGCGGACCGTGCGGTGGCGACCATGTCCGGTTCCAGGCGCCGACCGAGGTTGCGCCAGACCTCGACCCACGTGAGCCGGCAGGTCAGCCATCTGGGGTCGCTATCGAGGATGTCGCCGAACCGGTCGCTGTCGGGCTCGTCGATGTACCGCTTGAGCAGCGCACTGGAGTCGAGGTAGAGCGTCACTCGCCTCGGTCCTCAGCGAGCATCTCCGCGATCGTCGCCTCCGTCCTGACGCGATGCGGCCGGGGTGGAGGTGGACCGGCCTTCGCGGGCGGGGTGATCCAGCCCTCGTCAACGCCTCGGGCGATGTGGTCGCCGCCGGCGAGCGGCCCCAGCGTCGCCTTCGGTCGCCCCCGGTCGGTCACGATGATCCGTTCGCCGCGGGCCGCACGATCGAGATATTCGGACAGCCGTTGCTTGAGCTCACGAACCCCCACATCCATGTGTCCATCTCTCCGCTTGATGTGGACACATCGTACGTCGGCGAGCATGGCGCTGCCATGTTCCACCTCCCTCGATCCGGTAGCAGCTCCTGCTACAACGTCGGTGTCCGAGGGTGGAGGAGATCCAGGATGGACGACGACGAACTGTTGGCTCAGGTGCGGCAGCTGTACGCGCAGGGGCTGTCCACCAACGCGATCACCCGGGCCTTGGGGACCTCCCGCGGCCGGGTGGCGCCGCTGGTGCGAACCGTCGCCAGGGAGCAGCGGATGAGCACGTTGGCGCCGCCGGTCGTCGGGTGCTGGGTGAGCGCGGGCTGGAGCGACGGATTGGCGGTGCCGCAGGACCGTGCCTGGCCCGATGTCGAACCGGAGGCCGACACCTCGGGGTTGGCCGGTGTGCTGGTGGCACGTGCACATCCCCGGGTCGGTGGCGACGCGACGGTGTGCGGCTACCTGGTCGACACCTACTGCCTCGGCGTCAAGGACGCCTTGGGACCTCGGGCGATGAGCCGTAGTGGACTCCGCCGGTTCGTCGACCGCTTCTTCGACGGGTTCGGCCGGTCGCCCGTCGAGGCACCCGTTGATCTGGCCCAGCACCTGGTGTTGGGTGCTGTGGCGTATGCGCGTGGGCTCGGCTTCGAGCCGCATCGCGACTTCCGGCCAGCCGCGGGCCACCTCGGTGAGCTGACGGGCCCCAGCGCCATCGGGTTCGGTCGCGACGGCAAGCCCGAGTACGTCCAGGGCCCGTACGACGATGCCGATCGGATCCTGCGGACGCTGGAGGCCAACGTCGGCCGGGACAACTTCCACTTCACCGTGCAGGTGCCGATGCACGTGGGCTGATCTGCGCTTGGGCGGTTGGCGCCGCCGCAGGCGCCGCACTGCCGATCACGGGTGTTGTTCGATCGCCTCGCGACAGATCCGCAGGTTCTCCGCGGCCAGCGCATCCTGGGGGTCCAGCTCCACCGCGCGCTGCAGGAACGGCAAGGCCCGTTCGGGCTCGCCGCGCTCGTAGAGGGTCCAGCCCATGTCGTTGACGAGCTCCTGGTTGTCCGGCTCGAGCGCCAGTGCGGCTTCGGCGGCGGCGAGGGCGATGTCCTGGTGACCCTGCTTTCCAGCGCAAAGGCAGAGGCCCTGGTGGAGTGCTGCGACTTCGGGGAATCGGCTGGTGGCTCGCTGGTAGAGCTCGAAGCCGTCGCGGTAGTCGGACCGGCTGATCAGGAAGTCCCCGGCATGGTCGAGGATCTCGGCGAGGTCCGGCGCTTCCTCTGGCCAGTCGTGGTCGGCCAGGTCGAGGAGTGAGAACAGTCGCCGGCGGCCCTGCTCAAGATCGTCTAGCTGGTAGTCGATCGATCCCAGCGCGAGGATCGCCGGTGCGTAGGTGGGAACGAGCTCGAGCGCCTGCTCGAGGCTCGCGATGCAGGCGTCGAGGTCGCCGAGCGCGGACCGGACGATGCTCTCGGCGTAGGCAGCCTCGGCCAGGAACAGCCGGGCGCCCGGCTCGTCCTCCGTCATCATCGGCTCCTGCCATGCTGTGCCGAGGCCGTCGGCGATCCTACGCGACCCTCGATCGGCAGGTGGCTGCAGGTGCGGTGCGGCGGACCGCCTCGCCGGTGGCACGGGCTCGACGCGGTCAGCGGTCGAAGCGTCGCTTGAGCTGTGCGAGGTCGAAGTGTTCGGGGTCCCAGTCGCCGAGCCACTCCCGCCTTCCGTGGGGGTCGTCTTGGCCCGTCGCGAGCTCGACGCACTGTTCGTAGCCGGGCAGGCCGCCGCAGTCCTCGGGTGGGAAGGCCCGTGCCCCGTCGAGCAGCTGCCGCCGGTAGTCGACGGGCTCGTCGATGCGGCGAACCACGTTGATGTCGTGCAGCCAGCTGTCGCCGAAGTCGTACTCGTACTGGCAGCCGTCGTGCCGGGCGAAGTAGCCGGCGAGGCCGACCTCATCCGCATCAGGGCAGGGATCGCCGAAGGGGTCCTCGAACGGTGACCCGCCGATCACCCCACCGGCCGGGGTCCTGAACACGAACAGGTGGTCGTCGTCCCACCCGCAGGCGTCCTGGATGGCGTGATGAAGGTCGCCGAAGGTGGCGTCAGCGGTGATCGCGATCCGTCGCCGGATCCGGGGGCGCACCCCGGCCAGCGTGACGTCGAGCTCGAAGGCTTGGGCCGTCCCGACCCCGTGGGTCGGTGCCGGGCGCCGGGCGGGATCGAGCGGCACCGTGTCGCAGCACTTCTTGTACTTGCGGCCGCTCCCGCACCAACACGGCTCGTTGCGACCCGGCGGCCACGGCAGCCCCTGGCCCGCCTCGGCGAAGCTTGCCGCCAGCGCGGCCCGGGTGCGCCAGTCCCCGAGGTCGAAGCCGGCCGCGTCCGCCAGCCCTGCGAGCTCGTCCAGGTCGAGGGGGACCAGCACCGGGTGGCGCGCGTGCTCACGGGCGACGTCGATCATCGTGCCCTGGACCACCCGGGCATACGTGGCGTAGTCGCGGGTGCCGACCCGCGCGGCCAACTCCGGCCAGCGAGCGACGGCCTCCTCGAAGACTCCGGGCGGCAGCCAGCCCACCGCCAGCACGTCCACCGGTTCGGGCTGGCGCCACGCAGCCGGCGGTGCCGGGTCCACGCCCAGGTCGAGCCCCGTCGCCCGGTCGAGCCTGTCAGGATCCTCCCAGGGATCCTCATCGCCGAAGGGGCCGTCGTCCCACGGGTCTGAGCCCTCCCAGCCAACCTCCGTGGTGTCGAGGCTGTCGAGTCCGTCCACCGCGAACTCCCGACGCTGGATGATCCGCTGCCGTTGGACGGAGGTGAGATAGCGCGGGGAACCGAGACGGATGCCGCGGTAGGCGTCGGTCTCGATGCCCAGCGCGGCCAGCATGGTCCCGGCACGCTGGGAGGGGCTGGTGCTCAGACCGAACCAGCCGGTCAACTCACCGATCGACAGGCCGTCGCCGTACGGATCGAACACCTCGTTGGCCTTGCCGACGAGCCATGCGATCGCGGCGGCGGCCGTGTCCGGGCGGCCACGACGGAAGATCGCGGGGTCGGCGGCCACGACGTCGGCGAGCAACCGCCGTCCGGCGGTGCGGAACTCGACGTCGAACAGCTCGGCGGCACAGCCGTCCAGCAGGCCGAGCACCTCGTCGACGCGGCCGCGGACGTCCTCATCGACCGGGGTCCAGTCGAAGTCCTCGGCGGGGAGCGGGTCGGTGGACAGCGCTCGCAGGTTCTCCTCGCCGCCCACGGCCTCGGCGAGGAGGTCCAACAACCCGCGGTGTTGCGCGCCGACCGTTCCGAGCAACCCGAGGTCGGCGGCCGGGTCGCCCTGCACAGCGTCGTCCTCGTCGAGCCACCCCATCGCCGCCATGAGCGCAGCCGGGCCCTGGGGCCGCTCGGTGCGGATCACCCGCCGATAGTCGTCCTCGAGCTCGTCGACGACCTCCAGGGTGTCCTGTGTCAGCTCCTCCCGCAGCCCACGCTGTGCGTGGGCGAAGCGGATGAAGCTGCGCAGCAGGTCCGGGGCGAGATCGAGGTACTCGGGCCCGGCGACCACCTTCCGGGGGAGCCAGTCCTCGAGCAGGATCGCGACCGCCTCCGGGCTCCAGGCCAGCGGGTCACCGGTGCCGTAGTCGCAGCCGTACCACAGCAGCGTGTCCAGCAGGTCGCGCGCGTCCGGATGGTCGTGCTCCCGACCGTGGGGCGAGGCCCGGAACCGCCGGGCGATCTCCTCGCGCTGGTCCTCGTCGAACTCCGGCCGGGTTCGTCCGCTCCCGCCCTCGGGCAGCTCCCGCAGCATCCACTCCACCACCGGGCGGCACTCCGGCCAGGTGTCGGTCTCCATCGGCGGATAGGTGATCCTGCCGGTCTCGATCGCCTCGCCGATGCGGGCCCGGGCGTCGGCAGGGTCGATGTCGGCCACGGTCAGGTCGGGATCGTCGTCGTTAGCCAGCTGCGTGATCGCCGCCTCGGCCGGCCCGGGGTAGACGAACCCGTCGGCGACCACGGTTCCCAACTCGTGATCCACGGTGACCACGATGGTCAGGGGCTGCCCACCCGCGGTCCGGACCCCGACGACCAGCAGGTCGACATGCCCCAGGACGTGGGTCGCCGCTACGGTCCGGTCGACGGTCAACGGGGCCAGCCGGTCGAGCCCGGCCGGCAGCGGGCCGCCGCGCCGGTCGAGCTCGCGACGGATGTGCTGGCGGACCAGCTCATCGGGCACCAGGGAGGCCAGCGCCGCGAGCAGCGCGGTCGTCTCGGATCGTCGCACGTCGATGAACGAGTCGATGACCTCAGCCAGCGACGGGCCCTCCTCCTGCGCACCCCGGAACGGCAGGGCCGGGCCTGGCTGCAGCGCTGAGACGATCGAGCTCGCCAACATCACCAAGCCCAGCGGATCTCCGATCTCCAGCAGGGCGTTGACCTCGTCGAGCAGCTCCGGCTCGTCGTCGGACCCAGGCCGTCCCGACGCATCCTCGACCCGACGTGGGCGCGCACCGTTGCGGGGTTGCCTACGCCTGGCCACGCTGCGTTCGCTCCTCGGTGGGTCGCTGATCATCGTCCGCCGGCACCGAAGGTCGTGGGCGGTCTCGTGCAAGCCGAGGCGGGCCGGCGGTCACCCCGGGCCGTGCATCCGTCATCAGACGGCCAGCGACCGGTCAGCGGATGTTGGAGTAGCGGAAGAACGTGGCCGTAAGCGGGTTGGCGAGATGCTCGCGGCGCGAGAGTTCCCGATCCAACGGGCGCAGCCGTAGCAGGTCGCGGACCACCTTGGCCTTGTTCGCCAGTGTCTGCTGGGGCACGTCGACGGCCGCGGCGAGTGCGTCGCCGGTCATGTGCAGCGTGCTACGCGGATCGAACAGGAAGTTGAGCTGCCCCAGCACGTAGAGGACGGTGCCGGCCCAGATCCGTTCGGCGCCACGCGCCAGCGGCGAGGGGCGCTTGCGCGCCAGCCTGCCCAGCAACGTTCGTGCGAGATCACGGTACTCCTCGTCGAGGTGATCGCGGGCGACACGATCCGTGATCTCCAGCATCGTTGCGACCCGGCCGCGCAGCGCAGCGGGCACACGCACCTGGGTCATCACCTCGTCCATCGCGAACTCAAACGAGGCAGGCCCAGGTCAGCCTCGGCGCCGGCCAGGGCGTCCAGCTCGTCTAGCCGACGGTCGCGCTCCGCCTTGAACCGCTCGAGCGCGGTGGCGGGGACGAGGTGGCGGTTGCCCTTCTTGCGGTAGGGGAGCTTGCCGGCCTTGAGCAGGCGGGTGAGGTACGGGCGCGAGACCCCGAGGAAGTCGGCGGCTTCGGTGGTGGTCAGCAGCGGATCGCTGCCGGCGGCCAGGGCGTGCACCACCTTGTGCAGCGTCCTGAGCGACGCGGCCGGCAGCTCGACCGGGTCCGACGCGCCGATGGTCACGGTCGCGCCACCATCACCCGAGGTTCTGACGGCGGCTTCGAGCTGCCGGTCGAGGGCGGCGAAGCGTTCTGCTCGGGAGCGACCCACCCCTGCCTCCTCGCAATATGTGAAACAAGTGTAACCCTGGCCGATGGTGTTCAGCTGTCGGGCGGGTGATCCTGCAGGCTGGTCGGGAGGTCGCGGTGGGTGTGGAGTACGCGCAGAACCTCGAGGTGGTCTGCCTGCTCAAGGTAGAAGATCAGGTAGGGGAACCGTTCCACCTGGAGCGTGCGGAGTCCCGGCCAGTCGAGCTCGACGGCGTGGCGCGGCGAGCCGATACCTGGCTGGCGCGAGATGAGTGTGAAGGCCTGTTCGACCGCGTCGATGAACCGCCGTGCGGTCGCGGCGTCGACCTCGGCCACATAGTGGCCTGCGATGTCGAGAAGATCCTGGGTCGCGAGTTCGCGCGGGACGACCGGGTAGTGCTCACCCATCGACGGTGGGGTTCACCCCATCACGCAAGTCCTCGAAGTACCGGGAGTCGGCGACCGTCCCGGCCTCGGAAGCGGCACCGGCCGACAGCAGTCCACGCAGATGCTGGCGGTCCTGGTCGCGGCGGATCAGGTCACGGATGTACTCGCTGGTCGTGCTGTACCGGCGCTGGGCGATCTGTTCCTCCACGAACGCACGGAGGGGCTCTGGGAGGGAGATGTTCATCGTCGGCATGCCGACGAGCCTACGGAAGGTTGCCAAACTTTGGCAAGGGCGAGGCCGGAGCGGCGGACCGTTCTGGGTTGGAAGGGCACGTACGCAGCCCGTGTGCTGTCTGCCGCAGCCAAGACGCGACGGCGTCGCCGAGCGGCGTCACGCGGGGGAGCGGAGCCGATGCACGTGCATGTCGGTCGCTGCGGCCGCGTACTCCAGCGCCTGCTGGATGTCAGCGCGCTCGAGGTCGGGGTACGCCTCGAGGATCTGTTCGAACGACCAGCCGGCGGCGACCAGTCGGACCACGGTCTCCACGGTGATGCGCAGGCCACGGATGCAAGGCTTGCCTTCGAGCTTGTCGGGCTCGACGGTGATGCGGTCGAACGCCATCGCTTCCTCCGTGCTTGCGGCTGCGCGGTCGTCCGACGTGCGTCGTGTCGGGGCACCACGGTACTGCCCCGACGGCAGCACCGGCCAGCCTTCCACAGTCCCCCAGCGTGGCCAACGACACAACCATCCAGCGACCATGGGCCCCTCACTTCCAAGACGCTGCGCTTCTCGGAAGCCAGGGTCCATCGACAGGTGGCGACGTTGTCTGCTGTAGCGCAACATCCTTGCCGTGCCGATGGACGGAGGCTTCGGAACGGCGCCTCGCGTATCGAACACGAGGCGGTTGCCGCTCGGTCAGGCCCGGCAGGCACCTTGGCAAGTGCAGCAACGGCCCGTCCTTCAGGCGCCGGATCCTTACCCCTGGCCGGATGTGACCCCGACGATGCAAGCCAGAGATCATGGGTCTCCCAGCATCGGTGTGGGTGGCGGGGATCTCGCCGGCCAGCTCGCGGGTGAGGTCGCGGAGCTGACCGCGCTCGCCGACGGGCTCGCCGGCCACGGCGACCCGAAAGGATGCGCGGCCTCGAGCTGGAGGTGCGCGCGACGATAGCCGGGCTGGGCGCAGGGCTACTCGAGCGGCTGCTGGCCGCCGACCCCGGCCATCGCGGTGCGCAGGTGGAGCGTCTTGAAGCTGCGGCACATCGGGGATCCCCGCGTCCGGCGGGCGCACCACGTGGTGGCCCCCGTTAGCTTGGATTCCCGTTCAGCAAGACGGACCCTATGTGGGGGTGGGTTGGCCGATCTCGAAGGTGAGGGTCCGCCCGCCCCACCAGGGGATGTCGATCGGGGGTAGCTGGGCGGTGC
>SKNO01000238.1 GCA_007120465.1 Nitriliruptoraceae bacterium
GGCCCCCGACGCGAGCGGCGCCTGGCTGGTGCCAGCGACCCCGATGCGCGGGAGGCCGGCCGGCGGGCGGCCCAGGCCAAGGCCGAGGCGGCACTCGCCCAGCGGGTCCGGCAGATGAACGCGCGGGTCGGCCGCGCCGAGGACGCCGTCGACGCGATCGAGGTGCAGCGCGAACGCGGTGGAGACGTCCGGTTCCGGGCGGCGGGCACGGGTCGCCGTGTCGTGGCACGGGTGACCGGCGAGGTGGCCCACGCCGGTGGGGACACGCTGTTGTGGGCCCTCGACCTCGCCCTGCACCGCGGCGAGCACGTGCACGTCACCGGGCGCAACGGTGCCGGGAAGACCACGCTGCTCCGGGCCGTGGTGGCCGCGGTCCGGCGGTCGGGGGAGACGCTCGCGGAGCTCCCGCAGGAGCTGGACGATCCGGCGGCCGAGGTCGGCCGGATCCGGGCGATGGCGCCGCAGCAGCGGGGTCGGGTGCTCGGGGTCGTCGCCCTGCTCGGGGTCGATCCGGACCGGGTGCTGGTGACCGACGATCCGTCGCCGGGGGAGGCCCGCAAGCTGGTGCTGGCCAGCCTGCTCGCCGGGGAGGCGTCGGTGATCGTGCTGGACGAGCCGACCAACCACCTCGACCTGCCGTCGATCGAGCGGCTGGAGGCGGCGCTGGTCGCCTGGCCCGGCGCGCTGCTGCTCGTCACCCACGACGAGGCCCTGGCCGCGGCGACGACCACGACGGTCTGGCGCGTCGCGGACGGCCGGGTGAGCGTCACCCCGCGGACGCCGTGACCGGCACCGCCGACCACCGGCGATCAGAGCTCGTCGAGGTCGTGGCCGGTCCAGCGGGCGAAGGCGCCGGCCGCGGCGTCGGTGGCGTCGTCGCGGCGCTCGAGCCGGCGACGCGGACGCGGCTGTCCGAGGGTGACCGGCCGCGTCAGGAGCCGCGGCCCCCGGGTCACGGTCACCTCGACGTCGTCGCCCGGCTCGTACGCACGCAAGGCCGTGTCGAGTTCGCCGCGGGCCACCGTCACGCCGTCGATCGCCACCAGCCGGTCACCGCCGGTGATCCCATCGCGCCAGGCCGGACCGTCGCGCAGCACCGCAGCGAAGGTCACGCCCCGGTCGTCCTCGGTGACCTCGACGCCGAGGTCCGGTGCGATCGGACCGTTGGGCTGCTCACCGACCCGCAGCCCCACCGCCGCTAACAGCGCGTCGTCGATCTCGGGGCGCTGCGCGGTGCCGACGCGGGCATCGACGAGCGCCGCGAGGTCGTCGCCGCCGACGGCCGCGACGGCGTCCAGCACGTCCTGTTCGGTGTAGCCCTCGGAGGTGTTGGCGTGCCGCTGCCACAGCAGGCGGAACACCTCGTCGAGCCCGTCGCCCTCCGGGTCGGCCGCGCGCAGCCGGAGATCCAGCTCCCACGCCACCAGCGAGCCGTGCCCGTAGTAGTCGGTCATCACGTTGGGCGTGTTCTCGTCGCGGATGTAGTGCTTCGTCCAGGCCTCGTGGGACGCCTGCCGGAGCGGCTGGAGCAGCGCGCCAGGGGTCCGGTCGACCCGGTCCCAGGTGTCCCGCAGGGTGTCGAGCAGCCGCCGCGGGGTCCACACCTCGGCGCGGGTGGGGAGCAGATCGTCGTAGTAGGCCGTCCAGCCCTCGGCGACCCACAGGGACGGGGAGTGGGTCGGGTGCTCGTAATCGGGCTCGACGAGGTCGGCGGGGACCAGGCGCTTGACGTTCCACAGGTGCAGGTACTCGTGGGCGACCAGCGACTGGAACCGCGCGTTCAGGTCGTCGTCCTGGAAGGTGCGCACGGGCATCTGCAGCACCGAGCCGTCGCGGTGCTCGAGCCCGCCGCCGCCCTGGTCCCACCCGGCGCACAGGAACACGTACCGCTGGGTCGGCAGCTCGCCGCCGAACATCGCGAGGCACACCTCGCCGATCGCGCGGGTGTCCGCAGCGATCGCGTCCAGGTCGGGGGCACCGCCGTGCCCCGCCCACACGAAGCTGTGGGGGACCCCGGCCACCTCGAAGTCGGCCGCCGGGAGGTCACCGACCTCGAAGGCGCTGTCGATCAGGTGGTCGCGGTTCTGCGCGACGTAGGTGTCCGCGTCGTCGCCGGTCGGCAGCAGCGACCAGGTGCGGTGCGCGGCCGGGTGCGGCGGCAGGTGCACCTCGTGGGGACGGTCCGTGGCGCCCTCGACGTAGGGGAAGGTCGCGGCCGGGATCAGCAGCGCGTGGTGGTCGTCGACGTGGTTGGTGCGCACCGACAGGTCGTTGGCGTACAGCTCCAGCACGACCTCGACCGGGCCGACGGCGTCGTCCGGCAGCACCCACGCGGTCGTGCCGTCGAGCGCCAGCGGCAGGTCGCGACCGTCGGCGTCGGTCGCGCGGATCGTCTGGACGTGGTGCACGTAGTCGCGCACCACGTAGCTCCCTGGCGTCCAGACGGGCAGGACGAGGCGCGCCCCCGCGGCCACGTCCTCGGGGACCGTGAGGTGGACGCGCACCAGGTGGTGCACCCGATCGGTCAGATCCACGGCGTAACGGATCGGCGTCGCCACAGGGGAGCCTTTCGCGAGCAGGACGGTCGACGCCGGAGGCTACCGAGCGGGCAGGTGGCCCCGGCCCGAGTACCGTGGCCCCTCGACGTGCTCCCGACCTCGAGGTGACGACGTGGCCGACCTGCCCATGGCCGACCGGCACGAGACCGTGCTGCCCCCGGTGCCGGAGGACGCGCGGGCCGCGCTGGCCCGGGCACTGGCGACCGACGACGACACACGCAAGGCGGCCGTCAGCGCGGTGGTCGCGGCCCACCCCACGTTCATCGAGGGTTGGGCCACCCTGGCGACGATGGGGCACGAGCCGATCGAACGCTACGCCTACGCGCGGGTCGGCTACCACCGCGGCCTCGACGCCCTGCGCGCGAGCGGCTGGGGCGGCCGCGGGTACGTGCGCTGGTCGCAGCCCTCCAACCGTCCGTTCCTGACCTGCCTCGCCCGGCTGCGCGCGGCCGCCGCCGAGATCGGCGAGGTCGAAGAGGTGGGGCGGATCACCGCGTTCCTGACGGACCTCGACCCCGACTGGAGCGACGACAACGTCCCGAGCTGAGTGCTGGCTCGCGCGGCGCAAGGGCGTCGGGGCGAGACGCCCCGCACCGTCGTCCCCAACGTGGCCGGACCGGGCGCCACCGCCCGGAGGCCTGGCCGCTACGGTCCCGCCCGGAGGTGCGTGTGGCTGGGCGGATCGTCAAGGACGACATCGAGGCGCTGCGGCGGCAGGCCGACATCGTCGCGGTCGTCGGCGACTACACGACGCTGAGGCGGTCGGGACGGTCCTTCAAGGGGCTCTGCCCCTTCCACACCGAGCGGACCCCCTCATTCAACGTCACCCCCGAGGGCAACTTCTTCCACTGCTTCGGCTGCAACGCCTCCGGAGACATCTACGACTTCCTGATGCGCATCGAGGGGCTCGAGTTCCCCGAGGCGGTGGAGGCGCTGGCACGGCGGACCGGGTTCAGCCTGCGGTACGAGGAACTGTCCGCCCGGGAGCGTCAGGCGATCGGGGAGCGCTCGCGGCTGGTCGACGCGACCCGGGCCGCGAACGCGTTCTTCCAAGCCGCCCTGTACCGCGAGGAGGGCAAGGTCGCGCGCGACTACCTCAAGGCCCGTGGGTTCGGCGCGGAGGACGCCAAGCGGTTCGAGCTCGGGTTCGCCCCCAACGAGTGGGACGCGCTCAGCCGCAGCCTCACGGCCGAGGGCGTCAAGGCCGAGGACCTCATCGCTGTGGGCGTGGCGATGCGCAACGACCGCGGCGGCCTGCGTGACCGGTTCCGCGGGCGGCTGATCTTCCCGGTCCACGACCCCGGCGGGGACGTGGTCGGGTTCGGTGGCCGCATCCTCGACGCGCTCGACTACGGCGACTTCGACCCGCCGAAGTACCTCAACTCGCCCGAGACGCCGCTGTACCGCAAGACCCGGGTGCTCTACGGCGTGCCTCAGGCGCGGGCCGAGATCGTCCGCGCCGAACAGGTCCTGATCTGCGAGGGCTACACCGACGTGATGGCGCTGCACCAGGCCGGGTTCGCCAACGCGGTCGCGACCTGCGGCACCGCCGTCGGGACCGAGCACCTGCGCATGGTCTCGCGCTACGCCGAGCGCATCGTGCTCGCCTTCGACGGGGACGCCGCCGGGGTCAAGGCGGCGGAGCGGGCGTGGGACGCGGCCCGCGAGCTCACCGCCGCCGGCGGTGGCAACCTCGACCTGCGGGTGCTGGTGCTGCCCGAGGATCAAGACCCGGCTGATCTGGTGCGGGCCGTCGGTGCGGACGGGCTGCGGGAGGCGGTCGACGGCGCCACACCGGTCGTCCCCTTCGTGGTTGCCCACCGGGTCGCCGACGCGGACCTCGGCTCCGAGGCGGGACGGACCGCGGCGCTGCGGGCCGCCCTCGAGGTGGTCGGTCGCGAGCCCGACCCGGACCTGCGCCGGGAGTGGGCCCGGACCGAGGTCGCCGACCGGTTGGGTGTGCCCTACGACTTCGTGGTCCGTACCGCCGCGCGGATGAACGTCGAGCTGGATCGTCACGAAGGGGTGGCGGTGACCACGGCCCGGTCGGCGTCCGAGCCGCAGACGCACCGTCGCGCGGACCAGGCGACGGCCCGGCGGGAGCGCGACGCGCTGCGGGTCGCGCTGCAGCGGCCGGAGCTGCTGCCCGACGAGTGGTACGAGCTCACCGAGGACGACTTCACCCACCCGACCGGCCGGGCCGTGTTCAGCGCACTGAGCGGTGCCGGTGGTCCCGGTGTGGAGCTCACGGCCGTGCTGGAGCAGGCCGCCGACGACGAGCTGCGGGCGGTGATCCGCCGGCTCGCCCTGGAGGACGACCCGGCGCTGCCGGCGACCGACGGCGACACCGAGGCAGCCCGGGCGGCCAACGAGGTGGCGCCGCTGGTCGCGGCGGAGCGGATCCGACGGCTGCTCGCCTCCCGCATCGAGGCGGAGGAGCACCGGCTCCGGGACCGGCTCGGGCAGTTGCACCACGTCAACGACGCCGAGGAGCTGCGCACGATCCAGCGTCAGCTCCACGAGCTCCAGCTGCGTCGTCGCGAGCTCAGCGACCAGGCGTCCTGAGGGCTGCGGACCGCGTGCGACCCCCGGTCGCGACGACGACCTACGACGTCCGTCGTACGAGGACGCCCGTGCGTGCGGTGCGCGGGCTGTCGCTGCGCGAGCAACCACGCTGCTCGTGGCCGGAGCCAGCGTTAGCATCGGCGGGTGCCCGAACGGGCGGGCGCGAGGAGACCAGGGTGGGCGGTATCGACACGCCGGGCGACGGCCGGGTGCCCGCACGTGCCGAGGAGGCGGCCAACGTGGTCGACCTGGTCGAGCGTGAACGGGTGGTCAGGACGCCCGAGGTGGAGGAGCTGCACGAGCTCGGCGCGGAGCGCGGGTTCGTGACCACCTCGGAGATCGCCCGTGCCCTGCCGTCGTCCGACGCTGCGACCGCGCGTGCTGTCGCGCGTCAGCTCCGGCGTGCCGGGGTGACGATCATCGACGACCGCGACACCGGGTCGAGCACGACGACGTCGGCTCGCGACGACGTCAGCGCGGCCGGGGACGCCGTGCGGATGTACCTCAACGAGATCGGGCGCGTCGATCTGCTCACGGCCGAGCAGGAGGTCAACCTCGCCAAGCGGATCGATGCCGGTGCCGCCGCCGCGCAGATCCTCGACTCCGACCAGGAGCTCGCGCCGACGGAGCGGGCGCGACTGCGACGCATCGAGCGGGTCGGCGAGTCGGCCCGGGCCGCGCTGACGGAGGCGAACCTGCGCCTCGTGGTGTCGATCGCGAAGCGCTACGTCGGCCGGGGCCTGCTGTTCCCCGACCTGATCCAGGAGGGCAACCTCGGGCTCATGCGGGCGGTCGAGAAGTTCGACTACACGCGGGGCTACAAGTTCTCCACCTACGCCACGTGGTGGATCCGTCAGATGATCAGTCGGTCGATCGCCGACCAGTCGCGCACGATCCGTATCCCCGTGCACCTCGTCGAGACGATGAACAAGATCAAGCGGGTCGAACGCTCGCTGGTCCAGAAGCTGGGCCGGGATCCGACCCTCGAGGAGGTCGCGGAGGCCGTCGAGCTTCCCGTCGCGCGCCTCGAGGAGTTCCGGCGGCTGGCCGTCGACCCGACGTCCCTCGACGCGCCCGTCGGTGAGGAGGGCGACGGGTCGATGGGCGAGCTGATCGAGGATGCGAACGCCACGGTCCCGCTGGAGGCGGCCTCCTACCTGCTGCTGCGCCAGCACCTGCAGGCCGTGCTCGACGAGCTCAACCCCCGCGAGCGCACGGTGATCGAGCGGCGGTTCGGGCTGCACGACGCGCAGCCCCACACGCTCGAGCAGGTCGGGGCGGAGCTCGGGCTCACCCGTGAGCGGATCCGGCAGATCGAAGCCAAGGCGCTGGCGAAGCTGCGCCACCCCTCCCACGCCGACGCGCTGGAGGGGTACCTCCGGGGCTGAGTCCACCGGGCAGGACCATCGAGGCGCGGCGGTGTGTGGACACCGGTGCGCGAAGGAGCATCGGACATGCGCACCATCATCGAGCCGTTCCGCGTCAAGACCGTGGAGCCGATCCGCTCGACCACCCGGGAGCAGCGCGTCGCCGCGCTCGCCGCGGCCGGCTACAACGTCTTCGGGCTGACGTCGGACGACGTGCTGATCGACCTGCTGACCGACTCCGGGACCGGTGCGATGTCCAGCGAACAGTGGTCCGCGATGATGCGCGGGGACGAGTCCTACGCGGGGGCCAGCTCGTTCCGGCGGTTCGAGGCGGTCGTGAAGGAGCTCACCGGGTTCGAGCACATCATCCCGACCCACCAGGGGCGCGCGGCCGAGAAGATCCTGTTCACCGAACTGGTCAACGCCGGCGACGTCGTCCCCAACAACACCCACTTCGACACCACCCGCGCCAACGTCGAGCACCAGGGCGGCATCGCGCGGGACCTGATCAAGCCCGAGCACCAGGCCCTCCACGTCGAGGCACCCTTCAAGGGCGAGCTGGACGTGGCAGCGCTCGAGGAGGTGATCGCCGAGCACGGGCGGGAGCGGGTGCCGCTCGTGACCGTGACGGTCACCGACAACTCCGGGGGCGGGCAGCCGGTGTCCCTCGCCAACCTGCGCGAGGTGCGCGCGGTCTGCGACCGGCACGGCCTCCCGTTGTTCCTCGATGCCGCCCGTTTCGCGGAGAACGCCTGGTTCATCGTCAAGCGGGAGGAGGGACAGCAGGACCGGCATCCACGGGACGTCGCCCGGGAGGTGTTCCGGTTGGCCGACGGGTGCTGGATCAGCCTGAAGAAGGACGGGCTGGGCAACATCGGCGGGGTGCTGGCGATGAACGACGCCGACCTCGCGGAGCGCTGCCGCGCGATGCTGATCCTCACCGAGGGGTTCCCGACGTACGGCGGCCTGGCGGGACGTGACCTCGACGCGCTGGCGCAGGGGCTCACCGAGGTGACCGAGCCCGACTACCTCGCCTACCGGGTGCGCACGGCCGAGTACCTGGCCGAGCTGGCGTGGGACGCCGGGGTGCCGACGGTGCGACCCCCCGGCGGTCACGCGGTCTACCTCGACGCCAAGGAGCTGCTGCCGCACATCCCACCGCACGAGCTGCCGGCCCAGGCGCTGGCCTGCGAGCTGTACCTCACCGGCGGGGTGCGCGGGGTGGAGATCGGCACGCTGATGTTCGGACGTCCGCAGCCCGACGGGGCACCGGACAGCCCGGCACGCCACGAGCTCGTCCGGCTCGCCCTGCCACGGCGCACCTACACGCAGAGCCACGTCGACTACGTCGGCGAGGTCATCGCGGACGTCGCCGCCCGCGCCGAGGAGTTGCGCGGGCTGCGGATCGTCTCCCAGCCGCGGTGGCTGCGGCACTTCACCGCCCAGCTGGAGCCCCTGCCGGGCTGACGAGCGGTCGTCCCGCGACGCTGCGCGACGACGAGGTGGTCCGACGGGACCGACGGTGGTCCGGCACGGGCCGCAGGTCCCGGCGAGGGGGACCCTGGGACCCTGGCCGACGATGCCGATCTGCGGCATCGTCGGGGCAACGCAGCGGCTCCCACTGGCGGTCCTCCGGAGGCACGCATGGAGGTGGGCTCGGGTCCGGTTCCGGGGCGGGGCCTGCGCGCCGTCGACGCCGACGCCCCCCGTGAGGTCGCCCAGCGCGTCCACCTCGCCGGGGTCGGGGATGCGCACCGGTCCCTGGTGCAGACCGTCGCGCTGGCGACGATCGGGCTCAGCCTGGTCGGGGTCACCGTCGGCAGCATCATCGGCGGCTCCGTGCGGGTCGCCGCCGTGTACGGGTTCGTCTCCCTGCGACCCCACCGGTGGGGTGACCCGCCCCGCACCCAGGTGTCACACCCTCGGCGTACGGTCGAACCATGAACGAGGACACGCGCAAGCACACCGACACCGGTCAGGACACGCGTCCGGACCGGGGCGTCACCGATCCCGCTGACGTGCAGCCGACGCTGCCGCTGGACGTGCCGCTGCCCTTCGACGACGAGGCCGACCACCCCGTCGACCTCGTCCTGACCGCCCGTGCCCGTCGTGCGATCGCACCGGGCGATCTGCCCGCTCTGCGGGTGGTCGAGGGCGACGCCCAGCAGACCACCCCCTCGGCGACGTCGGACGAGCACGCCACCGCGTCCGTGTCCCCCGCGTCGCATGAACCCGGCGTTGCCGTCGGCCGACACCTGCGTGACGACCCGTCGGACACCCGACCGTCACGCGCGCGCGCCCTCCGCCGGGCCGGCCGCTCTCCCGCGCACATCGCCGCGGAACTCGGGGTCGACGAGCTGCTGGTCCGCGCCTGGGTGGCGGACGTCAAGGCCCGCCGGTCCCGCCGACGCAACGTGGCCCCGCGACGGGACGACCCGGCGCGTGTGGACGCACCGGAGGCGAGGCCGACGTCGCGCGCCGCC
>SKNO01000041.1 GCA_007120465.1 Nitriliruptoraceae bacterium
GAGCGCAGGTCCGCACGCAGCGTCGTCTGCGGGAAGGCGGCGAGCCGCTCCGCGAGGGTGACCGCGGCGGCGAGGGCCTGCCCATCGGGCACCACCTCGGTGGCCAGGCCGATCCGCAGCGCCTCGTCGGCGTCGACGGGGCGACCGGTCAGGATCAGCTCGAGGGCACGACCGTGTCCGACGATCCGCGGCAAGCGGACGGTCCCGCCGTCGATCAGCGGCACCCCGACCCGGCGGCAGAACACCCCGAGGACGGCCGAGGCCGCCACGACCCGCAGGTCGCACCACAGCGCGAGCTCGAGCCCACCGGCCACCGCGTGCCCCTCGATCGCGGCGATCACCGGCCGCGACGGCTGGAAGGCGGTGGGGCCCATCGGGCCCTGCTCCGGCCGGTCGATCCGGTTCCGTCGGTCCGGGTCGCCCACCGCGTGCAGGTCGGCACCCGCACAGAAGGTCCCATCCGCACCCGTCAGCACGGCGACGTCGGTCTGGTCGTCGACCTCGAAGGCGCGGAAGGCCGCGTCCAGCGCCGTGGCGGTGGGAGCGTCCACCGCGTTGCGGACGTCGGGCCGATCGATCGTGACGATCAGCACCTGGCCACGCCGTTCGGTGCGGACGGGCATGGGCGTCCTGTCGATCCGGGATGACGGGAGGCTAACCCGGACCGTCGGACGGCCGGTGCGCAGGGGAGTTCGACCCTGCGAGACAGGCCGGGTGGCGGGCTTCTCCGCGCTACGCTGACCCGCACCAGTCGCGACGGGAGGACATCGGCGATGCGCGAGTACACCAGCCCCGGAGAGGTCGAGGTCTCACCCGAGGAGAACCTCACCGATGCCCTGTGGGAAGCCGCGGCGTCGAACCCGACGCGGCCGGTCCTGGCGCACCGCGTCGGGGACCGCTTCGTCGAGTGGTCGATGCAGCAGTTCGCCGACGAGGTGCAGGCGGTCGCCAAGGGCCTGATGGCGCTCGGGATCGACAAGGGTGACAAGGTCTGCCTGTACTCCGCCACGCGGCTGGAGTGGACGATCCTCGACTTCGCGATCTGGGCGGCAGGGGCGGTCACCGTCCCGATCTACGAGACCTCGTCGTCGGAGCAGGTCGAGTGGATCGGCACCGACTCGGGTGCGGTCGCACTGCTGGTCGAGAACGACACGCTCAAGGCCGAGTACGACGCCGTCGCCGACCGGCTGCCGGACGTCAAGCACGTGTTCGTGATCGAGGACGGGGCCCTCGAGGACCTCAAGCAGCGGGGCTCGGACGTCAGTGACGAGCAGGTCCGCGAGCGGGCCGCGTCGGTGACGGGCGCCGACCTCGCGACGATCGTCTACACGTCGGGGACCACCGGCAAGCCGAAGGGGTGCGTGATCACGCACCACAACTTCGTCTGGGACGCCGTGCAGACCGAGGCGGCGGTCCCGGAGATCCTGCGGCCGGGGGAGAGCACCTTGCTGTTCCTCCCGCTCGCCCACATCTTCGCGCGGGTGATCCAGACCGCCTGCATCCGCTCCGGCATGCTGCTGGGCTTCTCGACGGGCATCCCGCAGCTGCTCGAGGAGCTGAAGCTGTTCCAGCCGACCTTCCTGATCGCGGTCCCGCGCGTGTTCGAGAAGGTCTTCAACGGCGCCCAGCAGAAGGCGCACGCCGAGGGCAAGGGCAAGATCTTCGACAAGGCCGCGGCGGTGGCCGAGGAGTACTCGCGCCAGAGCCGTGCGGGCAAGGTCAAGCTCGGCACGAAGCTGCTGCACGGGGTGTTCGACAAGCTCGTGTACGTGAAGCTGCGCGACGCGATGGGTGGCCGCGTCCGCTACGCCGCATCGGGCAGTGCCGCCCTCGGTGAGCGCCTCGGCCACTTCTTCGACGGGATCGGGATCCCGATCATCGAGGGGTACGGGCTGACCGAGTCGACGGCGGTCGCGACGCTGAACCAGCCCTCGGCGCTGCGGATCGGCACGATCGGCAAGCCGATCCCCGGTGGTTCGGTCCGGATCGATGACGACGGCGAGATCCTGCTCAAGGGCGGGCACATCTTCCAGGGCTACTACAACAACGACGCGGCCACCGCCGAGGTGATGGATGGCGAGTGGTTCCGCACGGGCGACCTCGGCACCCTCGACGGCGAGGGGTTCCTGCGCATCACCGGCCGCAAGAAGGACATCCTGGTCACGGCGGGCGGGAAGAACGTGGCACCGGCGGTGCTCGAGGACCGGCTCCGCGCCCACGCGCTGGTCAGCCAGGCCATGGTGGTGGGCGACGGCAAGCCCTTCATCGCGGCGCTGATCACGCTGGACAAGGAGGCGCTGCCCGCCTGGGCCGAGGCCAACGACAAGCCCAGCGCCGAGGTGGAGGACCTGATCGACGACCCGGACGTGCGCGCGAGCCTCGATCAAGCGGTCGAGGACGCCAACAAGGCGGTGTCCCGCGCCGAGTCGATCCGCACCTACCGGATCATCCCGCAGGACTTCGAGGTGGGCGAGGAGCTCACGCCGACCCTCAAGGTCAAGCGCAACGTCGTCGGCGAGCGGTTCAAGGACGTGATCGAGGAGATCTACGCCTCGTAGCCGCCCCACCAGGCGGCGTCGAGCTCGCCGAGCGCGGTCGCGGGACGCGCGTCCTCCCGGATGTACTCGTCCCGGATCGACCGCCAGTCGTTGCACGCCTCGAGCCGCGCCAGCACCGAGTTCAGCCCCCACTGGATCCGGTTGAGCAGCAGGTAGTCGGGAGGCAGGTTGAGCTTGCGGAGCACGTCGGCGTAGCGGCTGCGCGGGTCGGTGGTGGACCGGATCACCTCGGCGGCGTACTCCGAGGTGAAGCAGAAGGGCTGCTCGGCGAGCACCGGCCGGGTGTACAGCCGGAACCAGTCGTACACGACCTGCTCGTCGACCACGGCGTTGCGCGGGAGGAACCCGGCGTCCTGGAGGGCGCTGATGGCGCTGTCCCGATCCCCGTCGCTGAGCGCCCGCTCGACGGCGCGCATCGAGGCGTACCGCTCCCGCGTGAACATCTTCACCGAGCCGTAGTCCAGGAACGCCACGCGGCTGCCGCCGTCGGCCGCGGTCCCCGGCTCCTCGATCAGGTAGTTGCCGGGGTGTGGGTCGCCGTTGAACAGGCGGAACCGGCCGATCGAGCCGAAGGCGTAGCGGAAGATGATCTCGGCGACCCGCTGACACTGGTCGGGATCGGCCTCCTGGACGAACCGGTCGAAGCGTTGGCCCTGGACGCGCTCGGCCACGAGCACGCGGCGCCGGCAGAGGTCGCCGACGATGTCGGGCACCCGGATGAAGGGGTGGTCGGCATAGCGGTCCGCGAAGGCGCGCTGGTACTGGGCCTCGTGTTCGTAGTCGAGTTCGTCGTCGATGCGCTCGCGCAGCTCGTCGAGGAGGGGCTCGATCTCCTGGTTGGGGGAGATGAACCGGGCGAGCGGGGCGAAGGACTCTGCGTTGCGCAGGTCGGCCCGGACCGCCTCGGCGACCCCGGGGTACTGGACCTTGACCACGACCTCGCGGCCGTCGTCGAGCTTGGCAGCGTGGACCTGCCCGATCGACGCGGCGGCGAGCGGGGCGGGATCGAAGGACGCGAACACCGCGTCGGCCGGGGCGCCGTACTCCTCCTCGAGGACCTCGAGGATCGCGTCCTCGTCGAAGGCCGGCGCGTTGTCGCGCAGGGAGGCGAGGACCTCGTGGTAGACGCTGCGCACCTCGGGTGGGACGTCGAGGTCGACGAAGCTCAGCAGCTGGCCGAGCTTCATCGCGGCGCCCTTCATGTCACCCAGCACCTCGACGAGGTACTCGGCCATCTCCGCGTGGTGCGCATCGCTCGGCTCACGCCCGGCGAGACGACGTGCGGAGGCGCCGGCCACCCCCGTTGCCCCGCGCAACCCCGTCCGGGCGAGGCGCGCGCCACGGTTCCAGCGCCCGCCGAGGTTGCTGCGTGCCACCGGTGTCCACCTCCGGGAGGTCGTGGGGTTGCGGGGGAACCCCGCGGTCCCGACGCAGGGTGCCCGACCGTCGCCGATCCTGCGCAGCTCCGTCCGCTGGTGACGGGGGTCGTCCCGTCACGGCAGCCGGCTCACTCCGCCATCTCGGCCAGCGGGTTGCCCTCGGCACGTGCCTGCTCGAGTCGCTCGGCGAGCTCACGGCGCCGATCCTCGGACAGGCAGGCGCACCCGACCTCGTAGGGCGCGTAGTGCTTGACGTCCATGCGGTGCGTCGGGCAGGCCGCGACCTCCAACCGGGTGATCGGTTCGGTGCGGCTCATCGTCGCCTCCTCGTGTCGTCGGTGGGGACCATCGCAGGTGATCGTGGCACGGATCGCGTCAGACGTTGAACCGGAAGTGGATCACGTCACCGTCGGCGACGACGTACTCCTTGCCCTCGATGCGCAGCCGCCCGGCCTCGCGGGCTGCGGCCTCGCTGCCGAGCCGGTCGTAGTCCTCGAAGGTGATCACCTCGGCCTTGATGAACCCGCGCTCGAAGTCGGTGTGGATCTCGCGCGCCGCGCGTGGTGCGGTGGAACCGGCCGGCACCGTCCAGGCCCGCGTCTCCTTCGGCCCTGCGGTGAAGAAGGTGATCAGGTGCAGCAGCCGGTAGGCGTGGTCGATCAGCCGTTCGAGGCCCGAGCGCTCCAGGCCGAGGGAGGCGAGGTACTCGGCCCGCTCGTCACCGTCGAGTTCGGCCAGCTCCGCCTCGACCTGGGCGGAGACGACGACCACCTCGGCGTCCTGCTCCGCGGCGAGCTTGCGGACCACGTCCACGTGGTGGTTCCCGTCGGGCAGGTCCTGCTCGGCGACGTTCGCGGCGAACAGCACCGGCTTGACGGTGAGCAGGCTGAGCTCGCGCGCGAGCACCGGGTCCAGCTCACCCCGGAAGGTACGGGCGGGCAGGCCGACGGCGAGGTGGTCGCGCAGGGCGACGGCCTGGTCGCGGACGCGGAGGGCGTCCTTGTCCGCGCTCTTCGCGGCCCGCTGTGCGCGCTCCACGCGCCGCTCGACGGTCTCGAGGTCCTTCAGGATCAGCTCGGTGTCCACCACCTCGATGTCGCGGGCCGGGTCGACGTTGCCGCTGACGTGCACGACGTCGTCGTCCTCGAAGCACCGCACGACGGTGCAGATCGCGTCGACCTCGCGGATGTGAGCCAGGAACTGGTTGCCGAGCCCCTCACCCCGGGAGGCCCCGGCGACCAGCCCGGCGATGTCGACGAACTCGATCGCCGTGGGGACCGCGCGCGCGGAGCCGGCCAGCTCCGCCAGGCGCTCGACGCGCGGGTCGGGGACCGCGACCACGCCGACGTTGGGATCGATCGTGCAGAAGGGGAAGTTCGCCGACTCGGCCCCGGCCTGGGACACGGCGTTGAACAGGGTGGACTTGCCCACGTTGGGCAGTCCCACGAGGCCGACCTGCAGGGCCACGGTGACTCCCCTTCGCGGACGGGTGAACGACGGCGGGACGGCCCCTCAGCGTAGCCGAGCGGGGATGGCGCTCCCGACGGCGACGGGGCGCTACGGTCCGCCCCCATGCGTCTGCTCGTCGCCCGTTGCTCCGCCACCTACGACGGTCGCCTGTCGTCCACGCTGACGTCGGCCGTCCGCCTGATCATGGTCAAGGCGGACGGGTGCGTGGCGGTCCACGCCGACGTCGGGGCGTACAAGCCGCTGAACTGGATGAACGCCCCGAACTCCCTCCGCGCGGAGGAGGATCGCTGGGTGGTGACCAACCCCAAGGGCGAGGTCCTCACGATCGAGCTCGAGGAGGTGTTCGAGGACGTCAGCTTCGCGCTCGACACCGAGCGCGGCCTGACCCTCGACGGCGTCGAGAAGGAGCTGCAGGCGCTGCTCGCTGAGCACCCGACCCACCTCGAGGACGGGCTGACCTGCATCCAGCGCGAGTTCCGCACCGATCTCGGCCCGGTGGACCTGCTGTGCCGCGACGCCGAGGGCGCCGCGGTCGCCGTCGAGGTGAAGCGGATCGGGGAGATCGACGGGGTCGAGCAGCTGACCCGCTACCTCGAACGGCTCGAGCGCGACCCGCTGCTGCGTCCGGTCCGCGGCGTGCTGGCGGCCACGGTGGTCAAGCCCCAGGCGCGGGTGTTGGCCGAGTCCCGTGGCATCGACTGGGTCGAGATCGACCTCGGCCGGCTGCGGGGCGAGGAGGACCACCACCTGCGGTTGTTCTGACCGCCGGGGTGGTGCGGGCCTCCAGCGCACGGAGCGCCGACGCCAGGGACGCGTCGGATCGGCGGATCGCCTCCTCGAGGGCGAACCAGGCCGCGTCGGGTGACTCGCCGGCGGCCGGCCGCAGCGGCGCATCCCCGGCGGCGAGCAGGAGGTAGCGGACGTCGAGGTGGCGGTGGCCCCGCGGGCCGGGGTGCACGTCGAGGTGGAGCAGCACGGGCCCGCCGGCGGGGTGGCGGGCCGCGAGCCCGGTCTCCTCGCGGGTCTCGCGGCGGGCGGCCTCAGCGACGGACTCGTCCCGGTCGACGTGGCCGCCCGGCTGCAGCCAGGTCCCGAGCCGCTTGTGCCGGTGGAGCACCACGTGGCCGTCGCCGTCGGTGACGATCGCGGAGCCGGTGACGTGGGTCGGGTCGGCGTGCTCGTCGAAGGGGCGGGGCAGCGCAGCGAGGGCGTGCAGCACGATCTCCGTGGAGCGCCGCTCGGCCGCGTCCCGGGCGTGGTGCGCAGCGACGGCGGCGCGGAGCGCCGCCGTGCGGGGATCATCGTCCACGGCTCAGCGCCGACGGTCCAGGCCGACCTCGGTGACGAGGTCGGCGGGGGAGCGGCGCAGCCCGATCACGAAGGGCCCGAACTCCGCGTAGCGCACCGACGCCTCGTCGTAGCGCATCGTGTAGACGATCTCCTTCACGTCGGCGAGGTCGTGGGCGAACAGCGTGACGCCGTACTCCCAGTCGTCGAGCCCCGTCGAGGCGGTGACCAGCTGCAGGACCCGGCCGGTGAACGCGCGACCGCTGCGACCGTGTTCGCCCATCAGACGCTTGCGCTCCTCGTAGTCCAGCGCGTACCAGTTGTCGTCGCCCTCGCGGCGGTGCGACATCGGGTAGAAGCACACCAGCTCCCACTCGGGCATCTGGGGGTGCAGCTTGTCCTCGGTGTAGCGCTCCATCCGCTCGGCGAACTGGGCGACGCGCCGATCGAGGTCCTCGCCCGTGACCCCCTTGGCGGCCATCTCCTCGCGGTAGCGCTCGGGGGTGTCGGTGTACTCGCTGCCCTCGGTGAGCGAGAGGTAGGAGTCGACGAGCCGCAGGGCCGGAGCGGCCGCGGTCGAGGCGATGTCGGTCTGCAGGGCGCGGAGCCTCGAGAGGTCCTCCGAGAGCGCCATCAGCAGGATGTCGCCCTTGTGGCCGAGGGCCGTGAACGGGTGCAGCTGCAGCTCACCCTGCCAGCGCTCCAGGGTCGCCACGACGTCCTTGGCCGCGCCGTCGGGGAGACCCGGGACCGCGGCGTGGTCCACCCGCAGGAGCAGGTGCAGCACACCCCAGCCGGTACCGGGGACCAGTGGCTCGAGCACGACGTCGGCTCCTCGTCCTCAGGGCGCCGGGCGCTCCGGCGCTGGCCCTCCGGAGCGTACCGAGGTGATCCGGTCACCCGGCAGGCACCGTGCGGCCGCGGTCCCAGCCGATGATCGTGGCCCCGGTCACTCGAGGGTGTACTTGTCCTTGACCGTGCCATCCTCGGCGAGCTCGTAGAGCACCGGGACGCCGGTGCCGAGCTCCAGGGCGACGACCTCCTCCTCGCTCAACCCGTCGAGGTCCATCACGATCGACCGGTTCGAGTTGCCGTGGGCGACGACGAGCACATCCTTGCCCTGGGCGATGTCGCCGAGGATCGCCCGCTCGAAGAAGGGCAGGGTGCGCGCCGCGGTGTCCTGAAGTGCCTCGCCGTTCGGGGGCGGCGTCGAGTAGGAGCGGCGCCAGGTGTGGACCTGCTCCTCGCCGTACCGCTCCGCGGTCTTGGTCTTGTTCAACCCCTGGAGGTCGCCGTAGTGGCGTTCGTTCAGCGCCTGGTCGCGGATCACCGGGATGTCGAAGCCGGCGGTCTCCATGATGATCCGCAGCGTGTCCTGCGCCCGCACCAACGCCGAGGTGTACGCGACGTCGAAGTGCTGCCCCTTCAGACGCTCCCCGGCCGCGCGGGCTTCATCGACACCCTTGGGCGTCAGGGGGACGTCGACCCACCCGGTGAAGCGGTTCTCGAGGTTCCAGAGGGACTGCCCGTGGCGGACGAGTGCGAGGGTCGGCATGTCGGCTCCGTCGAGGTCGTGGGGCTCCAGGGACGCGCCCTGGCCCGCCAGCGTAGAGGGTGGAGACGACCCTCGGGTATGGTCGAGGCCGGTCCCCAGACGTAGGACGAGGAGCCCCGCGTGAGCGCCATCGACAGCTTCAAGGCCCGCGACGTCCTGGAGGTGCACGGCACGGCGTACGAGATCTTCCGGCTCGACGCGGTGGAGGGTGCCGACCGGCTCCCGTACAGCCTGAAGGTGCTGCTGGAGAACCTCCTGCGCAACGAGGACGGGGTCCAGACCACCACCGACCACATCCGCGCGCTCGCCGCCTGGGACCCCGCCGCGGAGCCGGCGACCGAGATCCAGTTCTCGCCGGCCCGGGTGATCCTCCAGGACTTCACGGGGGTGCCGGCGATCGTCGACCTGGCGGCGATGCGTGAGGCGATGGCGGAGCTCGGCGGCGAGGCGTCGCGGATCAACCCGCAGGTCCCTGTCGAGCTGGTGATCGACCACTCGGTGATCGCCGACGTGTTCGGCGTCCCGGACGCCCTGGCGCGCAACATCCAGCTCGAGTTCGAGCGCAACCATGAGCGCTACCAGTTCCTGCGCTGGGGGCAGGCGGCCTTCGACGGCCTGAAGGTCGTGCCGCCAGGTACCGGCATCGTCCACCAGGTCAACATCGAGCACCTCGCCCGGGTGGTGTTCCCGAACGAGACCGCCGACGGCACGCTGCAGGCCTACCCCGACACGCTCGTGGGGACCGACTCGCACACCCCGATGGTCAACGGCCTGGGCGTGCTCGGCTGGGGGGTCGGCGGGATCGAGGCCGAGGCGGCGATGCTCGGCCAGCCCGTCTCGATGCTGATCCCCCGGGTCGTCGGGTTCAAGCTGTCGGGCGAGCTCCCCGAAGGCGCCACCGCGACCGACCTGGTGCTGACCATCACCGAGATGCTGCGGCGCCACGGTGTCGTCGGCAAGTTCGTCGAGTTCTACGGCCCGGGTGTCGAGGCCGTGCCCCTGGAGAACCGGGCGACGATCGGGAACATGTCACCGGAGTACGGCTCCACCGTGGCGATCTTCCCGATCGACGACGAGACCCTGCGGTACCTGCGCTTCACCGGCCGCGACGAGCAGCAGGTCGCCCTCGTCGAGGCCTACGCCAGGGAGCAGGGCCTGTGGCACGACGCCGATCACGAGCCGGGGTACTCCGAGACCCTCGAGCTCGACCTCGCCAGCGTCGAGCCGTCCCTCGCCGGTCCGAAGCGCCCACAGGACCGCATCTCCCTGCGCGACGCGACGCGCTCCTTCCGGGTCGCCCTGAAGGACCACGCCGAGGAGGACCCGGAGGGGCTCGACCGCAAGCTCAACGCCACCTTCCCGGCCAGCGACCCGGTCGCGAGTTCCGCCGGTCCCGACGATGGCGCCCCGAAGCCGAGCTCGGGCGACGACCGCGAGCCGCACGACCGTCCCCGCAAGCCGACCGCGGTGACGCTGGCCGACGGCACCCGCTTCGAACTCGACCACGGTGCCGTCGCGATCGCGGCGATCACCTCCTGCACCAACACCTCGAACCCGTCGGTGATGATCGCCGCCGGGCTGCTCGCCAAGAAGGCGGTCGACCGGGGCCTGACGCGCAAACCCTGGGTCAAGACCACGTTGGCGCCGGGCTCCAAGGTCGTCACCGACTACTACGACCGGGCCGGGCTGACGCCCTACCTCGAGAAGCTCGGGTTCAACCTCGTCGGCTACGGGTGCACGACGTGCATCGGCAACTCCGGGCCCCTGATCCCCGAGGTCAGCGAGGCCGTCAACGCGGCCGACCTCGCGGTGGTGTCGGTGCTGTCCGGCAACCGCAACTTCGAGGGGCGGATCAACCCCGACGTGAAGATGAACTACCTCGCGTCGCCGCCGCTGGTGATCGCCTACGCGCTCGCCGGCTCGATGGACGTGGACATCACCACCGAGCCGCTGGGCATCGGCGCCGACGGCGAGCCCGTCCACCTCGCCGACATCTGGCCCTCGACCGAGGAGGTCAAGGAGGTGATCCGCGACGCGATCACCACCGAGATGTTCCGCGAGAAGTACGCCGAGGTGTACGAGGGCGACGAGGAGTGGCGCTCGTTGCCGATCCCCGAGGGTGAGCTCTACGAGTGGGACGACGCGTCCACCTACATCCGCAAGCCCCCGTTCTTCGACGGGATGGGCCCCGAGCCCCCTGCGCTGACCGACATCCAGGGAGCGCGGGTGCTCGCCAAGCTCGGCGACTCGGTCACCACCGACCACATCTCGCCGGCCGGCGCGATCTCACCGGACAGCCCGGCGGGGGAGTACCTGCTGGAGCACGGGGTGGAGCGTCGGGACTTCAACTCCTACGGGTCGCGGCGCGGCAACCACGAGGTGATGATCCGCGGCACCTTCGGCAACATCCGCCTGCGCAACAAGCTCGCGCCGGGGACCGAAGGCGGGTTCACCCGTGACCTCACCGCCGACGGTCAACTGACCACGATCTACGAGGCGTCCCGTCACTACCAGGAGGATGGCGTCCCGCTCGTGGTGCTCGCCGGCGCCGAGTACGGCTCGGGGTCCTCACGGGACTGGGCCGCGAAGGGGACGCTGCTGCTCGGGGTCCGGGCGGTCCTGGCGGTGTCCTACGAGCGGATCCACCGGTCGAACCTGATCGGCATGGGGGTGCTGCCGCTGCAGTTCGTGGACGGCGAGACGCCCGATTCCCTCGGGCTGTCCGGCGAGGAGGCCTTCGACATCGCCGGTGTGACCGCGCTCAACGACGGGACCGTCCCCGACCGGTTGGCGGTGACGGCGCGCCGACCCGACGGCACCACCGCGACGTTCGACGTGAAGGTCCGGATCGACACGCCGGGCGAGGCGGCCTACTTCCGCCACGGCGGCATCCTCCAGTACGTGCTCCGCGGGCTCGGCGGCGACTGACGGCGGTGCCGGTCGGGGTCCGTGGTCGGCGGACCCCGACGCACGCCGTACCCTCACGGGCACCCTCCAGACCCACCACACTCCCTCCCGCCGATCCCGTGGAGGCCGCACGGTGCCCTTCGGACGCACGCGCACGCCCCGGGCGCTACCAGGCCGCGACACCCCGATCGCGGAGCAACAGCCCCACGCGGTCCACGGCCGACCGATCGTGCCGCCGTGGCCCGACGGCCACGACCTGGCCGTCGTCGGCATGGGCTGCTTCTGGGGTGCCGAGCGGCTGTTCTGGTCGGTGTCGGGGGTCCACACCACCTTCGTGGGCTACGCCGGGGGGACCACCCCCAACCCCACCTACCGCGAGGTCTGCACCGGCCTGACCGGACACGCCGAGGTCGCCGGGATCGTGTACGACCCCTCGGTCGTGTCCTACGACTCCCTCCTGGCGCGGTTCTGGGAGAACCACGACCCCACGCAGGTCGACCGGCAGGGCAACGACGTCGGGACCCAGTACCGCTCCTGCCTGCTGGTGGCCGACGACACGCAGCGGGCGGTCGCCGAGGCATCCACGGCGCACTACCAGGCGCGGCTGTCCGCCCACGGGTTCGGCACGATCGCGACCCGCATCGAGGCGCTCGGCCCGGTGTACTGGGCCGAGCCCGAGCACCAGCAGTACCTGCACAAGCATCCTGGCGGCTACTGCAACCACGGCTTCTGCCAGGTCCACTACGCCGAGTGACCGACCTGTGTCACGGTCGGGCCGATCCCGACTAGCGTCCGCACCACCAGGTGGCGGGGGAACTGCGGCGTCGGCGTGCCCTGCCACCCGCTCCCTCGCCACGGGCCGACCACCACGCCACCAGGACCGACGATGATCCCCCGCGACCTGCGACTCCCGCCGGAGCACATCTACCCGGCGGACGAGTGGCGTCTCGTCGAGACCCAGTTCGCCCGGTCGTGGCTCGGGAACGCCGAGACGGTGTTCTCGCTGTCCAACGGCTACCTCGGCATCCGCGGGAACTTCGAGGAGGGCCGCCCGGCGATCGAGGCGGGCACCTTCGTCAACGGTTTCCACGAGACCTGGCCGATCGTGCACGCCGAGGAGGCCTTCGGGTTCGCGCGGACGGGCCAGACGATCGTCAACGCCCCCGACGGGACCCTGCTCAAGCTGTACGTCGACGACGAGCCGCTCTACCTGCCCACGGCGCGGCTGATCGGGTACGAGCGTGCGCTGGACCTGCGGGACGGGGTCCTGCGTCGGGACCTGACCTGGTCCACCCCGGGGGGCAAGCACGTCCGCGTGCGCTCGTCCCGGCTGGTGTCCCTCGAGCACCGGCACCTCGCGGCGATCAGCTACGAGGTCACCGTCGACACCGACGCACCCGTGGTGGTGTCCTCCCAGCTGCTCAACCGGCAGGACTCCCGGGCGCTCGACGAGCCGGGCAACGGCAACGGCTACCTTCCCGACCCCCGCCGCGCCCGCGACTTCGGGCACCGGGTGCTCAACGCCCGTGAGCACCTCGAGGAGGGGCACCGGCTCGTGACCGGGTACCGCACGACGAACTCCCGGATGACCCTCGGGGTCGGGATCGACCACCTGATCGAGTCCGACAACCCCTGGTACGCGCAGAGCTCGTGGAGCGAGGATCTCAGCAAGGTCGTGTTCACGATCGACGCCCGCGCGGGGCTGCCGATCCGGATCACCAAGTTCATCACCTACCACACCTCCCGCAACGTGCCGTCGGTGGAGCTGGTGGACCGCTCGACCCGCACCCTCGACCGGGCGGCGCGGGTCGGCTACCAGGCACTGGAGTCCGCCCAGCGCAGCTACCTCGACGAGGCATGGGACCGCGCGGATGTCCAGGTCGACGGACCGCCACGGGTCCAGCAGGCGATCCGGTGGAACCTCTACCAGCTGCTCCAGGCCTCAGCCCGGGCCGAGACGACGGGGATCCCGGCCAAGGGACTGACCGGACAGGCCTACGAGGGCCACTACTTCTGGGACACCGAGATCTACGTCGCGCCCTTCCTCACCTACACCGAGCCGCGGGTCACCCGCAACCTGCTGCGGTTCCGGCACTCGATGCTGGACAAAGCGCGCGAGCGTGCCGCGGAGCTCTCCGAGCACGGGGCGCTGTTCCCGTGGCGGACGATCAACGGCGAGGAGGCATCCTCGTACTACGCCGCCGGCACGGCCCAGTACCACATCGACGCCGACATCGCGTACGCGATCAAGCGCTACGTGGACGTCCGTGGGGACCGGCAGCTGCTGAGCGAGGTCGGCGGGGAGATCCTGGTCGAGACCGCCCGGCTGTGGGCGGGACTCGGGTTCTTCAGCCCGCACTCGGGGGCCTTCCACATCCACGGGGTGACCGGCCCCGACGAGTACACCACCGTCGTCAACGACAACGCCTTCACCAACCTGATGGCCCGCACCAACCTGCGGTACGCCGCCGAGGTGGTCCGCTGGATGCGCGACGAGGACCCCGACGCCTACCGCCACCTCGTCCACGTCACCGGGCTCGAGGACGACGAGGTGGCGTTGTGGGAGCGCGCGGCGGACGCGCTGTACGTGCCCTTCGACGCGGATCGCGGGATCCACCCCCAGGATGCGAACTTCCTCGAGAAGGAGGTGTGGGACTTCGCCGCCACGCCGAAGGACCACTACCCGCTGCTGCTCAACTACCACCCGCTCGTGATCTACCGTCACCAGGTGATCAAGCAGGCCGACGTCGTGCTCGCGATGGTGCTCCTCGGCGACGAGTTCTCGCTCGAACAGAAGCGTCGCAACTTCGACTACTACGACCCGCTGACCACGGGGGACTCCTCCCTGTCGGCCTGCGTCCAGTCGATCCTGGCGGCGGAGATCGGCTACGAGCACAAGGCGCTGGAGTACTTCCAGTACGCGCTGCTGATGGACCTCGCCGACGTCGCCGGCAACGTCGTCGATGGGGTGCACATCGCGTCCACCGGCGGGGTCTGGATGGCGCTGGTGTACGGGTTCGGTGGCGTGCGCGACCACGACGGCAGGCTCTCCTTCGACCCGCGCCTGCCGGCGCCGTGGGACCGCCTCGCCTTCCCGCTGCGCTTCCAGAACCGCCAGCTCCACGTCACCCTGACCCACCAGGAGGAGCGGTTCGAGCTGCGCGAGGGCGAGCCGCTGACGATCACCGTGCGTGGTGAGGAGGTCACCCTCCAGCCCGAAGAGCCGGCCAGCTTCCCTCCCGGGCTCGCGCGCGGCACCATCGAGGGCAGGGACCGCGATCGCGCCCGTGCCGAGGGTGTGCCCGCGACGTCGCACCGTCGGTGACGGTCGGCCGCGGCCCGGACCGGTCCACCGCGCAGCGAGGAGGTACCAAGAGCCGTGATCGTGCGCACGCGCAACCCCGACGCGACCCACGAGCTCGCCGGCCCCCTGACCGTGGCCGAGGTGCTCGACCGACTGGACGTCGCCCCCCACACCGTGCTGGTGATCCACGACGGTGAGCTCGTCACGGCCGACCACGAGCTCCCCGAGGACGCCGAGGTGGAGGTGCGCCCGGTCATCTCGGGTGGGGCGGGCACACCACGGTGCGTGGTGTGCCGCGGGCCGGCGGTGATCGAGGAGCCGCGACACCGCGCGGCCTGGTGCGGTGCCCACTTCGTCGACCACGTGCAGCGGCAGATCCGCAAGGCGATCGACCACGGCCACGGCCTCACGCCCGGCGAGCGGATGTTCAGCTACACCGACCGGATGCTCGTGGCCGTCTCCGGGGGCAAGGACTCCCTCGCGCTGTGGGATGCCCTGCTGGCCATGGGCTACCGGGTCGACGGCCTGTACGTGGGACTGGGGATCGGCGGGTACTCCACCCGCAGCCAGGAGATCTGCACCCGGTTCGCCGAGGAGCGTCGGGCCACGCTCCACGTGGTGGACCTCGCCGAGACCTACGGGTACGCGATCCCGAACGGTGCCAACGCGGCCGGCCGGTCGACCTGCGGGGTCTGCGGCCTGTCCAAGCGGTACGTGTTCAACCGCGTCGCGATGGAGCACGGCTACGACGTCGTGCTGACCGGTCACAACCTCGACGACGAGGCGGCGACCCTCCTCGGCAACCTGCTGCGCTGGAACGACGCGCTCCTGGCGCGCCAGGGCCCGGTCCTGCGCGGCGGGGACGGCCTGCAGGCCCGCAAGTGCAAGCCGTTGTACCGCCTGTCGGAGCGCGAGACGGCGGCCTACTGCGTGGTCCGGGGCATCGAGTACGTCGTGGAGGAGTGCCCGCTGGTGGCCGGCAACAGTGGCCACGAGCACAAGGCAGCGCTCGACGTCATCGAGGCCGGTTCGCCCGGCGCCAAGGCCCAACTGCTGTTCGGGTTCCTCGACCGCCAGGCACGACTCTCCCGGGGCGCCGAGGAGGGCGGCGCCGCTGCGCTCGGCAGCTGCGCCCGCTGCGGGATGCCAACGACCACCGACGTGTGCGCCTTCTGTCGGCAGCGCGAGCGCATCGTGGCGGTCCTCCCGCAGCACGAGGAAGCCGTATGAGCACGACCGGGCCGGTGCTGCCCGGGACCGACGCGCCGCTGGCCGCGGGAGAGCTGATCGTCCTGCTGGACCGCCGCCGACGCCGCTACCTGGTCACGCTGGAGCCCGGCGGCGAGTGGCACAGCCACGCCGGTGTGGTGTCCCACGATGCGCTGATCGGGGCGACCGAGGGGACGGTCGTGCGCACCACCCGCAACATGGAGGTCCTGGCCCTGCGCCCGACCCGCGAGGACTTCGTCCTCAAGATGAAGCGGGGCGCGCAGGTCGTCTACCCCAAGGACCAGGCGATGATCGTCGCAGCTGCCGACATCCGGCCGGGTGCGACGGTGATCGAGGCCGGAGCAGGATCGGGCGCGTTGACGCTGGCGCTGCTCGCGGCGGTCGGGCCGACGGGCCGCGTCGTGTCCTTCGAGCGGCGTGAGGACCACGCTGTGGTCGCCGAGCGCAACGTCACCCGGTTCCTGGGGGAGCACCCGCCGACGTGGGAGCTGGTGATCGGCGACGTGACGACGGCGCTGGGCGAGCGCACGGCCCATCGTGTGGTCCTGGATCTGCTGGAGCCGTGGACGGCGGTCGCCCCGTCAGCCTCGGCGCTGTCGCCCGGGGGCATCGTGCTGGCCTACACGCCGACGGTGCCGCAGGTGATGCGCTTCGACCAGGCCCTGTGGCACGACGGACGGTTCACCGACGTGCGCACGAGTGAGACCCTGGTGCGTCCATGGGACGTCGACGGGCTCGCGGTGCGCCCCGCACACCGGATGGTCGCGCACACGGCCTTCCTCACGACGGCCCGCCGCGTTCCGCGCCGGGAGGAGGGAGGTCCGCCCCCACCCCGCCGCAAGCTGGACACCGGTCCGGGCATCGTGTGGGCCGATGCCGCAGCCGGCGGTGCTGTGACCGGCGAGGAGGGTGAGCCGATCGCGCCCGACGAGCCGTCGGGCGGCTGAGCACCGTCAGCTGCGGCGCCGACGCCCGGTCACCGCGAGGGTGACCAGCCCGACGATCAGCGCGGCGGGCAGCACCAGCAGCAGGCTGCCCCCGATCGCGAGCACCGCCACCGCGGCACCGGCGGCACCGGCCGCGATGATCGTCGCGAACTCGACGAGGCGTTCCACGGCTGGGTCTCCTGCTGGCGGGAGCCCGGTGTCCCGTCCCGGCCGGGGGGCCGTGGGCGGTGACCGATGCTCGTACCGCGAGGATGCCGGGTGCCCGGGCACGCGTCAGGGCTGGGCCCTGTCCGTCCGACGGTGCACCGGCACGGACCGTCACGGCTCCGGTGGAGCGGCCCCCGGGGTGTTGTACGCTCGGGCGCACGTCGGACCCGTGTCGACGAGAGGAGCCCAGGGTGGTGCAGGACAGGCCCGGGACGCCCCGCGATCGCGATCCTCGACGGGGCCATCACGAGGAGGAGCCCGCGGAGGCCGGGTTCCCCATGAGTCGCGCGGAGGATCAGCCGGACGACGTCGGCTACGACCCCGACATGGGCGACCCCGATGAGCTGGCGGCCGAGGTCAAGGTGCTGCGGGAGGAGGTCGAACTGCTGCGACGTCGCCTCGAAGGGGCGCCCGCTCGGATCCGGATCCTCGAGGAGCGCCTGCTCGAGACCAAGAGCCAGCTGCAGTCGGCCCACGGCCAGAACGAGAAGCTCGCGGCGACGCTCCGCTCGGCCCGGGAGCAGCTCGCGAACCTGAAGGAGGAGGCGGAGCGCCTCGCGGCACCGCCCCAGAGCTACGGCACCTTCCTCGGGGCCGCCGAGGACGGCGAGACCGTCACCGTGATCGTGTCCGGACGCAAGCTGGAGGTGCAGGTCGGTGCCGACGTCCGCCTCGAGGATCTCCGCCCCGGGCAGGAGGTCCGACTCAACGAGTCGATGAACGTGATCGCGGTGGCCGGCTTCCAGGACCGTGGCGAGCTGATGACGATCGCCGAGATCCTGGGGGACGGGCGTGTCCTGATGCTCGGCCAGACCGACGACGAACGCATCGTCCACCTCGCCGAGCCACTGCGGTCACTCCCGCTCAAGGCCGGTGACGCGCTGCTGGTCGACGTCCGGTCCAACACGGCCACCGAGCGCATCCCGAAGGCCGAGGTCGAGCAGCTCATCCTCGAGGAGGTGCCCGACATCACCTACGAGCAGATCGGTGGGCTCAAGGACCAGGTCGAGGCGATCCGGGACGCGGTGGAGCTGCCCTACCTGCACGCCGACCTGTTCGTCGAGCACGAGCTCCGCGCGCCGAAGGGCATCCTGCTGTACGGCCCGCCGGGGTGCGGCAAGACGATGATCGCCAAGGCCGTGGCCAACTCGCTGGCCCAGCGTGTCCGCGATCGCACCGGACGGCAGGACGTGCGCAGCTACTTCCTGAACGTCAAGGGCCCGGAGCTGCTCAACAAGTACGTCGGCGAGACCGAGCGCCAGATCCGCCTGATCTTCCAGCGTGCCCGTGAGAAGTCCGCCGAGGGCTTCCCGGTGATCGTGTTCTTCGACGAGATGGAGTCGTTGTTCCGCACACGGGGCAGCGGGGTGTCCTCCGATGTCGAGACCACGATCGTGCCGCAGCTCTTGGCCGAGATCGACGGCGTCGAGTCCCTGAAGGACGTGGTCGTGATCGGTGCGTCCAACCGGGAGGACATGATCGACCCGGCGATCCTGCGGCCGGGACGCCTGGACGTGAAGATCAAGGTCGACCGTCCCGACCGCCAGGCCGCCCGCGAGATCTTCGCGATCTACCTGCACGCCGGCCTGCCGCTCCACGCCGACGAGCTCGCGGCCCACGGCGGCGACCCGGCGGCAGCGGTGGACGCGATGATCGCCCGCACCGTCGAGAAGATGTACGCCGAGGACGACGACAACGAGTTCCTGGAGGTGACCTACGCCAACGGCGAGAAGGAGGTCCTGTACTTCAGGGACTTCAACTCGGGGGCGATGATCGAGTCGGTCGTCTCCCGCGCGAAGAAGATCGCGATCAAGCGCTACATCGACGTGGGGCAGCGGGGCCTGACCACCCGCGACCTCGTCACCGCGATCCGGGACGAGTTCCGGGAGAACGAGGACCTGCCCAACACCACCAACCCCGACGACTGGGCCCGGATCTCCGGGAAGAAGGGTGAGCGGATCGTGTACGTCCGCACGCTCATCAGCTCCGGGGAGGATCGCGGGCGCGCCATCGACAACGTCAGCCCCGGTCAGTACCTGTAACCGGGCGGCGAGAGGCAACGCGGTGGCCACCCCCAAGTTCGTCGGTGTCGAGACCGAGTTCGGGATCACCGTGACCGGCCCGAGCGAGGTCAACCCGGTCGTGGCGTCCTCGCTGGTGGTCGGTGCGTACCGGGGTCGCGGCCGACGGGACGTGCGGTGGGACCACACCGACGAGCATCCCCTGCGGGACGCGCGTGGCTACGAGCACCCCGACCCGCATGAGCCGTCCCCCGACGACGAACTGGGGTTGGCCAACACCGTGCTCACCAACGGGGCGCGCTTCTACGTCGACCACGCGCACCCCGAGTACTCCACCCCGGAGTGCTCCAACGCCCGCGACCTGGTGATCTGGGACAAGGCCGGCGAACGGATCCTGGAGGACGCCGCGGCGCAGGCGGCCCGGACCCTGCCCGAGGGCAGCCGCGTGCTGATCCACAAGAACAACACCGACGGGAAGGGTGCGGCCTACGGCACCCACGAGAACTACCTGATGCCCCGGTCGGTGCCCTTCGGGCGCCTGACCCGGCAGTTGCTGCCCTTCTTCGTCAGCCGCCTGGTCTACGTGGGTGCCGGCCGGATCGGCACGGAGTTCCCCGGCACGGACGTGTCCTACCAGCTGTCCCAGCGGGCCGACTTCTTCGAGGTGGAGGTGGGGCTCGAGACCACGCTGAAGCGTCCGTTGATGAACACCCGTGACGAGCCCCACGCCGACCCTGAGCGCTACCGGCGGATCCACGTCATCAACGGGGACGCGAACCTCTGTGAGGTGGCGACCTACCTCAAGGTCGGCACGATGCTGCTGCTGCTCGACGTGATCGAGGACGACGCGCTGCCGGAGTTGCCCCCGTTGGCCGAGCCGGTCGCCGCGTTCCACCAGGTCAGCCACGACCTGACCGCCTCGCTGCCCCTCCACCTCGAGGACGGCACGACGATGACCGCCCTCGAGATCCAGTGGCACTACCTCGACGCCTGCAAGCGCTACGTCAAGGAGCGCGACATCGAGGACGCGGTCACCGAGGACGTCCTCGACCGGTGGGAGGCGGTGCTGACCACCGCCGAACGCGATCCTCGGGCACTGGCCGGGCAGGCGGACTGGGCCACCAAGCTGGAGCTGCTCGAGAGCTACCGGGACCGGCACGGGCTCGACTGGGACCACGACCGGCTGAAGATGGTGGACCTGCAGTACCACGACGTGCGGCAGGACAAGGGCCTGTACCAGCGGCTGGCGGCCCGCAACCGGGTCGAACGGCTGGTGACCGAGGACGAGGTGGAGCACGCGACGACCACCCCGCCGGAGGACACCCGGGCGTGGTTCCGCGGCGAGTGCATCCGCCGGTTCCGCGACCAGGTCGTCGCCGCCGGCTGGGACGCCCTGATCTTCGACGTCGGTCGTGAGGCGCTGCAGCGGGTGCCGATGATGGAGCCGGCGCGGGGGACCCGCGCGATCATCGGGCCGTTGCTCGACGAGGTCGGCTCCGCAGAGGAGCTCCTGGACCGCCTCACCTCCTGACAGCGGTCCTCGCGCGGCTCGCGTCGTTGCCGGGCCGCTCGGACCTTCGGCCGGACGGTCCGGGCCTCCGGCCCTAGCGCGCCTCGACGAGCGGTGGGGACCCTGGAGGTCGTCGCAGGGTGACCCCGGTGGTGCGTCCGGCGCCCCCGGTGGCGCCGGCACGTGGCCAGGAGTTGCGCTCGTGGACGCGCTCGAGCTCGCACGCATCCAGTTCGGCACGACGACCGTCTACCACTTCTTCTTCGTCCCGCTGTCGATCGGTCTCGCGCCCCTCGTCGCGATCTTCCACACCCAGTACGTACGGACCGGCGAGGAGCGGTACCGCCGGCTGGCGAAGTTCTGGGGGAAGATCTTCCTCGTGGTGTTCGCGATGGGCGTGGTCACCGGGATCGTCCAGGAGTTCCAGTTCGGGATGAACTGGTCCGCCTACTCGTGGTTCGTCGGGGACATCTTCGGGGCCCCGCTGGCGCTGGAGGGTCTGCTCGCGTTCTTCCTCGAGTCCACCTTCCTCGGCCTGTGGATCTTCGGGTGGGACCGGCTGCACCCCAAGCTCCACGTGGCGACGATCTGGCTCGTCGTGCTCGGCACCCACGTCTCGGCGTACTTCATCCTGGCGGCCAACTCGTGGATGCAGCATCCGGTGGGCTACACGATCGACCGGATCACCGGGCAGGCGCGTCTGGACGATTTCGTCGCGGTGTTGACCAACCCCTACCTCGTGGGACAGTTCTCCCACACGATCCTCGCGTCGTGGGCGACGGGCGCGTTCCTCGTGCTGGGGATCTCCGGCTACTACCTGTTCCGTCAGCGGGAGGTCGAGGTGTTCCGCTCGTCGGCCCGGACCGCCGTCGCCCTGGCGGTGCTCGCCTCGATCGGCGTCGCGTTCGTCGGGCACGAGCAGGCACAGCACCTGACCGACGCGCAACCGATGAAGATCGCGGCGGCGGAGGCCCTGTGGGAGACCGAGGCGGGTGCCCCCCTGTCGCTGTTCGCCATCGGCGACGTCCAGGACCGTCGCAACATCGTCGACATCGGCCTGCCACGCGGACTGGCGATCCTCGCGACCAACACCCTCGACGGCGAGGTGCAGGGCATCAACGATCTGCAGGCCGCCTACGCGGAGGAGTACGGCGAGGCGAGCTACATCCCCGTGGTCGGCGTCACCTACTGGTCGTTCCGGATCATGGTCGGCGCGGGCCTGGCGATGATCGCGCTGTCGCTGTTCGGGCTGGTGACCTCGCTGCGGGGGCACATCGCGGACCACGACCGCCGGTTCAACCGGTGGTGGCTGTGGCTGCTGCCGTGGGCGATCGCGCTGCCGTTCCTCGCGAACACCGCCGGGTGGATCCTCACCGAGATGGGTCGCCAGCCGTGGGTCGTGTACGGGCTGCTCCGCACCGAGGACGGGGTGTCCGGGGCGGTCGGGACGGGCTACGTCGCCACCAGCCTGCTCGGGTTCACCGCGATCTACGGGGTCCTGATGGTCGTCACGATCGGCCTGATCGTGCGCCAGGTGCGGACCGGACCGCCCGAACCCGTGGAGGGCGAGGAGCTCGATGACGATCACCGCACGTTCGCGCCTCTCGGCGCCTACTGACCCACACGCCGGCGCGTCGTGGCCCACGTCCACGACCGCGGAGACAAGGACAGCTCGATGGAGTGGGTGAACCTGCAGACCCTGTGGTTCGCGCTGATCGCGGTGCTGTTCATCGGCTACTTCGTGCTGGAGGGGTTCGACTTCGGGGTCGGCATCCTGAGCCGCTTCCTCGCCTCGGACGACACCGACCGCCGGGTGATGATCAACACGATCGGACCGGTGTGGGACGGCAACGAGGTCTGGATCATCACCGCCGGAGGCGCGATGTTCGCCGCCTTCCCGCTGTGGTACGCGACGGTGTTCTCGTCCTTCTACCTGCCCCTGTTCCTGATCCTGCTCGCCCTGATCGTGCGCGGGGTGTCCTTCGAGTTCCGCGGGAAGCGCAGCGATGATCGGTGGCGGTGGTGGTGGGACCAGGCGATCTTCTGGGGGAGCCTGCTCCCGGCGCTGCTCTGGGGCGTGGCCCTCGCCAACTTCGTGCAGGGCATCCCGATCGCCGACAACGGGTTGTACGTCGGCACGCTGTGGGACCTGCTCTCGCCGTACGCCCTGCTGGGCGGTGTGGCGTCGCTGTCGATGTTCACCCTCCACGGGGCGATGTACCTCGCGCTCAAGACCGAGGAGGGGGGCGTGATCGCCGAACGGGCCCACGCCCTGGCGTTGTGGCTGGGTCTGGTGGTCGCCGCCGGGGTGATCGCGTTCCTCGGCTGGACCTACCTCAACGCGCTGGCCGTCGGCGACACCGGCGTCGTGCCGGGCATCATCCCGGTGTCCGCGATGCTGGCGGCCGTCGCGGCTCCGATCCTGGTGCGCGAGCGACTGCACGGCTGGGCCTTCGCCGCGACCACCGCGATGATCGCGCTGGTGGTGCTCACCCTGTTCCTCAACCTCTACCCGCGGCTGCTGGTGTCGTCGATCGATCCCGCCTTCGACATCACGGTCTCCAACGCCAGGGCGTCGGACCTGACCCTGACGATCATGACCTGGGCCGCCATCGTGTTCCTGCCGATCGTGCTGGCCTACCAGTCGTGGACCTACTGGGTGTTCCGCCACCGCATCAGTCGTGCGTCGGTGGAAGCGCCCAGCGACACGCCGATGCAGGTGCTCGAACGGCGGCTCGCCCGGCACCGGGCACGCGGCCAGGAACGCGACACGTGACCGTCCATCGGGGATCCGGCCAGCCCCGCGACCCGGCCGATCCCGGCGGCGGTGAGCTCGGAGCGGCCCTCCCGGGGCAACGGCTGCGTTCCCGGGCCACGCGTCCGCCGGTGGATCCGCGGCTCCTACGCCTCCACCCGGCGGTCCGACGCCACCTGGTGCTGACCACGCTGCTGTCGCTGGTGACCGCGGCGGCGTTGATCGCCCAGGCCAGCGCGCTCGCCGCCATCATCGCCCGCACCTTCCTCGACGGTGCCGTCCTCTCCGAGCACACGCCGTGGCTGCTGCTGCTCGCGACCGCCGTGGCGGTCCGGGCCGGCGCGGCGTGGGCGTCGGACGTCCTCGGTCAGCGCACGGCCGCCCAGGTGAAGTCGACGCTGCGGCAGCGGGTCCTCCACCGCCTGACCGGCTGCCCACCCGGGGAGCTCCCAGGCACGACGGGGGCGCTGGCGAGCACCCTGACCGACGGCATCGACGCGCTCGACGGCACCTTCGGTGGGTACCTGCCAGCGCTCGTCGCCGGCGCGGTGATCCCTCTCGCGCTGGTCGGGTGGGTGCTCCCCGTCGACCCGATCTCCGGTGCGGTCCTGGCGGTGACCCTCCCGCTGATCCCGGTGTTCATGGTCCTGATCGGGCTGGCTGCGCGGGCGTCGACCCGTGCGCGGTTCCGCGCGTTGACGGAACTGTCAGGCCACCTCCTGGGGGTCCTGCAGGGGCTGCCCACGATCCGCGTGTCCCGGGCGAGCGCCCGCGTCGGGCGGGCCGTGCGCGACGCCGCAGAGCGGTTGCGATGCACGACCATGGCGACGCTGCGCGTCGCCTTCCTGTCCGCGTTGATCCTGGAGCTCCTGGCAGCGCTCGCCGTGGCGACCGTGGCCGTGGTCGCCGGCGTCCGACTGGCCGAGGGCACGGGGCTCACGCTGGAACCGGCCCTGGTCGCGCTGCTGCTCGCACCGGAGGCGTTCTGGCCCCTGCGTCGGATCGGACAGCAGTTCCACGCCAACGAGGAGGGCGCCGCCGCGGCCGAACGGCTGCTGGACCTGCTCGGCGACGACGCCGATGACGCCGGTCGCGGCCGTCGACCCGCGCCAGACCCCTCCCGCAACCCGATCCACCTCGTCGACGTGACGGTGCAGTATCCCGACCGTCCCCTGCCGGCCCTCGACCGGATCGACCTGGAGGTTCCGGCGGGGGAGTGGACCGCCATCGTCGGCGCGTCGGGCGCCGGCAAGACCACCCTGGCCAACGTGCTACTGGGTCTGCGCGTCCCGGATCGAGGTGCGGTCAGCGTCGGCGGGGTCGCGCTGGTCGACCTCGATCCCGAGGCGTGGCACGGGCGCATCGCCTGGGTGCCCCAGCAGCCGGCGTCCCTACGCGGCACGGTGCGGGAGCTCGCCACGCTCGGGAGCGGCACCGCACCGCCGTCGGAGGCGGGCGTCTGGGCGGCGCTGCGATCGGTGGCACTTGACGAGGAGGTGCGAGCCCTGCCCGACGGGCTGGACACGCTGATCGGCCCCGGAGGGCAGGGGTTGTCGGCCGGGCAGCGGCGGCGGCTCGCGTTGGCCCGGGCGCTGCTGCGCCCTGCGCGGCTGCTGGTACTGGACGAACCCACCAGCGACCTCGACGTCGAGGCGGAACGGGCGGTTCGGACCGTGCTCGCGGGACTGCGTGGCCGCCGCACGGTGGTGGTGCTCACCCACCGCGTCGCCCTCGCCGCCGACGCCGAGCACGTGGTGGTCCTGGACGACGGACGGGTCGCCGAACAGGGCGCACCGGCCGACCTGGCGACAGGCGACGGTGCCTTCGCCCGTCTCGTCGCGGCGTCGCGCCCACTGGCTGTCGCCGACCTCCTGCCGGGAGCGGTGACGTCGACGGTCGGCCCGACCCACTCGGCGGGGGACGAGGACCGCGGATCGGACGAGACCGCCGAGGAGCCACCGGTCACCGTGGGCGCGGGGGCGGTCGGCGCCCTGCGGTCGCTCGTCGGCCCGCACCGCCGCAGGGTGGCTGCCGCCGCCACGGCCGGGGCGGTGACCCCGCTCGCCGGCGCCCTGCTCGTGATCGTCTCGACCTACCTGATCACCGCCGCGGCGCTGCGACCGAACCTGCTCGACCTGACCGTCGCGATCGTCGGGGTGCGTGCCCTGTCCCTGCTGAAGGGGGTGTCCCGGTACCTGGAGCGGCTCGCCGGTCACGACGTGGCCCTGCGGGTGGTGCGGGACCTGCGCTGCCACGTGTACGCCGGGCTGGTCCCGCAGGCACCCGCGGGGCTCGCTCGGCACCGCGTCGGCGACGTCCTGGCGCGGGTCGTCTCCGACGTGGAACGGCTCCAGTTGGCGCTCGTCCGGGGGACCGTCCCGTTGCTGGGCGGCGGCTTCGCGTGCCTGGGCCTCGTCATCGTGACGGCGTGGCTGCTCCCCGCGGCCACCCCGATCGTCGCCTCCGGGCTGCTCGTCGTCGGCCTCGGGGTGCCGCTCTTCACCTGGCGCGTGTCCCGCACGCCGGAGGCGCGGCTGGCGGCCGCGCGGGGCATCCTGGCGGCGGGGATCGTCGACGCGCTCCAGGCCGCCCCGGAGCTGCGTCTGCTCGGTCGCCGACGTGCGGTGGCCGACGCGCTGGTGGAGGCCGACGCGGTGGTGGTGCGCCACGACC
>SKNO01000283.1 GCA_007120465.1 Nitriliruptoraceae bacterium
GACGTCGAGGCAGCTCGTGTGGCCGATGGGCGCGGCCGCGGCGCTCCACGTGCTGCCGGGGTGGGCGCTGATCGGCGCGACCCCGCACGTGCGGGCCCTCGCCCTGATCGCGCTCGGGCTGGTGGGGGTGGCCGCCGGCGTCGTCCGTCGCAACCTCGTCGTCGGCCACCTCGGCGGGGCGGTCGCCACCGTCGGGCTGTGGTCGCTGCTGCACCTGTCGGGGATCACCGCGGTCGACGTGTGGCTGTTGCCGGTCGCGGCGCAGCTGGTGGCCGCAGGGTGGACCGCTCGTCGAGCCAGCCGCGTCAGCTCGTGGGCCATCGATGTCCCCCCGCTGTTGCTCGTCGCGGTCCCGGCGCTGGCCGAGCGCCTCGCGAACGGTCCCGGCTGGCACACGATCCTCGCGGGTGGCATCGCCCTGGTCGCGGTGATCCACGGTGGTGCGTCGGGGCGTGGTGGCCCCTTGACCGTCGGGATCGTGGTCCTCGTGTCCGTCGTGCTGGTCGAGACGATCGCGTACGCCGCGCTGGTCCCGACGTGGGCGTGGTTCGCCGCAGCCGGCGTCGTCCTGCTCGTGGCCGCGGTGCTGATCGAACGGCACGGGCTGTCTCCCACCCGCGCGGTCGCGCGGCTGCGCGACCTCGCTGGCGACGAGCCCCGCCGGTGACGAGCCTCGCCGCTGACGAGCCTCGCTGGAACGGGCCGACGCTGCTGGCGGTCCGTGACCGGCCGGGCCGGTGGCCTCCGTGGCGTGCGGTGCCGCGGCCCGGGTGCGCGGTCTCGCCCCCCGGCTGCGCGCCGCCGTCCACAGGTGGCCACCTCGACGTCGCCGTGTCACGCCCAGCCTCTACGGTGCCGGTTGTGAGAGGACGGGTGTCTCGGGTACGTTCACCGGGTCAAGCGCGCAGCTCACGCGGCTGCGCGCGTCGTGTCTCCCTCCCCCCTGTGCGGCTCCGCCGTGCCGGCGTCGGGGACACGGCACGACCGCACCCCTGCTCCCAACGGCGGCTGCCGTGCGCATCGCGCGTCGCAGCAGCCGCGTCCGCGGGGGCCACCACCCTGGCTGGCAGCGACCGGACGTCGTCGCCAGCCGGACCGCACCGCGCATCCGCGTGGGGCGGCGCGACCAGAGGAGTGCACATGCGCCGCTACGAGTTGATGGCCATCATCACCGACACCCTCGAAGAGGACGCTGCCCAGCAGGTCTTCGAGCGGGCGAAGGAGGTGCTGGCCCAGCAGGGCGGCACCCTGCTCGACGAAGCCTGGTGGGGACGCCGCCGACTCGCGTACGAGATCAACAAGCGCGACCACGGCTACTACGGCGTGCTCGACTTCCAGGCGACCGCCGACGCGGTCAACGAGCTCGAGCGCCAGCTGAAGATCTCCGACCACGTCGTGCGGTTCAAGACCGTGCGGCCGGAGATCCGGGTGCGCTCCAACGCCTGACACGCGACGCACCAGCCCCGTCCTCTCACGACGGCCGCATCCCGCGTCAAGGAGCCATCATGGCGTTCGAGAGCAACTTCATCACCTTCATCGGCAACCTCACCGACGACCCCGAGCTGCGGTTCACCGGCGGCGGTGCGGCGGTCGCCACGCTGCGGGTCGCCTCCAACCGCCGCTGGACCGGCCGTGACGGCCAGCAGCAGGAGGAGACGACCTTCCTCAACGTCAACGCCTGGCGGGACCTCGCCGAGAACGCCGCGGAATCGCTGTCCAAGGGCGACCGCGTCGTCGTGATCGGCCGGGTCAAGGTCCGCAGCTACGAGAACCAACAGGGGCAGACCGTCTGGGTCACCGAGATCGAGGCGGACGAGATCGCCCCGTCGCTGCGTTGGGCCAAGGCCAAGCCGGAGAAGTCCAGCGGCTCGTCGTCTGGCGAGGCGAGCAGCGCCGCACCGCCCCCGCCCACCGACGACGACGTCCCCTTCTGACCGACCACCCACGCTTCACCCGTCGACCACGGCGCCGGCGGCCTGACCGCCGGCCGCGCCCCCACGAGGAGCACGCCCATGCCGCCAAAGAAGTCCGCTAGGGACACCAAGGACCGCAGGCCACGCAAGCCCAGGCCCTGCCCGATCTGCGCCCAGGGCATCGAGTACGTGGACTACAAGGACCTCGCCCTGATCAAGCCCTTCCTCAACGAGCGGGCCAAGATCAAGGCGCGGCGCACGTCCAACACCTGCGCGAAGTGCCAGGCCCAGCTCGCTGCGGCGGTCAAGAACGCCCGCGAGATGGCGCTGATCCCGTACACGACCCGCTGAGGAGGACGCGATGAAGGTCATCCTGAAGCGCGAGGTCGACAACGTCGGGCTCGCCGGCGACGTCGTCGAGGTCGCCGACGGCTTCGCCCGCAACTACCTCCTGCCCCGCGGTCTGGCGATCAGGGCCACCCAGGGGGCGATGAAGGAGGCCGAGGCGCTGACCCGTGCCCGCAAGGCCGTCGAGGCCAAGACGCTCGGGTCGGCCGAGGCCGCCAAGGACGCTCTCGAGGCCCGCGCCCTGCGCATCGCTGCCCGCGTCGACGATCGCGGCTCGCTGTACGGCTCGGTCAGCGCGCTGGACATCGCCCGGGTCCTCAAGGAGCGCGGGCACGACATCCCGCGCAAGCGCATCGCGCTCAAGGGCACCATCAAGCAGATCGGCACCTACGAGGTCCCGGTCCAGGTGCACCCCCAGGTCGAGGCCACCGTCGTCGTCGACGTCGTCGACGAGGAGGGCAAGGTCACCGTCCAGCACGGGGCGATCGTCAGCGAGGAGGAGATCCCGCCGCCTCCGGTGCCGACCGAGGGCGCCGAGATCGAGCACCTCGCGGAGGAGGCGATCGAGGCCGCCGAGGCCTTCGAGGCCGAGCAGGCCGACGCCGAGGCGTCCGCCGAGGACGCCGACACCGGCGGCGGTTCGTCGGACGAGGAGCAGGACGCGGCGACGAGCACCACGTCGTAGGGTGTCCCACCGACGAGCGAGGACCGGAACGAGGCCCGGCTGACACGGAGGGAGTGGACGTGGGCGCGGAGGAGCACAGCGCGTCATGACCGACTCCCTCGCGCCGCCACCCGACGGTCCGCCCGCCGCGCCGCCCCCCGAGGCCGCACCCTCCGGCGGGTCGGCGCGGGCCTACGACCGGGTGCCGCCGCACTCCCTGGACGCCGAGGTGTCGGTGCTCGGCGCGGCGCTGCTGTCGAAGAACGCCGCGTCGGACGTCACCGAACTGCTGCGGCCCGAGGACTTCTACCGCAACGCCCACCGGATCGTGTTCGAAGGGGTCCTCGAGCTGACCCGGGCCGGCGCCGCGATCGACACGGTCACGATCACCGACTGGCTCGCCCGTCACGGGCGGCTCGATGAGGTCGGTGGCGCGGCGGCCGTCTACGACCTGACCGTTGCGGTGCCGACGGCCGCCAACGCCGCCTACTACGCCCGGATCGTCCGGCAGAAGGCGCTCCTGCGGCGGTTGATCGACGTCGGGACGGAGGTCGTCAGGCTCGGGTACGAAGGCACCGACGACGCCGAGCTGGTCGTCGACCGGGCCGAGAGCCTGGTGTACGAGGTGGCACAGACCGGCACGGTGTCGGATTACGCCAAGCTCGGCGATCTGCTCACCGACTCCTTCGAGCAGATCGAGAGGCTCGCCGACCAACGCTCCGAGGTCACCGGACTGCCCACGGGCTACAACGACTTCGACCGGCTCACCGCCGGGTTGCAGCCCCAGAACCTGATCATCATCGCGGCACGACCCGCGATGGGGAAGTCCAGTCTGGCGCTCGGGCTCGCGCACTACGTGACGGCCAAGATCGGCCGGCCGACGATCATGTTCAGCCTCGAGATGTCGAAGATCGAGATCGTCAACCGGCTGTTGTCGTCCGAGGCGCGGATCGACTCCAGCAAGCTGCGGACCGGTCGGCTCGACGATGCGGACTGGCTCAAGCTCGGTGACGCGCTCGGGACCCTGTCCGAGGCACCGCTGTTCGTCGACGACACCCCGTCGATCACCCTGAACGAGATCCGCGCGAAGTGCCGCCGGCTCAAGCAGAAACACGGCCTCGACCTGGTGATCGTCGACTACCTGCAGCTGATGCAGGCCCACCGACGCGTCGACAACCGTCAGCAGGAGGTCGCCGAGATCTCCCGTGGGCTGAAGATGCTCGCCAAGGAGATGGACGCGCCCGTCATCGCGCTGTCCCAGCTCTCCCGCCAGCCCGAGTCCCGTACCGACAAGCGCCCGATGCTCGCCGACCTCCGCGAATCCGGTTGCCTCACCCGCGGGACGCGACTGTTCCGGGCCGACACCGGTGCGCCGGTCACCTTCGGTGAGCTGCTGGACGACGACCTCACCGACGTGCCGGTCTGGTCGACCGATGCCACCGGCCGGCTCGTCCCCGGTCGGCTCACGCACGCGTTCCGGTCCGGACGCAAGCTGGTCCACCGGGTCACGCTCCGGTCGGGTCTGTCGGTCGAAGCGAGCGGCAACCACCCCTTCCGCACGCGCGACGGTTGGACGGCGCTCGATGATCTGGGGGTAGGTGCGCGGGTCGCGACCGCCCGCTCGCTTCCCGAGCCCGGCCAGCCGCAGCCGATGGACCCGGACGCGCTCGTGTTGCTGGCCCACCTGATCGGGGAGGGGACCGCCGTCGCCCACCAGCCGATCCACTACACCACGGCGGACGAGGCCAACCTCCAGGCGGTCGAGAAGGCGGCGTGGAACCGGTTCGGGGTCACCGCGCGGCGAGAGCGTGATGGAGGGTCCTCGCGCACGACACGGCTGTGGCTGCCGTCTCCGCACCGGCTGACGCACGGCCGACGACATCCGATCGCGGTGTGGCTCGAGGGGTTGGGGCTGTGGAACAAGCGCTCGGACGAGAAGCGCTTGCCGGCGATGGTCTTCGCCCTCCCCGACGATCAGATCCGGCTGTTCCTGGCTCACCTGTGGGCGACGGATGGATGCCTGCACGTGCGACCGGCCGGTCAGCGCGGGCCGGCGGTGACCCTCGCCTACGCCACGGGTTCCCTCCGACTCGCCGTGGATCTCGTGCTCCTGCTGCGCCGCGTCGGCATCATCGCCACGATCGGCGAGGTCGATCGTCGCAACGGCCGCATAGGGCACCGCGTGCACGTCGATGGCGTCGCGCAGCAACGGCGGTTCCTGCGAGAGGTCGGGTGTCACGGGGCGCGTGGCGAGACCGTCCCGGCGGCGTTGGAACGCCTCGATGGGATGGCAGCGGATCCCGGCGACGCTGCGCCGCACCCGCTCGCCACGGACGACCTCATGTGGGACGAGATCACCGCGATCGAACCTCTCGGGGAGCAGGAGGTCTTCGATGCGACGGTGGCCGAGCACCACAACTTCGTCGCCGAGGGGCTGGTCCTGCACAACTCGATCGAGCAGGATGCGGACATCGTCGGGTTCATCTACCGCGACGAGGTGTACGACGAGGACACCCCCGACAAGGGCATCGCCGAACTGATCGTCGCGAAGCACCGCAACGGCGCCACCGGGATCGTCAAGCTGGCCTTCCTCAACCACCTGACGACCTTCGCCAACCTGGCCCGCAACGCGTCGGGTGGCGGGTCACCGAACGGCGGTGGGGGCCCGCCCACCCCGGTCTGAGCGTCCGCCGCCGGTCGGCCGGTCCATCGCGTTCCGCCTGCAGTGCGTGTTGCGCGACCGGTACCGTCTGCGGCGAGGAGGACGCCGTGGACGAGTGGCTCACCGGACGCCTGCTGGTCGCGAGCCCCGCGCTCGCCGACGGCAACTTCGATCGTGCCGTCGTGTTCGTGCTGGACCACGACGAGGAGGGGGCGCTCGGCGTGGTCCTCAACCGCGCCTCGGCGGTCACGGTCCGTGAGACGCTGGACGCCTGGACCGACCTGGCCGCCGACCCGCCGGTGCTGTTCGGCGGGGGGCCGGTCGAACCCACCGCGATCGTGGCGCTCGGCCGGGCCACGGCGGGGGTCGCCCCCGACGGGTGGTCACCGATCATCGACGGGATCCGGCTGGTGGACCTCGACTCCGATCCGGTGCTCGCCGCCGCCGACCTCGAACGGGTCCGGGTCTTCGCCGGCTACGCCGGGTGGGCGCCCGGGCAGCTCGAGGAGGAGGTCGAGCAGGGCGCCTGGTTCATGGTCGACGCCGAGCCCGGGGACGTGTTCACCGACGACCCCGACGGGCTGTGGCACAGCGTGCTGGCGCGCCAGCCCGACCGGCTCCGGCTGCTCGCGACCTTCCCGGACGACCCGAGCCTGAACTGACCGCGTCCCGCCGTCCGGCGGCGAGGTTCGGCCGCGCTCGTGGGGTGGATCAGCGGGTGGCGCCGTCGACCGGGTCGATCGGACGCTCGCAGCGGAAGGGCTCATCGCCCTCTGCGCCGTGGTAGTGGACCTCCTGCCCATCGACCGACAGCACGATCCGGTAGCCGTCGACGAGTGCCTGGGTGTACATCTCCCCGGGCTTGGGGCAGCCCAGCGACCCGTCGCTCCACGTGACCCGTTCCGCGAGCACCACCTCGATGTCCGCGGCGGCCACCCCGAAGGTCGCGGCGGCATCCGCGACCGCCAGGTCGATCTCGGCGCCGAGTCCGTTGCTGATGTGGCCATCCCCGGTGTCCGGCGCCTCGTCCGCGCGGTCGTTGCCCTCGTCGGGCGCTGCCGGCTCCTCCGCAACGTCCTCGTCAGCCGGAGGCTCGGGCGCGGCTTCGTCGGCGGGCTCCTCGTCGACCGGCTCCACGGGAGGTGCCGCAGCGTCGTTGGGATCCTCCACACCGCACGCTGCGAGCACGAGCGCGGCGGTCACCGCCGTCACCATCGTGATGCGCCGTCGCATGTCGTCTCCGTTCCTGTCCCGGGACCTCGACGGTCCCATCGTGCCCGGTAGGACGTCCTGGGCCACGATCCGGTTCCCGCCGCGCGGCCATCGCCCGAGTGGCCACCGGCCGTACCGCCGGCGGGATGCAGCCGGTGTGGGCCACCTCCGTAGACTCGTCGTGGTGCGCCACGAGGAGGTGCCGGTGGGCGAGACGTCCTGGCTGTTCCTGATCGTCGGGTCGTTCGCCGCGCTGGGGGCGGCGATGGCGGTGGGCACCGTCGCCGCGCTGTGGCGCTACCACCGCACCGGCACGATGCCGGGCACCGACGCCCCCGCGGACCTCTCCCGCGGCAAGCTCGTCTCGCTGTGGGTACGGATCGTGGTCGGCGTCGTCGTCGCCGTGGCCGGGATCGTCTGGATCCAGCGCGCCGGGATCCTCTGACCGCGCGCGCCGGCGCCCTCTGACCGCGCGGGGACGCCGGCGGTTCCCACGGTTCGCACCGTGTGGGCGTTGCCACCTCGACGTCGTTCCGTAGCGTCCTGCGCTCCACGGACCGGTCGGGCCCCGGCCTGGACGCGACGGCGTGCCCCCCGATGCACCCGACGACGCGCACCGGCCCCGGCCGACCGAGCCCCCACCACCCCCGGAGGATCCGCCATGGCGACCGTCCGCCGCCCCCTGGTCCTGACCTTCCTCGGCGTGCTCGCCGTGGCCGCCGCGATCCTGATCGTCGTGGCGGCGACCGCCGACCGGTCGCACGAGGTGTGGTCCCTCGACCAGGGCACCGACCGGATCCACGTCTACGACGACACGCACACCCAGGTCGCCGTGATCGACGTCAGCCCCGCCGCGCTGCGCGCGGTCGCCCCCGACTTCGACCCGGAGGCCGGCCGCACCGTCCCGCACATGGTCGACTTCGACTCGCAAGGCCGGTACGCGTTCGTCGCCGCGACCGCTGGCGCTGCCACGATCGTCGTCGACGCGGCCCAGCGCGAGGTGGTCGCGGTCCTGCCCACCGGCGGCGGCAGCCACATGGCGGCGGTCACCCCCGACGACGCCGCCGTCTGGGTCGCCGCCATCGGCGCGCAGCAGCTCGTGGAGATCACGCTCGACCTCGACGCCGACGAGCCCACCTTCGAGATCGACCGCCGCGTGGACGTCGAGCCGCTGCTCGCGGACACCGGCTACGACTTCCCGTCCCACTCGCCGGTCTGCCACGACTACGACGGTGAGGGCCGCGCCTGGGTCACCCTCGGGCCCGGCATCGAGCAGGGCGGGCTGTTCGTCTTCGACACCGACCGCGCCGAGGTGGTCCACGCCTACGACCCGGCGGAGATCCGCGCCAACTGCGGCATCGGGTTCACGCAGGATGACACGCGGGTCGTCGCCAACTGGTCAGGCGTCTTCGGTGCCGACATCGAGGACGGCGAGGGAGAGTGGTACGTGTTCGACACCGCCACCTTCGAGCTCGTGCACCAGGCGTCCTCGGACGGGGTCGACGCGCACGGCGTGCGCCTGACCCCCGACGGCAGCGCCTTCTGGCAGGTCAACCGCGGGTCCGACGACGGGCAGATCATCGACGCCAGCAGCTTCGAGGTGGTCGGGCAGCTCGACGCCGGGGACACGCCGGACATCCTCGACTTCTCCCCCGACGGCCGGTTCGCCTACGTCACCCAACGTGGGTCGAGCCCGCTGTCCGGCGACCCCCACGTCGCCGTCGGGTCGCAGGCCGGGTTGCTGGTCGTCGAGGTGGCGACCGGCGGGCACGTCACGCTGCTCGCCCCGCCGGAGGTGACCGACGGGGACGGCGAGGTGGTCAACGACGTCCACTCGGTGGGGGTGCGGGCCACCACCGGCGACGAGCGGGTCGTCTCGGCCGCGCCTGCGCAGATCGCGACCCAACTGGCATTCACCTGCCACGTCCCGGCCTGATCGCCACGTCGGCCCAGGGTGACCATCGGCGATCAGCGCGTCCGGGCGGCCCGTCGACGGACGCTACGGCAGGCCGATGGCCAGTCCGGCGATCGTCACGATCGCGACCAACAACGACACAACGATCAGTCGGGTCTGGGAGGTGATCGCCTCACGCAGGCCACGCTCGAACGCTGCCGTGAGCCGCTGCTCGGTCGCCTCCATCC
>SKNO01000193.1 GCA_007120465.1 Nitriliruptoraceae bacterium
ACGCCCACGGCGGCGACGGCGGCGGCGACCGCCACCACCAGCCCGACGGCGACCCAGAAGGTGCGACGCGTCACGACGCCACCTCCGCGTCGTGGCCGACCGTCCCCTCCTCCTCACGACGCCGGGCGAACTCCGGCGGACGCAGCGCCAGCGAGAACACCAGCGCCACCACCAGGACCTGTCCGGTGATGGCGAGGCGGCGGGCGGCGCCGCCGGCATGCTCCACCTCGAGCACCTCCGCACCGTCACCGGTGGCGAACATCACCGGAGGACCGTCCAGGCGCTCCAGCGGCGTCCCGTCCGCACGGGCCTCCCACTCGGGATCGTCGGTGTCCGCGACCACGAGCACCCCGTCGACGCGGGGACGGCCCCGGTACACCTCGTCGTCCTCGTCGCGCCGCAGCGCCAACGGCTGGGCGTCCTCGGGCAGCACCCCCTGCTCGGCCAGGTGCCGCGCGTCGTCGGCGAGCACGAGGGACACCGGCGGCATCCAGCCGGCGATCTGGTACAGCCGGCCGTCCACGAGGGGGCGCGGCTCCAGCCCGAGCTGGGCGCGCAGCACGGTGTCGAGCAGGTCGCTCGTCCCACCGGACGGGACCAGCACGAACCGGACGTTGAGCGGCCCGAGCCGCGCCAGCGCACCCGGATCGCGCCGGTCCATCGTGTCCTGGACCAGCCCCGCCACCCGGTCGAGTTCGGGCGACGGCGGGACCCCGTAGGCGGCCATGCTCGGCCCCGCACCCGGGACCAGCTCCCACACCACCCCGTCGGGGGTGTCCGCCAGGACCAGGACCCGGAAGGGCTCGTGCTGCGCGGCCGCCTGGACGAAGGCGGGCAGGGGCTCGTCGTCGAGCGCGTAGGCATCCCAGGGACCGCGGGCGAGATCGATGGCGACCACGGCCAGGCTGACCCCGACCCCGGCCGCGGTCAGTGCGGCGGCCAGCTGACGCCACCCGAACCCGAACCGAGACAGCGACGCCTCGGCGGTGGCGAAGGCCAGCGCGAACAGCCCGGCGAAGGCGGCCGCTGTCAGCAACAGCGGCAGCCCGGGCCACGCCAGCGTCCCCAGACGGCCCAGGCTCCAGGCCCCCACCGCACCGGCCAGCGCGACCGTCCAGAGCACCGCGACGAACCCGGGCGTCCGCGGGGTGCCCAGCACGAGCCCGAGCAGCCCCGCGAGCACGAACCCGACCCCGGCGAGGATCCCGGGGAACCCGGCGAGCTCGGGGCTCAGCAGGACCCAGCGCCACAGCTCGCCACCCGCGACCTCGCCAGCCGCACCGAGGAGCGGGCCATCGGGCTCGACGAGACGCAGGCTCCAGGGCAGCAGGAGGACGAAGGGGAGGACGCTCGCGGTCACCATCCGCACCGCGAGGGCCCGGTGCCAGGCGGTCGGTCGGCGCACCACCAGCGCCACCACGATCACGATCGTGCCCGCGGCCAGCACGGCGACGAGGACGAGCGGTTCGAAGGCGCCGGCGACCGCGGTCAGGATCGCCACGGCCGACACCGAACGCCAGGCTCGGGCAGGCGGCGTGCGCTGACGCGACAGGGTGATCGCCGCCGCGACGATGCCCGGGAGCAGGGCGAACACGACCAGCACACCGACCTGACCGGTGGACAGCGCGGCGAGGGCCGGCGGCGACAGCACGTAGGCGGTGGCCGCCACCACCCGGGGGATCCGGCGGCGCGAGTAGGTCTGGGCGGCCCGCAGCGCCAGGATCCACGCGACGGCGATGCTCCCGAGCAGCAGCAGGCGGGGGGCGAGGTAGGCGTTGCCGCCCACGAGCACGTGGAGCAGGCCGAGGATCGCCTGCGCGGGGCTGGGGTCGACGCTGGTCCCGAGCCCGCCCGCCTCGTACCACCCGGAGGTGTGATCACCGAGGAACGCCCAGGGCGAGGCCGGCCAGGGTGCCAGGTCCCCGCCCCGCAGCTGGATGCCCACGAACAGCGGCCACGCACCGACCGCCACCAGGACGACCAGCGCGAGCCCGGTGACCAGGATCGGTCGCTCACGGACCCGGCGCACCACCCGACGCAACCCCGGCTCGGGGGCCGTGTCTTCGGGCTCGGTGACCGGCGTCTCCAACACCACCGTGGCCTGGTCCCCGCCGGCGATCCACCCGCCGATCGCCTCGGCGTAGGCACGGACCCGGGGGGCGATCCGACCGAACAGCTCCCGGAGCTCCCCGTCACGGCGTCGTCGCAGGTGCTGGGCACGCCGACGCAGGCGCCAGGTCTCCCGCAGGTGCCACACGTTCCAGACCCAGGCCCGGACGGTCTGCCACGCGTCGGAGACGCGCCGGGTCAGCAGGAACCCGAGGACCTTCGCCACCCCGACGACGAGGTAGAGGACGAGCACCAGCGGCAGCCGCGCCGGCCCGTAGTTCTTCAGCAGCGTCGCAAGGGTGTTGCGCTCGGCGAAGTAGCGTGGGCCGATGAACCGGGCCTGCCCGAGCCGGACGTACTCCGCGGCGGCGTCGACGTGCTCGGCGACCGCGTCCGGCACCACCTCGACGTCGTGGCCGGCCAGCCAGGCGCGCCAGCACAGGTCCAGGTCGTCGCGGAACAGGTGGTAGCGGCGGTCGAACCGGCCGAGCTCGTCGAACGTCTCACGTCGGACGAGCATCCCGGCGGTGGAGACGTACAGGACCCGACGTTGCTGGTCCCGCTGCCCCTGGTCCAGTTCGCCCGGGTCGACCCCCGAGTCGGCGCGACCGGTCAGGTCGATCGTCCACCCCACCGACCGCAGTTGGTCGGGATGCTCCCAGGAGCGCAGCTTGGGGCCGACGACGGCGAGCCGCGGATCCTGCTGCATCGCCTCGACGAGGTGGGCGAGGGCGTCGGGTTCGGGTGCGAGGTCGTCGTGCAGGAGCCAGACGAGGTCGGCATCCCCGGCGTGGGCGTCCAGGGCCATCGACACGGCCGCCCCGAACCCGAGGTCGCGGTCGGCGACGAGCACCCGGTCGTACCCGAGCCGGTCGGTGAGGATGCGGCGGGAGCCGTCGGTGCTCGCGTTGTCGACCGCGAGCACCTCCACCTCGGCGTAGCTCTGCGCCTCCAGCGCGTCCAGCGCGTGGGACACCCACGGGGCACCATCGTGGGTCACGAGCACCGCGAGGACACGGGGCACAGGGCTGGCCTGCACGGTGGGATCGCTCCTGACCTCGAGGACGACGCGGTGCCGGCGTGCGATGGTGCGGGAGGGCGCACCGGAAGGTCGGGGGATCCCCGGGCGAGGACCCACGCCGAAGCGAGGCCGGACGCTACCACAGGCCCACGACCGGGAGATCCTCCGGGGGCCCGGACGACGGTGGCCACCGCGGCACCGTGCCACGCACCACACGCCGGATGCCTGACGCCGTCACCGCCGCGATCGTCGATCGCGGTCACCCCCGAGGCGGCCCGGTCCCCCGCGCCGAGGGTCAGGCGCTGAGGCGCTTGGCCCGTCGCCGTTCGCGCTCCGACAGCCCGCCCCAGATCCCGAACCGCTCCTCGTGGGTGAGGGCGTGGTCGAGACACTCGGTGCGGACCGGGCAAGCGGCACAGATCCGCTTGGCCTCACGCGTGGAACCGCCCTTCTCGGGGAAGAACGCCTCAGGGTCGGCGTCGAGGCACTTGGCCTCCAGCATCCAGGCGCGATCGTCCGCGTCGAAGGCGAGCTTCGCTGTCAGCTCGGCGATCGCCCCCACCGCTGCTCCTGACCTTGACAACCATGGAACTACACGGGCGTCATTCTGACGCACCGTGGCCGCGCGGTCAAGGGGAGGACCACAACGGGTGGGGGCGACCCCACCCGGGCGCCACGACGGCTGGTGGCTGCGACCGCACGGCGCGACGGTGGGTGACCGGGAACGCGAGGCGCGCCGGCGGGGTGGCCGCACAGCAGCCGGCCTCCCCGTGGGAGGACGGGGAGGCCGGTGGTGGCGGGCTGGATGGGCTGGTGGAGACCAGTCGGTCAGACGAGATCCTCGAGTGCCTCGCGCAGCCGCAGCAGGCCGTCGCGCAGGCGGGACTTGGCCGTGCCTTCGGGGATCCCGAGCACCGTAGCGACGTCGCGGTAGGTGTGGCCGGCGAAGTACGCCAACTCGACGGCTTCGCGCTGGCGTTCGGTGAGGGTGGACAGCGCCTGCCGGACCTGCCAGTGGTCGAGGCGCACCTCGACCTCGTCCGCGACCGCGTCGAACGCGCGGGCCTCGTCGCGGCGGGAGACGCGATCGTCGCGGTCGCGGCTGGCCTGCTCGCTCCTGACCCGGTCGACGGCACGCCGGTGGGCGAGGGTGGTGATCCACCCGGAGGCGCTGCCGCGGTCGGGGTCGAAGCGCGCGGCCTTGCGCCACACCTCCACCATGACCTCCTGACTGACCTCCTCGGCCAGGGACCGGTCGCGCAGCACCCGGAGCGTGATCCCGAGCACCTGCGGAGCCACGCGGTCGAACAGGTGCGCGAAGGCCTGCTGGTCACCGGCTGCGGCCTCGACGAGCAGGTGCTCGGTCGTCACGTCCGCGTCGTCGAGCACGCGGGGCCGGGGCGCGGCCGCTGCACGGGCGGGGGCGGCGATGCTGGCGGAAGCGGTCATCGGGGTCTCCGGGTCTCGGTGCCCGAAGCGTGACAGGTTGTATAGGGTTTGTCAAGTTTCGTGTCCAGTTTTCTGCACAGGTTCGATCGAGGGGCGCGCAGGACCGGGTCACCGGGCAGCGCGGCAACGTGCGAGGCCGCTCACCGCGACGCGGGGCCCCGATGCACGGCGACGTGGGGCCACCTCGAGACCCGGCACGCCCGCTCCTGCGGCCGGCGGCGTGCGCTGGCGGGCGGTTCAGGCGGGGGCGCGCTCTGGGACCCGCCCGTAGACGGTCGTGCGCTGCCGCACGGTCCGCCCCGCCGCGCGGGCGGTGGCCTCGAGCGCCTCGGGGGTCTGCCGGACCCCGTGCTCGGACCCCGCCATCCGCGAGATGGTCTCCTCCATGAGGGTGCCCCCGAGATCGTCGCACCCGCCCTGGAGCAGGGTCACGGCACGTTCGAGCCCGAGCTTGACCCACGACACCTGGACGTGGTCGATCGCGCCCTGCAGCAGCAGGCGAGCGATCGCGTGCACCCGCCGGTCGTCCTCCCACGAGGACCCGGGCCGCGCCACGCCGGCGAGGTAGATCGGGGCGAGCTGGTGGACGAAGGGCAGGGGCACGAACTCGGTGAACCCGCCGGTGCGCTCCTGGAGGCGGCGCAGCAGCTTGAGGTGCGCGACCCAGTGCCGCGGCTCGTCGACGTGCCCGTACATCATCGTCGAGGAGGACGGCAACCCGATCTCGTGGGCGGTGGTCACCACCTCGATCCACTGCGACGCCGGCAGCTTGCCCTTCGTGAGCACCCACCGGACCTCGTCGTCGAGGATCTCGGCGGCGGTCCCCGGGATCGACCCGAGCCCGCGCCGCCTGGCCTCCTGCAACCACTCGCGGATCGGGACCCCGAGCCGGGACGCGCCGTTGACCACCTCCATGGGGCTGAAGGCGTGGATGTGCATCCCGGGCACCCGCGCGAGGATCGCGTCGAGCAGGTCGAAGTAGTAGTCGCCGGGCAGGTCCGGGTGGATCCCGCCCTGCATGCACACCTCGGTGGCGCCGAGCTGCCACGCCTCCTCGGCACGGTCGGCGATCTGTTCCAGGGACAGGGTGTAGGCGTCGGGGTCGTCACGGCGCTGGGCGAAGGCGCAGAACCGGCAGCCGGTGTAGCAGACGTTGGTGAAGTTGATGTTGCGGTTGACGACGTAGGTGACCTCGTCGCCGACCCAGGCCGCGCGCACCTCGTCGGCGGCGCGCGCGAGGGCGTCCAGCTCCACGCCTGTCGCGTCGAACAGGCGCAGGGCCTCGGCGTCGTCGAGCACCACCCCGCGCTGCGCCCGAGCCAACGCGGAAGCGACGTCACGACGCAGCCGGGTCCTCGGCGGGCCCTCGGTACGCGGCGCGTTGGTCGCCAGCACGCCATCGGCGATGACGTGGAGGTCGCCGTACACCGCCCGGTGCAGCGGGTCCTCGGCCTGTGCCGACCGGGCGTTGCGCCCGTCAGCTGCGGAGCCGCCGGCCTCGTCGCCGTCGATCACCGCGGCCATCTCCGCGGTCACGGCACCGGAACGCACCTCGGGGTCCTGCCACGGCTGGCCCGCGGGGACGGCATCCGGGCGGGCCAGCCCGTCGGGTCCGGCGAGGGCGGCGACGGGGGCGCGCATGCGTCCCGCCAGCCACGGGTCGGGCGTCGTGACGTACTCCGGGTAGACGCACAACCTCGGCGTCAGGGTGAAGCCGTGGGCGGCGGACTCCTCCGCCAGCCGATCGAGGTGGGGCCACGGCGCCTCGGGGTTGACGTGGTCGGGGGTCACGGGGGACACGCCGCCCCAGTCGTCGATCCCGGCCGCGAGGCTCCGCCCGTACACGCCGGGCGAGAGGTTGGGCGGCGCCTGCAGGTGCACGGTCGGCCCGAGCAGCACCCGGGCGGCCGCGACGGTGGCGAGCAGGTCCTCGAAGGTGGGCTCGGGGTGGTCGCGCATCGCGGTGTCGGGCTTCGCCCGGAAGTTCTGGACGATCACCTCCTGCAGGTGCCCGTACCGCCGGTGGGACTCGCGCAGCGCCAACAGGGTGTCGGCCCGCTCCGGCAGGGTCTCCCCGATCCCGATCAGCAGCCCCGAGGTGAAGGGCACCGACAGGCGTCCCGCGTCCTCCAGCACCTGCAGGCGCACCTGCGGGTCCTTGTCGGGGGCGTTGTGGTGGGCCCCGCCCTTCGCGAGCAGCCGCCGCGAGGTGGTCTCGAGCATCATCCCCATCGACGGCGCGACCTGCTTGAGCGTCGACATCTCGGCCCACGACATCACCCCGGGGTTGAGGTGCGGGAGCAACCCGGTCTCCTCGATCACCTGGATCGCGACGGCGCGCAGGTACTCGAGGGTGGTCTGGTACCCGCGGGCGTCCAGCCATGCCCGCGCCTTCGGGTAGCGCAGCTCTGGCTTGTCGCCGAGGGTGAACAGCAGCTCGGTGCAGCCGGCCTGCTGCCCCTCACGGGCGGTGCGCAGCACCTCGTCGGGCGACAGGAAGGCGGGCACGTCCCCCTTCGGCGGCCACGCGAAGGTGCAGTAGCCGCAGCTGTCCCGGCACAGGTGGGTCAGCGGGACGAACACCTTGCGGGAGTAGGTCACCCGCCGCTGCCCCGCCGGATCACGTCCCCAGCCACCCTCGGCGTACCACGGGGCGGCGTCACGGATCCGTGCCGCGACCGCCAACAGCCGGTCGAGATCCTCGCCGCGGCAGGTCATCAGGGCCGCGACCTCGTCACGCTTGAGGGCGCGTCCCTCCTCCGCGCGGTGGAGCGCCCGGGGACGCAGGCGGGCGAGGACCTCCGGGCCGGGCCCCTCGTCCCCGTGCCCGGGTGCGGTCGGATCGAACGCCATGGCGACCTCCCTGCTCGGCGCCCAACGTAGTCACCCGCCGGGGTGCTGCCCGCATCGCCGGCCCCGACCACCGACGGTGCCCCGTCACGCCGGGGCACCCACCGGCTCGGGGCTGCCGGTCCCCCGCCCTACGCTGACACCGCCCGCCCGACCCGGAGGCCGACGTGTACACCGTCCTGGCTGGCGGCGTCGGAGCCGCCCGGTTCCTCCGCGGCCTGACCGCCGCGGTCCCCGCCGACGAGGTGGTCGCGATCGTCAACGTCGGCGACGACCTCACACGGTTGGGCCTGCGGATCTGCCCCGACCTCGACTCGATCACCTACTGGCTCGGCGGGGTCGTGCACCCCGCGCAACAGTGGGGACGTGCCGACGAGCGCTTCACCGTCGCCGAGGAGCTGGCACGGTTCGGCCACGAGCCGTGGTTCACCCTCGGGGACCGGGACCTGGCCGTGCACCTCCACCGCACGATGCGGCTCCGCGAGGGCGCACCGCTGTCGGTCGTCAGCGGCGAGGTCGCCCGCGCGTTCGGCGTCGACGTGCGGCTGCTCCCCGCCACCGACGACGAGGTGGCCACGCGGATCACCACCGCCGACGGCCGCGACCTGCACTTCCAGGAGTACTGGGTGCGCGAGCGCGCGGCCCCCGAGGTCGCCCACGTGCGTCTCGCCGGCGCCGAGGACGCCCGGCCGGCGCCGGGGGTGGTGGAGGCGCTGGTGGACGCCGACGCGATCCTGATCGCCCCATCGAACCCGGTGGTCTCGATCGACACGATCCTGGCCGTCCCCGGCATCGCGGAGGCCGTGCGCACCAGCCCCGCACCCGTGGTGGGGGTCTCGCCGATCATCGGCGGCGAGGTGGTCCGCGGGATGGCGCACCGCCTGCTGCCGGTCGTGGGTGCCGAGGTGTCCGCCGCCGGGGTCGCGCACCACTACGGCGCCCTGCTCGACGGCTGGGTGATCGACCAGCAGGACGCGGAGCTCCGGGACGTGGTCGCGGCTGCGGGCCCACGCTGCGTGGCCACCGACACGATGATGGACGACCCGGCGGTCGCGGCGGCGCTCGCCCGCACCTGCCTGCGGCTCGCCGAGGAGGTGCGCCGGTGACCGAGCGGCTGCAGGTCATCGCACTGCCCACATCGCACCGCTTCGGTGCCGGCGACGACCTCGCCCACCACCTGCTGGAGGCGGCTGAGACGGCCGGGGTGGCACTGTCCGACGGCGACGTGGTGTGCGTGGCCTCCAAGGTCGTGAGCCTCGTGGAGGGCCGGTCCGTCCCGCTGCCGGCGGGCCACAGGGACGACCCACGGGCGGCACGGCGGGCCCTGGCCCGGGAGCACGCCGCGGAGATCGTGGCGGACAGCCCGGCGGTGCTGGTGGTCCGCACCCCGCACGGGTTCGTCGCCGCCAACGGCGGGATCGACGCGTCGAACCTCGCCGACGGCGGCGCGCTGCTGCTGCCCTCCGACCCCGACGCGTCCGCGGCCGGTCTCCGGGCCGCGCTGGCCGAGCG
>SKNO01000100.1 GCA_007120465.1 Nitriliruptoraceae bacterium
GCCCCGCGTCGACGGGTGTGGCGCGGGCGTCGGGCGACACCGCCAGCCGCGGCACCAGCACTAGCCCGGCGCCTCCGGTGGCGGCCGTGCGTGTCCGTTCGTGCAGCGCCTCGGACCCGGCACCGTCGGCGCCATCCTGGGGGTCCTCGGCCACGAGCACCGTGCGGTTCGCGAGCCGCAGCGGCCCGACGTCGGCGGGGGTCAGCGCCGGCGGTGGGGGCAGCAGTCGCGGGCGGGCATGGCCCCCACCGTCGGCCCGCTCCGCGAACCACCGGTCGAGGGCGAGCACGAGGTCCGGGTCGCGCCGCCGCAGGTTGTCGTGGTCGACCCGCGAGGAGCGGGTCAGCAGGCTGTAGGCGAACATCGGCGGCGGGAACCCGGGGCCGGCAGCCGGGCCGGCAGCGTCCGGGGCGGCGTCACGGCCGAGGTAGCGCGGATAGCGGTCGAACCAGGCGAGGCTCTCGCGGGCGGCCTCCTGCACCCGGTCAACCTGCGGGCGGCGCTCGGACTCGTAGGCGGCCAGTGCCGTGGGGACGTCCCCGCCGCGGCTCACCGCCTGCGCGAGCGCGATCGCGTCCTCCATCGCCAGCTTGGTCCCCGACCCGATCGAGAAGTGCGCGGTGTGGGCCGCGTCACCGATCAGCACCACGTTGTCGTGGCACCACCGGCGGTTGCGCACGGTCACCCAGTCCAGCCAGCGGGAGTTGTTGCCGATCAGGGCGTGCCCGTCGAGGTGGTCGGCGAACAGGTCCTGGAGGAAGGCGATCGCGTGCTCGTCGTTCGCACCCGGCGGCAGCGACGCCGCGTCGGTCGCGTCCAGGCCGGCGGCACGCCACACCGCGCGGGTGCACTCGACGATGAAGGTGCTGCGGTCGTCGCTGAAGGGGTAGATGTGGGCCTGGAAGGGGCCGACGTCGGTCTCGGCGAAGATGAAGGTGAAGGCGTCGAAGACCTTGTCGGTACCGAGCCAGATGTAGGTGGAACCCTCGATCTCGGTGCGGGGTCCGAAGGCGTCGGCGTCGTGCTGGCGCGTCACGCTCCGCAGCCCGTCCGCGGCGATCACGAGGTCCGCCTCGCGGTGCGCGGCGGGGTCCTCCACCTCGGTGCGGAAGCGCAGGTCCACCCCGAGCTCGGTGGCCCGCTCCTGCAGGATGCGCAGCAGGACGTGGCGGGAGATCGCGGCGAACCGGTTGCCGTGGGCGCGCAGCACCTCCCCGCGGTAGCGCACCTCGACGGGATCCCAGCGCGCCCAGGCCGAGGCCATCCGGTCGTAGCTGACCGGGTCGGCGTCCTCGAGCCCCGCCAGGGTCGCGGCGGAGAACACCACCCCGAACCCGAAGGTGTCGTCGGGCGCGTTGCGCTCCAGCACGGTGACGTCGGCGTCGGGCACGGCGCGCCGCAGCAGGATCGCCGCGTACAGCCCGCCCGGGCCGCCACCGATGATCGTCACCTTCACGACGTCGTCCTACCCGCCAGCCCCGTGCTGGTCCGCTCCGTGGTCCTGCGCTGCCGCTCCCGCAGCACGGACATCACACCATCCTCACCGTCGTTACGCAAGTGACATGTCGCGGCGGAGCCGACTACGGTTGGCTCCCACCACCGGGGACGGGCGCCGGACCGGGAGTCTGGGGCCCGCCACGGGACCGCGCACCGGACGGACCGAACGGGGCGGACCGATGAGCCTGCTGCCGAGCGAGCGAGACGCGCTGCTGCCCGCGCTCCGCGAGCTGACCCGCGCCGAGCTGGCACCGCTGGCGGAGGCGGCCACCCCGGGGCGGGTGAGCCGAGAGCTGGTCGCAGCGCTGGGCGCGCACGGCGTGCTGGCGCGGCTGTTCCCCCGGGAGCTCGGCGGTAGCGCCGACGGGGCGCCGTCCGCGACGCAGCTGTGCGCCCTGCGGGAGGCGATGGCGGCGGAGTCCCCGACCGTGGAGACCACCTTCGCCGTGCAGGGCCTGGGGTCGTACCCGCTCCTGCGGGACGGCTCGTCCCAGGTCGCCCGCCGGTGGATCCCCGCCGTCGCGCGCGGCGAGGCGGTGGCGGGGTTCGCGCTCTCCGAACCGGGCGCCGGCTCCGACGCGGCCGCCCTCACGCTGGCCGCCGACCCCGACGGGGACGGGTGGCGGCTGACGGGCCAGAAGACCTGGATCTCCCACGCGCCCGACGCGGACGTCTACACCGTGTTCGCCCGGACCACCCCCGACGCGGGCGCCCGTGGGGTCTCCGCGTTCGTCGTGCCCGGGGACGCGCCAGGCCTGACCGGCGCCCCGATCGAGCTGATCGCCCCCCACGCCCTGGGCACCCTCGAGTTCGACGGGGTGCGGGTCGGCCCGGACCAACTCCTCGGTGAACGTGACGCCGGCTTCCGCGTCGCGATGGGCACCCTCGATCGGTTCCGCCCGAGTGTCGGCGCGGCGGCGGTCGGGCTCGCCCAGCGTGCGCTGGAGGCGGCGCTCGACCACGCCGACCAGCGGAAGGCCTTCGGCGGCCCCCTGCGTGCGCTGCAGGCCGTCGCCCACCGGCTGGCCGACGCCGCCACCGCGATCACGTCCGCCCGCCTGCTGGTGTACGAGGCGGCGGCGACCCTCGATGCCGGAGGGCGGGCCACCGGCATCGCCGCGATGGCCAAGCTGCACGCCACCGAGGTGGCGCAGCGGGTCGTCGACGACGCCGTCCAGGTGCACGGTGCCGCCGGGCTGGTCGCCGGCGCGCCGGTCGCCGAGCTGTACCGTGAGGTGCGCTCGCTGCGGATCTACGAGGGCGCGTCGGAGGTGCAGCGCACGATCATCGCCCGGGAGCTGTACCGCGATGACTGAACCGCCGCGGCGCGCCCTCGTCACCGGCGGCAGCCGGGGGATCGGCCGTGCCGTGGTGGCACACCTCGCCGGCGACGGCCACGCGGTGGTGGCGGCCGCGCGGTCGCAGGACCCGCTCGACCGGCTGGCCGAGGAGGCGACCGCGCGGGGGTGGCAGGTGACCCCGTCCGTGTGCGACGTCACCGACGAGGACGCCGTGCACGACCTGGTCGCACGCGAGGGCCCCTTCGACATCGTGGTCGCGAACGCCGGGCTGGCGCGATCGGCGCCGCTGGAGCGCACCAGCCGAGCCGACCTGGAGGCCCACCTGGCGGTGAACGCCGTCGGGGTGTTCACGCTCCTGCGAACCACCGTGCCGGCGATGCGGGAACGGGGCTGGGGGCGCGCGGTCGTCATCGCCTCGACCGCGGGGGTCACCGGCGCGCCCTACACCAGCGCGTACACCGCCTCGAAGCACGCGGCGGTGGGGCTCGTCCGCGCGATCTCCAGCGAGGTGGCCGGGACCCCCGTCACGGCCAACGCGGTGTGCCCGACCTTCGTGGACACCGACCTGACCACCGTGACGCTGGAACGCATCGCCGCGACCACCGGCCGGACCCTCGACGAGGCGCGCGACGCGCTGCTCGCACGGGTCGCCCTCGGCCGCCTGGTCACCCCCGCCGAGGTGGCGGCGGCGGTGGCCTACCTGTGTTCCGACCTCGCGGCACCGATCAACGGCCAGACCCTGATCCTCGACGGCGGAGGCAGCTCATGACGTTCCGTGCCAGCGCGGGCTTCACCCAGCAGTGGGACCACTTCGACCTGGACGTCGACGGCGGCGTGGCGACGCTGACCTTCGCCCGCCCCGACCGGCTGAACGCGTTGACCTTCGACGTGTACGCCGACCTGCGCGACCTGCTGACGGAGCTCCCGCACCGCGACGACATCAAGGTGCTGGTGATCACCGGCCGCGGACGCGGCTTCTGTTCGGGCGGCGACGTCCACGACATCATCGGTGCCTTGCAGGCGATGGAGACCCGGGACCTGCTGGCCTTCACGCGCATGACGGGGGCGGTCGTGCAGGGCCTGCGGGATGCACCGCAACCGGTGATCGCCGCGATCAACGGGGTCGCCGCCGGGGCCGGCGCGGTCATCGCCCTGGCCTCCGACCTGCGGATCCTGGCCCGAGGTGCGTCCCTGCGGCTGCTGTTCACCGGGGTCGGACTGTCGGGTGCCGACATGGGCGTCGCCTACCTGTTGCCCCGCATGGTCGGGCTGTCCCGGGCCACCTCGCTGCTGCTGCTGGGCGACCCCGTGTCGGCCGAGGAGGCGGAGCGGATCGGGCTCGCCCACGAGGTGGTCGAGGTGGACCAGCTCTCCGATCGCGCGCACGCGCTGGCACGGCGGCTCGCCGACGGTCCGACCCTCGCCTACGCGGCGACCAAGTCGCTGCTGGGTCGCGAGCAGGACATGAGCCTGTCCGCCGCGATCGAGACCGAGGCGCTGGTGCAGGCGCTCTTGATGACCAGCGACGACCACGCGGAGTTCCACCGCGCGTTCACCGAGGGCCGCCAGCCCCGGTGGCAGGGCCGGTGACCCGCGCGGCCGAACGCCACCGACGAGGAGCGAGGCGATGACCCAGCCGGACGGTCCCCACCGCAGCGTCAACCCCGACGGGCTGCTGCCACCCGTGGGGTTCGCCCACGCGACGGTCGCGGCCGCCGGCCGCACGATCCACCTCGGCGGGCAGACGGGCCACCGCGGGGACGGCGACCTGGACGACGGCCTGGTCGCGCAGTTCGACCAGGCGCTGGCCAACCTCGTCGAGGTCCTGACGGCGTGCGGCGCCGAACCGCACCACCTCGTCTCCATGGCGATCTACACGACCGACATGGCCACCTACCGCGCGGAGGCGCGGGCACTCGGGGAGGTGTGGCGGGCGCGGCTCGGCCGGCACTACCCGGCACTGGCGCTGTTCGGCGTCATGGAACTGCACGACCCGCGGGCCCTGGTGGAGATCGTGTCGACGGCGGTGATCCCCCAGGCCGGCACGGACGCCTAGTCGCGGTCCGCCGCAACCACGTCGAGCACGACCCGCTGGGCGGGCGGCTCGAGCCGCTCCTGGAGGGCGGCGAACAGCTCGGCCGCCGTCGTCCCCGGCCACGGCGCCGGCAGCAGCTCGACCGGCAGGCCGGGGTCGAGGTAGGGGGTCTTGCGCCACTCGTGCAGCGCGGTGACGTAATCGACGTAGGCGACCTGCGGGTCGTCCCACGGGTCGGCGGCGTCCCACCGCTCGCGCACCGGTCCGAAGCGCTCCACGTAGGCGGTGTAGACGGCCTCGAGCTGCTCGAGGTCCCAGCAGCGGCGCACCAGCCGGGGGAGGTCGTCGAAGGCGCGGTACTCGGCCTCGAACACGTCCACGTAGGCGTCGAGGCCCACCTCACGGATCGTCTCGACCGCGCGGTCGAGCACCCGCCGCGGGGCGATCCACAGCCCGGCGCCGAGGTTGCCGAACCCCAACCACGACAGGCGGGTCCGCAACTGGTGGCGTTCCGAACGCAGCCGCTCCGGGACCGAGAAGCTCGACAGCACCCACCCGTCCTCCACGCGTGCCGGGTCGAGCTTGTCGAAGATGCGCAGGTCCCCCTCGGCGAGGATGGCGATCGCCTGGTCGCTGAGCGCGTAACCGACCTGCCCGTCACGTACCTCGCGTTGCAGCAGCCCGCGGCGCGAGAACCGCGACACCGACGACCGCACCGCCTGCTCGTCGACCTGCAAAGGGGCGGCCAGCGCCACCAGGTGGGCCACCGCGACCCACCCGCCCAGGTCACGGACGAAGGCGCCGTACAGGTCGAACAGGATCGACCGGTAACGGTTCGGCGGCATCGGTCACCCGACGGGCAGGGAGCGTGCGGACCCGCCGAGTCTAGGCAGGGGGCACGGGCGAGGTCCCGACCACGGGGTCTGCGTGCGGGGGCCGGTCGCCGCTCAACGCGGTGCCCCGTCGGCAGGCATGGCCGGGCCCCGCCCGAGGGCTCGTCGCACCTCGACCGGCCAGGCGGTGACGTCGACGGAGGACGGATCGAGGCGCACCTCGCCGGTGGCGACCCACCACAGGGTGACCGTCTGGGCCCACCGGTCGGGCAGGTCGGCCGCCCAGGCGCGGGCGGTTCGGCCCTCGCGCCGGTGCCCTTCGCACCACCCGTCGTCACCGAGGTCGTCGGCGCACGCCCGACACACCGCCCCGGGACCGTCGGGTCCACAGGTCGGCAGCAGACGGGGAGCGTCCCCGCAGCGGTCGCACGCACCAGCATCGACGGCCTGCGGCCCCACCTCGGTGGCCCCGAGCCACGGTGCGGTGGCCAGCAGGGCGCGACGCAGCGCGGCACGGTCGACGTCCATGCCCTCGACGGTACCGAGCCTCACCTGGTGGTCCGCCGCGTCGCGTCGATGCGCGCGAACTCCGGCTCGACCCGGACGGCGAAGCCCGCCAGCGCCGACGCCGTGAAGGACAGCGGCACCAGGAGCAGGACGATGCCGAGGAGCGCCGCGACGACGGCGCCGAGCACCGCGGCCGACACGGTCCGACCACCGTCGGCCATCGCCCCGACCACGCTGAACCCGGCCATCCCTGCGAAGGCGGTGGGGACGTACAGGACCGTGACCAGCACCGACGCCACCACCGCGGCCCCGATCAGCACGAGGATCACCGCGGCCGGGTGGCGCAGCGTCAGGCCGACCGCCCGACGCAGCACCACCGGCAGGGTGGCGGACCGGTCGGCGGCGGCGATCGCGCCGACCATGGCGGTGATCACGAGCAGTCCGAGCCACCACGCGAACACGGCCACGACCACCACGATCGTGAGCAGGACGCTGACGCCGGACAGGACCACCACGTCGGCCATCACCTGCGCGAGCACGTAGAGCACCAGCACCGGGATCGCCAGGACGAGCACCACGAGCCAGCCGCCGAAGGCGATGACGGTCCGGCGCAACCCGACCGTCACGCTCGCCCACACGGCCAGCGGCGCGCCCCGCTCGAGGCTCGCAGCCCGGACCGCCAGCGTCATCCACGTCCAGAGGTAGCCGAGGAAGGCGACGAGCCCGACGAGCAGCGTCACGAACAGCAGGAGCCCGGCGCCGCCGATCAGCCGTTCGAGCCCCGGCCCGCCGGGTCCGAAGGGGTCGGCCATGAACAGCGCGGCGGTCCGGCTCGCGGCGAGGTACCACAGCAGCGCGGCGGGCAGGAGCGTCAACGCCAGCACGAGCAGGGCGGCGAGGTAGGCGGTCGGATCGCGCAGCGCACGCGCGCCGGCCGACAGGGCCGGGAGCAGTTGCGCGACCGGATCGATCCCGGCGGACGCCGGTGCGTCCCCCGGACGACGCTCGGTCGCGGCCGGTGGCGGCCACCGGTCGCCCGGGTCCCCCGGGGCGCCAGGGCTGGCTGGCGGGAACGACATCGTCCCTCCTCGTCCTCCCGCCGGTCGCCCACGATGATGCCACGGGCGGTCGCGGCCTGCGTCGCGTCGGGTGCGGGCTCCGGGACCGCGGGGGCGAGCGCCTATCCTCCGCCGATCGGCCCGTCCCCGTGAAGGAGCACCCGTGTCCACGCACCGCATCGCGATCCTCGGCGGCGACGGCATCGGTCCGGAGGTGGTGGCCGAGGGGTTGAAGGTCCTGGACCGGCTCGAGGAGCTCGAGGGGTTCACGACCGAGCGCGTCGAGTACGACCTCGGCGGACGGCGCTACCTCGCGACGGGGGAGGTCCTGACCGACGAGGTCCTCGAGGAGCTCCGGGGCTTCGATGCGATCTACCTCGGTGCCGTCGGGACGCCCGACGTGCCGCCCGGGGTGCTCGAGCGCGGGCTGCTGTTGAAGGTGCGCTTCGCCTTCGACCAGTACGTCAACCTGCGTCCCGTGAAGCTCTACCCGGGGGTGACCTCACCGGTGGCGGGGTTGACGCCGGACCGCTGCGACCTGGTGGTCGTGCGCGAGAACACCGAGGGCGTGTACGCCGGCGCCGGGGGCGTCCTCTACCCGGGGACCCCGGCGGAGGTCGCGACGCAGGAGAGCGTCAACACCCGCCACGGTGTCGAACGGGTACTGCGCTACGCCTTCGAGCTGGCGCAGCGTCGCGACGGCCGGTTGACGCTGGTGCACAAGACGAACGTGCTCACCTACGCCGGCGACCTGTGGATGCGGACCTTCGAGGAGCTCGGTGACGCGGCGTTCGGTGACGTCGAACGGGACTACGTCCACGTCGACGCCGCCTGCCTGTACCTCGTCACCCAGCCGGAGCGGTTCGACGTGGTCGTGACCGAGAACCTGTTCGGCGACATCATCACCGACCTGGGCGCGGCGGTGCAGGGCGGGATGGGCCTGGCGGCGTCGGGCAACCTCGATCCGACCCGCCGTGCGCCGTCGATGTTCGAGCCGGTGCACGGCTCGGCACCGGACATCGCCGGGACGGGCAAGGCCGACCCGATCGCTGCGGTGATGAGCCTCGGACAGCTGCTCGCGTTCCTCGGTGAGGAGGCCGCGGCCGCCCGGGTCGACCGGGCCGTCGGCGTGCTGCTGTCGGAGCGGGAGGGCGCGGTCCCCGACGGGCAGCAGGTGACGACCAGCGACGTCGGCGACCGCCTCGCGGCGCTCGTAGCGGGCTGAGAGCCGCGCCAGGAGGTGGCCCGGCCTCGACGCCCACCCGGGCCCCAGGACGGCGAGGTGGCGGCTAGGTTCGCCGTCGTGGGAGCGCGCCGGCGCCACCGGCCGGCGCCCGGACTCGGCACGGAACGCGACAGGAGGCGGACGCGATGCCCTTCCCCAAGGCGGAGCGGATCTGGATGGACGGCGAGGTCGTCCCCTGGGACGACGCCACGGTGCACGTGCTGACCCCCACCCTGCACTACGGCTACGGGGTGTTCGAGGGCATCCGCGCGTACCCGACCGATCGCGGTCCGGCCGTGTTCCAGCTCCTGCCGCACATGGAGCGGCTGCTGCGCTCGGCGCGGCTCTACCCGCCGCTGGACGAGGTGCCGTGGTCGGCCCAGGAGTTCGCCGACATCGCCTGCGAGCTGATCCGTCTCAACGGGCACGAGGACGGCTGCTACATCCGCCCGACGATCTTCCTCGGCTACGGCGAGATCGGCCTGAACCCGCTGCCGTCGACGCCCCAGGCGGCGATGGCCACCTGGGAGTGGGGCTCCTACCTCGGCGAGGAGTCCCTGGAGCGTGGCGTCCGGGTCATGATCTCCTCCTACCGGCGGATCGGGAAGAACACGATCCCTCCGGCCGGCAAGGCCAACGGCCAGTACATCAACTCGTCGCTGGCGAAGGTCGAGGCCCTGCGCGCCGGCTACGACGAGGCGATCATGCTCTCCGAGGACGGGTTCGTCGCCGAGGGCACCGGGGAGAACCTGTTCGTCGTCCGGGGCGAGACGATCCTGACGCCGCCGCTCTCCGACGGACCGCTCGGCGGGATCACACGCGACAGCGTCATGACGATCGCACGGGACCTCGGGTACGAGCTCCACGAGTCCAGCCTCGTGCGCACCGACCTGTTCCTCGCCGACGAGATCTTCCTGACCGGGACCGCCGCCGAGCTCACCCCGGTCCGCGAGGTGGCCGGCTACGAGCTCGGCCCGCGCGGGCCGGTCACGGAAGCGGTCCAGGCCACCTTCCTCGACGCCGTTCGCGGGAAGGTCGACCACTACCAGGATTGGCTGACCTACGTGCACGACTAGCCACCGTTCGCGCGGTCGGCGGCCGGCGTCGACCGCCACCGACCGCGGCCACGTCCTCGTGGCCGGTGGCGGTCGCCACACCGACCGCATCCCACGGCCCCGAGCGGCCCACGGCCGAGGAGCGACCCGTGGTCCACGATGTGCCCGCCGAGCGCGGCGCCTCCGGCGTGCGCCTCGAACGCATCGACGCCGACAGCTTCCCGGCGTTCCGTCGTGCCTTCGGCGCCACCTTCGGACACGAGCCCCGAGAGGAGGACCTCGACCGTGTCCTCCAGGTCGTCGACCTCGAGCGGGCGGTCGCGGCCAGGAACGAGCGGGACGAGATCGTCGGCACGTCCGGGGCGTACCGCTTCGACCTCTCGCTGCCCGGTGGACGCTCCGTGCCCTGCGCGGGCATCACGGTCGTGAGCGTGCGCGCCGATCACCGTCGTCGGGGGCTGCTCACCCGCATGATGCACCAGCTCATCGAGGACGCGGTGGCGCGTGAGGAGCCCCTGGCCGCGCTCTGGGCGACCGAGAGCCCGATCTACGGTCGGTACGGGTTCGGTCCCGCGGTCCCCACCCGCGATGTGAAGATCGAACGCGTCCACGGTGGTCTGCACCGGACCGGTCCCGTCGAGGACGTCCGGATCGTCGACATCGAGGAGGCCCACGAGATCCTCCCGCCGCTCCACGAGGCGTCCCGTCAGCAGCGCGGCGGGCTGATCGCGCGGTCCGAGGCCTGGTGGCGCCGTATCCTCGACGATCCCGAGCACCGGCGCGGGGGCGGGGGACCCCGGCAGCACGCGGTGCTCCCCGGCCGGGGCTTCGTCACCTACCGCCTCAAGGACGTCTGGAACGACGGTGCGCCCAACGGCACCGTCGAGGTGGAGGATCTCGTCGCGCTCGACGGCCTCGCCGCCGCAGCCCTGTGGCGGTTCGTGCTCGACACGGACCTGTCGGGCCGCGTCTCCGCGACGTTCCGCCCGCCCGACGACCCGCTGCTCGCGATGCTCGTCGATCCCCAGCGGGCCGACGTGCACGTGGGCTGGCCGCTGTACCTGCGCATCCTCGACCTCGAGGCAGCCGTGGCCGCCCGGTGGTTCGCCGCCGAGGGGGGGTGCGTGCTGGCGGTCACCGACGGGCTGGTGCCGGCGAACGCGGGCCGGTGGCGGCTCGCGGTCGCGGGTGGTGCGGGAAAGCTCGAACGGGTGGACGACCTCGCCGATGCTGACGTGGACCTCCACCTCGACATCGAGGCGCTGGCGACCGTGTTCCTCGGTGGCGTCCGCACGACCCAGCTGCGGCTCGCCGGCCTGGTCCACGGCAGCCACGAGGCAGCAGCCTCCCTGGACCGGGTGCTGGCCACCGACCTGGCACCGAACTGCGACACGATGTTCTGAGGGTGCCGTCGCCGGTGGCTGACGGCCGCGGTGACCCGACAGGTGGTGGCACCACCGACGACCAACGGAGCGAGTCGATGGACGATCGCGGCAAGCCCCGGGAGGTGACGGAGATCGCGGGGTCGTACGAGCTGCGCGCCATGCGGCCCGACGAGCTCGAGCCCTACCTCGACGCGCTCGGACGGGCCTTCGGGGAGGTGCTCTCGAACGAGGTCGTCGCCGCTGAGCGGGAGGTGTTCGAACCCGACCGGTTCCTCGCGGTGGTGACACGGGACGGAGCGATCGTCGGGACGGCGGGGGCGGTGACCTTCGACCTCGCCATGCCGGGCAGCGCGACGGTCGGGTGCGCCGGCGTCACCGTCGTCAGCGTGCGGCAGGATCACCGTCGCCGTGGGCTGTTGACCCGGATGATGCGGCGGTTGCTCGACGACGCGCGGGAGCGTCGGGAACCGCTCGCCGCCCTGTGGGCCTCGGAGGGTGCGATCTACGGCCGGTACGGCTTCGGGCCGGGGATCCCGCTGCTCGAGCTCCGGGTCCCGCGGGCACAGCTGCGGTTGCGTGCGCCGGTGCCGCCCACCGGCGTGGAGGTGATCGAGCCCGAGGTCGCCCTCGAGCGGATCCCGCCCCTGTACGACCGGGCCCGCCGCGACCGGTCCGGGATGCTGTCGCGGCACGAGGGTTGGTGGCGCTACCTCCTGGTCCACGATCCGCCCGACGAACGCGACGGCGCCGGCCCGCGGACGATCGCCGTCCTGCCCGACGGCGGGTACGTCGCCTACCGCCTCAAGCCCCGCTGGCAGGAGGGTGTCCCGCAGGCCACGGTCCAGGTCGAGGAGCTGCTCGCCCTGCACCCCGAGGCCACCGCGACGCTGTGGAGCTACCTAGCGGCGACGGACCTGGCCACCACGATCCGCGCGCCGGCCCGGCCGATCGACGACCCGCTCGCGTCGCTCGTGATCGACGGCACCCAGGTGCGGGCGAGCCGGTTCTCGCCCGTGTACCTGCGCATCCTCGACGTCGCCGCCGCCCTCGAGGCACGGCACTACCTCGTGGACGGGCAGCTGACCCTGGCCGTCGACGACCCCATGTACGCCGAGGTGTCCGGCACCTACCACCTCGAGGTGGCCGACGGGCAGGCGCGGTGCGAGCGTGGCTCGGGGCCAGCGGACCTGCGGCTCGGGATCGAGGAGCTGTCGACCGTGCTGCTCGGTGCGGTGCCACCCCGGGTCCTCGCCGACGCCCGCCGGATCGAGCAGGTGACGGCCGGGGCGGTCGATCGGCTGGGGTTGCTGCTCACCGCTCCCGTCGCGCCGTGGCAACCGAGCGAGTTCTGATCAGCGACTACCGTCGGGGGCGCACGCCGTGTGATCCCGGCCCGAAGCAGGAGCGAACCACCGTGTCCAACGTGTACAAGAAGCTCGAACTCGTCGGCTCCAGCCGTGAGGGCGTGGACGACGCCATCAACCGCGCGATCGAGAAGGCCAGCGAGACGATCCGCAACCTCGACTGGTTCGAGGTGAAGGAGATCCGGGGCTGGATCGATGACGGCGAGGTCCAGCACACCCAGGTCACGCTGCAGGTCGGGTTCCGCCTGGAGGACTGATCGACCGGACCCCGGACGCTTCAGTCCGGGGTCCGCCAGGTCGACACCTTGGGCAGTGGCGCGCTACCGTCGCCGCTGACCATCGAGGGAGCGAGATGCGCGTGGCCCCGCAGCCGGCAGCCGGTGACCCCGGCGCCACTGCCCTGCGCGCGATCGCCATCATCATCCGACCGCTCCCGTAGCCGGGTCTGCCGGGCTGCGGGAGCGGCCCGGAGGATCCCGGTTCGCACCTCGCGCTCGGCACCCGACACGGGATGCCGCGTCCAGACCGGACGCGTACGACGGCGTCCGAGCTGGACGCGAGAAGGTGCGACGGTGACGACGAGCGATGCCGGCCACGCCCCCCTGCCCGAGCCCCGACCGGGCGTGGACCTCTACGACACCACGCTCCGGGACGGCACCCAGCGCGAGGGCGTGACCCTGTCGGTGGACGACAAGCTCCGGGTCGCGCGCCGGATGGACGAGCTCGGTGTCGCCTACATCGAGGGCGGCTGGCCGGGGGCGAACCCGAAGGACACCGAGTTCTTCGCCCGCGCGGCCGACGGTGAGCTGGCGTTGTCCAACGCCACGCTCGTCGCCTTCGGGATGACCCGGGGCGCACGGACCACGGCCGAGGACGACCCGCTGCTGCGAGCGCTGCTCGACGCCCGCACCGACGTGATCTGCCTCGTCGGCAAGTCGTGGGGCTACCACGTCGACGAGGCTCTGGGGGTGCCCCGCGCGGACAACCTCGCGATGGTGCGTGACTCGATCGAGTACCTGCGTGCGCAGGGCCGGCGGGTGTTCTTCGACGCCGAGCACTTCTTCGACGGCTACGCCCGCGACCACGCCTACGCGCTGGACGTGGTCCGCACGGCCGCGGACGCCGGCGCCGAGTGCGTGGTGGTGTGCGACACCAACGGCGGCGCGATGCCGTGGGACGTCGCCGACATCGTCCGCGGGCTGGTCGAGGACCTGCCGAGCCAGGTCGGCCTCCACTTCCACGACGACGGCGGATGCGCGGTGGCCAACTCGCTGCTCGGCCTGGAGGTCGGGGCCACCCACGTGCAGGGCACCGCCAACGGGCTGGGGGAGCGGTGCGGCAACGCCAACCTGTTCACCATCATGGCCGACCTGCAGCTCAAGAAGGGCCTGCAGCTGGTCCCGTCGGAGCGGATGGAGCGGCTCACCGAGATCAGCCACACGATCGCGGAGCTGTGCAACCAGACCACGCCGTCGGTCGCCCCGTACGTGGGGCACACCGCCTTCAGCCACAAGGCCGGGCTGCACGCCTCGGCGCTGGCCAAGGCGCCGGACATGTACAACCACATCGACCCGGCCGACGTCGGCAACCGGCAGCGGCTGGTGGTCAGCGAGCTCGCGGGTCGCAGCAACATCGTGCTCAAGGCCAAGGAGCTCGGGCTGGAGATCAGCGACGACGACGCCCGGACGGTCCTCGACGAGGTCAAGCGCCGTGAGGCGGGCGGCTGGACCTACGAGGCGGCGGACGCCTCCTTCGAGCTGCTGCTGCGCCGGATCGCCGGGCTGCTGCCCGCCGAGCAGGAGCCCTTCCGCTCGCTCCACTACCGGGTGAACGTCGCGGGCGGCGACGAGGGGCACGCGCTCCCGGGCGAGGGGCCGGCCGAGGCGATCCTCGCCGTCGAGGTCGGTGGCGAACGCAAGCTCGGCGCCGGCGAGGGCAACGGTCCCGTCGACGCCCTCGACCACGCCTTCCGCAACGCCGTGAACGGCACCTGGCCGCAGCTCGACCGCATCCACCTGTCGGACTACAAGGTGCGGATCCTCGAGGCCACCGCCGGCACCGACGCGACCACCCGCGTGCTCGTGTCCTCCACCGACGGCACCGACGTGTGGGACACCGTCGGGGTCCACCCCAACATCGTCGAGGCCTCCTGGCTCGCGCTGTCCGACGCCTACACCCACGCGATCCTGCGCGACGGTTGGCGGTGACGGGTCGGCGCCGCCCGCTCGCTACCGTGCCCCCGACCCCGACGGGAGCAACGCGGTGAGGGCCGACTCGATCAGGTTCGTGCGGGTCCTGCACGAGGGCCAGCCCCGCTACGGCATCCTCGACGGCATCGAGGTGGTGCTGATCGAGCCGCACCCCTTCGCGCCGCACCGGCCGACGGGGGAGCGGTTGACGGTGGACGGGCTGCGCCTGCTCGCACCGGTGATCCCGTCCAAGGTCGTCTGCGTCGGGAAGAACTACGCCGATCACGCCGCGGAGATGGGTGGCGAGGTCCCCGCCGAACCGCTGCTGTTCCTCAAGCCGTCGTCGAGCGTGATCGGGCCCGGTGACCCGATCCGGCTCCCACTCGACCGTTCGACCGAGATCCACCACGAGGCCGAGCTCGCCATCGTGATCGGTGCGCTGCTGCAGCGGGTGTCGCCCGAGGAGGCGGTCCAGGGCATCCTCGGCTACACCGCTGCCAACGACGTGACCGCGCGGGACCTGCAACGCACCGAAGGGCAGTGGTTCCGGGCCAAGGGGTTCGACTCCTTCTGCCCGCTCGGTCCGGCGATCGCCACGGGCCTGGATCCCGCCGACCTGTCGGTGCGCTGCCTGGTCGACGGCGAGGTCCGCCAGGACGGCACGACGGCGGACCTCGTCTTCGACGTCGCGAGCCTCGTGAGCGAGATCTCCCACATCACGACGCTGCTGCCGAGCGACGTGGTGCTCACCGGCACCCCCGCCGGGGTGGGCCCGCTCCGTCCCGGCCAGACCGTCCGGGTCGAGGTGGAGGGGATCGGGGTCCTCGAGAACCCCGTCGTCGACCGCGACGGGGTGCCGGACGACGCGGGGTCCGCGGGCGCGTCGCGCACGAACGGCGAACGGGAGACGTGACCGCGCCGCTCAGTTGAGGGCCGCGACCGCGACGTTGAGGCCCGTGGCGAACACGATCCAGGCGAGGTAGGGCACCAGCAGGACGGCGGCGATCCGGTCGTGGCGCCAGAACGCGGCGATGGTCGCCACCACCAGCACATCGAGCGCACCGATCACGCCGGCGGCCAGCCAGAACTCCTCCAGGCCGAAGAACACACCGGGCCACGCGGCGTTGACCACCAGCTGGACCGCCCACAGGGTCAGCGCGGTCCGGATCGCAGCCACGCGCCCCGCGCCACGCCACAGCCACCAGGCCGCGAGGCCGATCAGCACGTACAGCACCGGCCAGACGAGCCCGAACAGCCACGCGGGCGGCGCCCACCCGGGCCGCTCCAGGGCGAGGTAGCGGCCGCTGACGTCGCCTCCCTGGATCGCCGCGCCGACCGCCCCGGCCGCGAGGGCGGCCAGCAGGAACACGAACCCGGCGACGACCTGCCGGCCGACCGACGGTGATGGCTGCGGGTGGTCCGTCATGGCGTCTCCGATGTCGCCGCCCATCATGCCCCACGCGCTCCGGCACCGTCCCCCGGGGCACCCCGACGGCGCCTGGCTCCTCCCCGTCAGTCCCGTCGCCACACACATCCCACGGTCATGGCAAGGGGAGGTGCAGGCGGTGCCGCGCCGTCTCGCGACCCCGCGTGCACTGTGGAAGGATGGACCTCGCCGCCCCGACCGCCGGACCCGAGGAGCGCCGCGTGACGATCGAGAACGTGCTCGCAGCCCGGTACGCCAGCCCGGCGATGATCGAGCGTTGGTCACCCGCCGGCAAGGTCGTGCTCGAGCGGGAGCTGTGGCTCGCGGTCCTGCGTGCCCAGCGAGACCTCGGCATCGACATCCCCGACGGGGTCATCGAGGCGTACGAGGCGGTCGTCGACGAGGTCGACCTCGAGGCGATCGCGGCGCGGGAGCGCACGACCCGTCACGACGTCAAGGCGCGGATCGAGGAGTTCTGCGCCCTCGCCGGCCACGAGCACATCCACAAGGGCATGACCTCCCGCGACCTCACCGAGAACGTCGAACAGTTGCAGGTCCGCCGCTCCCTCGAGCTGGTGCGCGATCGCTGCGTCGCGGCCCTCGCGCTCCTGGCCGAACGTGCCGCGGAGCACGCCGAGACGGTACTCGCCGGACGGACCCACAACGTGCCCGCGCAGGCCACCACCCTCGGCAAGCGGTTCGCGAACGCGGGGGAGGAGCTGCTGCAGGCCCTCGCGCGGGTCGAGGAGCTCATCGCCCGCTACCCGCTCCGTGGCATCAAGGGGCCGGTCGGCACGCAGCAGGACCTGCTCGACCTGTTCGACGGCGACGCGGCGAAGGTCGAGCAGCTCGAGGCCCGCGTCGCCGCGCACCTCGGCTTCGACGCGCGGCTGACGAGCGTCGGCCAGGTCTACCCGCGCTCCCTCGACCTCGAGGTGGTGGCGGCCCTGGTGCAGGTCGCGTCGGGCCCGTCGTCGCTGGCGACCACCCTCCGGCTGATGGCCGGGCAGGAGCTGGCCACGGAGGGGTTCGCGCCGGGCCAGGTCGGCTCGTCGGCGATGCCCCACAAGATGAACTCACGGTCCTGCGAGCGGATCACGGGGCTCAAGCACGTCCTGGACGGCCACCTCGCGATGGTGACGGCGCTGGCCGGTGACCAGTGGAACGAGGGGGACGTTTCGTGCTCCGTGGTGCGGCGCGTCGCTCTGCCCGACGCGTTCCTCGCGCTCGACGGGCTGTTCGAGACGTTGCTGACCGTGCTGGTCGAGTTCGGCGCCTACCCCGCGGTGATCGAGCGGGAGCTGGCCCGCTACCTGCCGTTCCTCGCGACGACGAAGGTGCTGGTGGCCGCCGTGCGGGCGGGGGTCGGCCGCGAGAGCGCGCACGCGGCGATCAAGGAGCACGCCGTCGCCGTCGCGCTGGAGATGCGCGAGTCCGGCCGGGAGGACAACGACCTGCCCGCCCGGCTGGCCGCCGACCCCCGGCTCGCCCTCGAACCGGCGGCGCTCGACGGGATCCTGGGCGATCCGCTCGGGTTCGTCGGGCTCGCGCCCCAGCAGGTCGCGGGCTTCGTCGCGCGCGTCGAGGACATCGTGTCGCGTCACCCGGACGCGGCCGCCTACCGTCCCGGTGCGATCCTCTGAACGCGACGGGTTCCGGCGCTGCTCCGTCCGGCACCGTCGCATCCCGCGAGCCACACCCGTGAGCCCTACCCGTCAGTGAGCCCCACCCGTCCGGTGAGCCCCTCCCGTTCCCGTCCCACCTCGAGGTCCCTGTCGTGACGATCCCCACCGCCTCCGACCCCGGTGCCCTACCGCGCCTGCGCTTCTGCCCCGCCCCGTCCGGGTGGCTGCACGTCGGCAGCGTCCGGGCCGCGCTGTACAACGTCCTGCACGCCCGACGGCACGGCGGGACCTTCGTCTTCCGCATCGAGGACACCGACGCGACCCGCGCCACCGAGGACTCGATGCGGTCGATGATGGAGGCGATGCGCTGGATCGGGCTCGACTGGGACGAGGGCCCGGAGGACGACGGCGGCTCGCGGGGGGCGTACGGCCCGTACCGTCAATCGCAGCGGGGGGCGTTGTACGCCGAGGTGGCCGCGCGGCTGGAGGCCAGCGGTGCCACCTACCGTGACCACCGCACCAGCGAGGAGCTCGCCGCCTGGCGGGAGGACCAGCGTGCGGGTGGCGGTGACGGCCCGCCCGTCGTCAAGGCGTCCACCTTCGAGCACAGCGAGGTGGAGCTCGCCCGCTTCGCGGCGGAGGGGCGGCCGGCGAGCCTGCGGCTGCGCACCCCCGAGACCGGGTCGATCACCGTCACCGACCTGGTCCGTGGCGAGGTGACCTGGGACTGGGCACAGATCTCCGACCCGGTGATCCAGCGGTCCGACGGGTCGGCGACCTACCCGCTGGCGAACACCGTCGACGACGTCGCCCAGGGCATCAGCATCATCTGTCGCGGTGAGGACCTGCTCTCGGTGACGCCGAGGCAGGTGCTGCTGTACGGGCTGCTGCTCGCCGACGGCCTGCTCGACGACGTCCTCGCGGCGGTCGGGTTCCCGGCGCGTGACCCGTCCTGGGCGGCGCCATCGGGGTTCGCCCACCTGCCGATGGTGGTCGGCATGGACCGCAAGAAGCTGTCCAAGCGTCACGGCTCCGTGTCGATCCAGGAGTTCCGGCGGCAGGGCTACCTGCCCGAGACGTTGCGCAACTACCTGGCGCTGCTCGGCTGGGCGCCGGGCGACGGCCGCGAGCGGCTGTCCGACGAGGAGATGATCGCCGGGTTCGACCTCGCGAAGGTCGGCCGGTCGGCCGCGGCCTTCGACGTGGACAAGCTCACCGCCTTCAACGGCGAGCGGATCCGCGAGCTGTCCGTCGACGAGCTCACCGACCGGGTGCTGCCCTACCTCGACGGCACCGAGGGCGGCGAGGCGCTGATCGATCGTCCCGCGACCGACGCGCAACGGGCGGTGGTGCGTGGGCTGGTCCCGCTGGTGCAGGAGCGGATGCAGCGGCTCGACGACGTGCAGCGCTACGCCCCGGCGTTCCTGCGCGACGAGGTGGCGTTCGACGAGGACAGCGTCGCGAAGGTGTTCACCAAGACGGGCGCGCCCGAGGCGATCGAGGCCGCCGCACGGGTGCTCGGCGACGTCGAGTGGACCCTCGACGCGATCGAGGCGGCGCTCCGAGCGTTGCCCGACGAGCTCGGGATCGGGTTCGGGAAGGTCGCGCAGCCCGTGCGTGTCGCGGTGACCGGGTCGGCCGTCAGCCCGCCGCTGTTCGAGTCCCTCGAGCTCCTCGGGCGCGAGACCAGCCTCGCACGGCTGGAGGCCGCGCTTCCGGTCGCCAGGGCCGCGCAGCCCACCGACGAGTGACACCGCGCGGTCGTGCTCCGGTCCGGCCGTGCGGAGGTCGGGCGGGGGACGGGTGAGCTTTGCGCCCGGGCGAGCCCGCCCGTACCCTGCGCCACGCGAACCGGCCCGTCGGCCGCGCACGTCCCGGATCACCCTGCACCCTGGTGTCGGTCCAGCGCGCGCTCGTCACGGCCGCCGGGTCGCCGCCCGATCGGGGGTGGTGTAATCGGTAACACGACTGGTTCTGGTCCAGTTATTGAGGGTTCGAGTCCTTCCCCCCGAGCTGGTCGAACACGACCCCACGTCGGTTCGACCCCGGGACGTGGCCACGGCTACGCTCCAGCGAGCCTCGCAGGGCGGACAACCACATCAAGGCCCCGTCGTCTAGCTGGCCTAGGACGCTGCCCTCTCAAGGCAGAAACGGGAGTTCGAATCTCCTCGGGGCTACGAACCTCTCCTGCGACGTTCGGGGGCTCCTGGTCACTGCGGCCGGGAGCCCCGTCGTTGCGACCACCACACCACCGTCGGTCGTCGGTCAGCGGTTCGGGGGCCTCCCGCTCGAGGGTCCCGACGGCGACGGCGATCTGGTCCTCGGTCCGCTGCCCGCTCGGCTGCGCGCGTGACCACGGATCGACGTCGTGGGGCCGGTTGTCCCGGCGGTCGACGCGGCGATGGTGGACGGTCTCGTCGGGCGTCAGCGGACGACCGATGGCGTGGGCCGTCACCAGGCGATGCTCGGCGGTGTGAGCCGCACCGTCGGTGGCGTGCCGCTCGTCCTCGCCGACCGGGACGTCTCGTTCGCCGCCGGTGACCCAGCCCTCCGCCGCTCCCGTGGGGCTCGGTGGTCGGGAGACCTGACCCACCCGAGCCCACGTCTGCGGAGCACCGAGGTGGGACAGCCGCCGCGCGTGCGTGCGGCACGGCTGAGGTGCGTGGGGCCGCTCACAGCCCTCCTGCTGGCAGCGACGAGCCGCCGGCGGCCGCGGTGACGGTCTGCTCCGGGCATCGGTGCGCACCCCGCGGGTGGGTGCGATACGCGCGCACCCCTGCCCTGATGCGGCAGGGGTCCACCGGCATCGGACCTACGAGCGGACTCGGAGCGACGGCCGCCCCTGACCTGCGTCTTCTACCCCGCGTTCATCTGCAGGTGAACCAGCGCGCCTTCCGTTCACCTCCCGTTCTCCGGGCGACACCCTGACCGACACCCCTGCTTCGTAGCGTCGGTCTCACCGCGGGACGTTCCGCGGTTCCCCCAGCACCCACACTCCAACAGGAGTTCGATGCACATGCGAAGCTTCTCCACGAAGGCCGCAGCCGCGCTGCTCGCCTTCTCGCTCCTCGCCGCCGCGTGCGGTGGCGACGACGCGGCTGGTGACCCGACGGCCGCCAGCAACGGCGGCGACGCCCAGGAGACCGACGATAACCCTGACGTCGGTGGCGACGGGGTGAGCGCGGACCGGGCGGATCTGCTCGGGGCCGGCGCGACCTTCATCACCCCCGTGATGCTCGAGTGGATCCGGGACAACGAGCCCGGCATCGCCGTCAACTACCAGTCGATCGGTTCTGGCGGCGGCATCGCCCAGTTCCTCGAGGAGACCGTCGACTTCGGCTCCACCGAGCGCTACCTCACCGACGAGGAGGTCGCGGACGCCCGCGAGATCCGCGGGTGCGACGCGATCCACATCCCCGACGCGTTCGGTGGGGTCGTCCCCGCTTACAACAACCCGGCCCTCGACGCCGCCCTCCAGGCGGCCGGTCAGGACTCCCTGGTCCTCACCGGCGAGGTGATCGCGGACATCTTCATGACCAACGTCTCCCAGTGGGACGACCCGTCGATCGCGGCGCTGAACCCCGGCGTCGACCTGCCCGGCGGTGACATCATCCCGGTGCACCGTTCGGACGGGTCCGGGACCACCTACATCTTCGTGCGCTACCTCGCCGACGTGAGCCAGGAGTGGAACGACACGATCGGTTACGGCTCCGAGGTGGACTGGCCCGCCGGGACGATCGGCGGCAACGGCAACGAGGGCGTCGCGGCCGAGGTGCAGCAGCAGCCCGGCGCGATGGGCTACCTCTCCATCGCCTACGCGATCGAGAACGACATCACGATGGCGTCGGTGATCAACGCCGACGGTAACGCCGTGTACCCGACCGTCGCATCGGTGTCGGAGGGTCCGTCGAGCATCATCGACACGATCCCCGATGACTTCCGCTACGACATCCTGGGTGTCGGCGGTGACGGGTTCCCGATCGTCGGGACCCACTGGGTCCTCGCCTGGGAGTGCGGGTACGACGACGACGTCGCCTCCTCCCTCCAGGACTTCCTGCGCTGGGTGGTCACGGAGGGGGACGACCTGGCCGTCGACCTCCTCTACTCCCCGGTGACGGGCAGCTTCGAGGCGCGGGTCCTCGGTCAGATCGACCGGATCAACGCCGCCGAGTGACGCGCGGGCGTGACCGGAGCCCCGTCGACCGGGGTTCCGGTCACCGCGCGTCCGGGACCCGCGGCGGCACCGCTCGCCGGGATCCCAGACACGAAAGGCCGTGGTGGTGTCCTCGCGCACCCCCGATCCGAGCCCCACGACGTTGCGCGCCGGCGGTGACCCCGACGGCGAGGGCCGGCGGCGGGCATGGAGCCGTCGGGCTGACCCGATCTTCCGGGGCGTCCTGATCGTCGCCGCGTCCAGCGTCCTGCTGGTCCTCGCCGCCATGATCCTCCGCACCACCTGGGAGGCCTGGCCGGTGTTCGCCAAGGAGGGGCTCATCGGGTTCGTCACCGGCGAGCAGTGGAGCGTCGGCACCTCCCGCAGCGAGGTGACCGGCACCTACGGCGCCTGGCCCTTCATCTACGGCACCCTCAAGATCTCCTTCCTCGCGATCCTGTTCGCGGTCCCGCTGGCGATCGGGATCGCGCTGTTCACCAACGAGATCGCGCCCGCGTGGCTGCGCCGACCGCTCACCTACACGGTGGACACGCTCGCGATGGTGCCGAGCATCGTCTACGCCCTGGTCGGCATGTACTTCTTCCGCATCTACGTGTGGGCGCCGATCGGGCGGGTGATCGCCGACAGCCCCCTCGGCGCCCTGACCTTCTTCAGCGGCCCGGTGCTGCTGTCCAGCTACTGGTCCGCCGCCAACATCCTGGCGATCATGATCCTGCCGATCATCACCGCCATCTGCCGTGACGTGTTCGCGCAGATCCCCCAGGACGAGGTCAACGCGGCCTACGCCATGGGGGCGACGAGGTGGGAGGTGATGCGGCGGGTGATCGTGCCCCACAGCTTCTCCGGCATCGTCGGCGGCACGATGCTCGGCCTCGGACGTGCACTGGGGGAGACCCTCGCCGTCGCGGTGCTGATCGGGTCCAGCCAGCGCTGGGCGCCGCGGCTGTTCTTCGGTGGTGACGCCATGCCCGCCGTCATCGCCAACACCTTCGCCGACGCCCACCCGGAGGCCATCTGGGCCCTGCTGGCGATCGGTGTGACCCTGTTCGTGTTCACCATGATCGTCAACGTCGCGGCCCGCATCATCGTGGTGCGCGTCAGCGGGCGGCTCGGTGGAGGTGCGATCGTATGAACGTCGAGACCAGACCCGCTCCGACCGACGCCCGACGGCCGCCGAGCCTGAAGGTCGCCACCGCCAACGCCCGGCGTCGCGAGGCCACCTCGAAGGTGATGACGGGGGTGCTGTTCCTCGCCGTGCTCGCGGCGATCGTCCCCCTGGCCAGCCTGATCGGGGCGGTCGTCTACCACGGGTGGCCCGCGCTCGGGTGGGAGTTCTTCACGCAGATCGAGCCGCTGTCCTACCGCGAGCGCGGGGGCGGGTACGCCCACGGGATCGTGGGCACCCTGTACATGACCGGCATCGCCACCCTGTTCAGTGTCCCGCTCGGCATCGCCGCCGCGGTCTACCTGAGCGAACACCCGACGGGTCGGTACGCCAACGCTGTCCGGTTCTTCACCGACGTCATGACCGGCGTGCCCTCGGTGTTCGTCGGGCTGGCGGTGTACGCGCTGTTGGTCAGCGGCAGCGGCGGGATGGGGCTCGGGTTCGGGACCCTCGCCGGCGCCACGGCCCTCGCGATCATCATGCTGCCGATCGTGGTGCGCAGCTCCGAGGAGATGCTGCGCCTCGTGCCGGTCGACCTCAAGACCGCCTCCTATGGGCTCGGCGCCCGTCAGTGGCAGACGGCGCTGAAGGTGACCCTCCCCGCTGCCGCTCCGGGGTTGACGACGGGCGCGATCCTGGCGGTCGCGCGGGGCGCGGGCGAGACCGCGCCGCTGATCATGACCGCCCTCGGTGCCCGTGAGATCGTCCTGCGGATGACCGGCGCACCCCAGGCCGACGTCGGACTGCTCATGCTCGACGGGTTCCGGCAGCCCTTCGACGCCGGCATCGAACGGGCCTGGGGCGGGGGCTTCGCCCTGATCGCCATCGTGCTCGTGATGTCGATCATCGCGCGGGCGATCGCCCGCCGGAGCCAGATCTGACCCGGCGTCGTCCACGCCGTCGCCGTCGCGACGCCACCCGTTCACCTGGCCGATACCTGCGGCCGGCACCCTGCCAACGGCAGACGACCTCCCTGCCCGGGTGGCCCGGAGAGATCGTCACGACCCCGACGAACCGACGACAGAGCACGGAGCCACGATGGAGCAGCAGACCGCGACCGCGGAGACGACACCGCCGCCGTCGAGGGTGAACCCGCGCCCACGACTGCTCACCGAGGTGGGCCATGCGGCCCGCGCCGTCCACAACGAGGTACACATCGCGCTCGAGGACGTCACCGTGCGGTACGGCCGCTTCACGGCGGTACGCGACGTCTCCCTCGAGATCCCCCGCAACGAGATCACCGCGTTGATCGGCCCGAGCGGGTGCGGGAAGTCGACCCTGCTCCGCACCCTGAACCGGATGAACGACCTGATCCCCAACGCGTCGGTGAGCGGCAGCGTGATCTACAACGGCGAGGACATCTACCACGAGGACATCGACCCGGTCGAGGTGCGGCGCCGCATCGGCATGGTGTTCCAGAAGCCCAACCCCTTCCCGAAGTCGATCTACGACAACGTCGCCTTCGGGCCGCGGCTCAACGGGGTCAAGCGCGGCCTCGACGACATCGTGGAGGGGAGCCTGCGCAAGGCCGCCCTGTGGGACGAGGTCAAGGACAAGCTCGACGCCAGCGGGCTCGCCCTGTCCGGCGGGCAGCAGCAGCGGCTGTGCATCGCTCGCGCCATCGCCGTCGAACCCGACGTGATCCTGATGGACGAGCCCTGCTCGGCGCTGGATCCGATCGCGACGCTGCGGATCGAGGACCTGATGCAGCGGATGAAGGACGAGTACACGATCGTGATCGTCACCCACAACATGCAGCAGGCCGCACGGGTGTCCGACGTGACCGCCTTCTTCACCGTCGACGTCGATGGGTCGAACGGGGACCGCACGGGCGTGCTGGTGGAGATGGACGACACCGCCCGGATCTTCACCAACGCGCAGGACGAGCGCACCGAGGCCTACATCACCGGCCGCTTCGGCTGATCCCGCCCACCCGGATGACCGGGTGCCGGTCGTACCCGGTCCCGGCACCGCCACGACACGGTCAACCTCGAGGTGGCTGGACGTCGATCGCACGCACGTCGTCGATCGTGTCGGCGGCATGCGCCGCCTTGTCCGGACGGTAGCGACGGACCCGCGCGAAGCGCAGGGCGATCCCGCCGGGGTAGCGGGTGGAGCGCACCAGCCCGTCGACGGCGACCTCCACCACCAGCTCGGGTCGGACGTGCACGACGTGGCCCGCACGGTGGGTCTCGCGCTCCAGCAGCGCGGCCGTCTGCCAGGCGAGCAGCTCGTCGGTGAGGCCCTTGAAGGTCTTGCCGAGCATCACGAACCCGGCCCCGTCACGGGCGCCGAGGTGGAGGTTCGACAGCCACCCACGCCGCCGACCCGACCCCCATTCGGCTGCGAGCACGACCAGGTCGAGGGTGTGCACCGGCTTCACCTTGCGCCAGCTCGCACCGCGTCGTCCGGCCTCGTAGGAGGCGTCCAGGTCCTTGACCATCACGCCCTCATGCCCGGCGGCCAGGGTCGCACGCAGGAAGCCCTCTGCCACCTCGACGTCGGTGGTGGCGACCCGGTCGAGGCGCTGCTCGGCGGGGACGATCCGATCGAGGGCGGCGAGCCGGTCGCGGAGCGGCGCGTCGATCAGGTCACGACCGTCGAGGTGCAGCAGGTCGAAGAACCGCACGACCAGCGAGCTGCGTTGGTCGCCCTGGTCGAGCGGACGCTCCCGACCGAACCGCGCCATCGTGTCCTGGAAGGGACGCGGCCGTCCGTCGGCGTCCAGGACGAGCGCTTCACCGTCCAGCACGGCCGTGGCGGCGGCCAGCCCGCGCACCACGACCACCACCTCGGGGACCCGGTGGGTGACGTCGTGGAGGGTGCGGGTGAACACGTGGACGACGTCGCCGTCGCGGTGGATCTGCACGCGTGCGCCGTCGAGCTTGGTGTCCAGCACCGCGGCGTCCAGCCCCTCGAGAGCGGCGGTGAGGTCGGACGCC
>SKNO01000002.1 GCA_007120465.1 Nitriliruptoraceae bacterium
CGCCCAGCGGGGTCGCCGGGTGCCCGGTGATGGTCGCGACGGTGTCGCTGACCACCGCGAGCTCGCCCCGAGCGACCGGCGCGAGCCGGCCCTCGCCCGCCGGGCCGGCGAGCACCCCGTCGCTCGCGGAGGCGGGGAGCGCGTCGGCGTAGAGGCTGTTGCGCAGGGAGAGGCACGGGATGCCGGTGGCGGCGAGCGACCGCTTGGTGTGGAAGTGGTCGCGGGCCCGCAGGAGGTCGCGTCCGGTGCGGCGTGTGTCCTCTGCGCGCCGGTTGACCCTCTCCGGCGCAGGACGGTACCCTTGCCAGCCGCGGTCCCGCGTGGACCGCGATGATGTGTTCGGGCCCCTCGCCATCTCGCCGCTCGTGTCGCGTACCTCGCGTCGGGCCCGCGGGCCCGCCATCACGTCGCTCGTGCGACACCGTACGCACCGCACCTGAGCGCCGCACCCCGCACCCTGGCCACCGTCCGGCCCTCGAGGAACCGCAGATGCCCACCTACAGCCCCAGCGCCAAGGACATCACGCGCGACTGGTACGTGATCGACGCCCAGGGGGAGACCCTCGGGCGGCTCGCGACCCGCGTCGCCACGGTCCTGCGCGGCAAGCACAAGCCGACCTTCACCCCCCACATGGACATGGGGGACCACGTGATCGTCGTGAACGCCGACCGGATCGAGCTCACCGGGACCAAGGCCGAGAAGAAGGTCTACCACTCCCACTCGGGGTTCCCGGGCGGGATCAGGTCGGTGCCCTTCGCGGCGATGCTCGAGAAGCAGCCGACCGAGGTCGTCGAGAAGGCGATCAAGGGGATGCTGCCCAAGAACAAGCTCGGCCGGGCGATGAGCAGGAAGCTCAAGGTCTACGCCGGGGCCGACCACCCGCACGCCGCCCAGCAGCCCAAGCCCTTCCCCGAGCACGTCTGAGCGTGCCGGCCGCCGCGGGGCAGCCCGCGCGGCCCGATCATCACCGCCAACGAGGACGCCGATGTCGGACAAGACCTTCACCGGTCGACGCAAGTCGTCGATCGCCCGTGCTCGCATCAGCAAGGGCTCGGGACGCTACATCCTGAACGGCCGCCCGCTCGAGGAGTACTTCACCACCGAGAAGCTGCGGGCCCACGCGCTCGAGCCCTTCGAGACCCTCGAGCAGACCGGCCAGTGGGACGTCTCGGCGCGGCTGTCCGGTGGTGGCACGACCGGGCAGGCCGGCGCGCTGCGCCTCGCCCTGGCGCGGGCGCTGGCCGACTACGACCCCGACTGGCGGACCCCGCTCAAGCAGGCCGGCCTGCTCACGCGGGACGCCCGCAAGGTCGAGCGCAAGAAGTACGGCCTCAAGAAGGCCCGTCGGGCCCCGCAGTTCAGCAAGCGCTGATCGCCGGTCCTTGCCGCGGCGCCGCCCCTCGGGGCGGCGCCGTCGTGTGCGCGGCGAGCGCCCCACTGCGCGGTACCGAAGTGGTGCCATCTCGCCCATGGCGATGACGTTGCGGACCGATGACGAGCTCGAGCGGGTCCTGTCCGAGCTCGCCGAAGCCGAGGGCCTGTCGCGGCAGGAGATCATCCGGCGTGCCGTGCTGGAGCGGTACGAACGTGCGGGCCACACGCGACGGGTCGCTGAGCGCGCGGATCGCATGCTGCAGCGGTGGGGGGATGTGCTCGACCGGCTGGGGCGTGCGTGAGCGACGTCGAGTTCCTCGACATCGAAGATCTCCTCGGGCTGGTCCGCCGTCTCGGCGTGGGACCGGTCCGCGATCTCGGGCTGCTCGAGGCCGCGTGCGCCCGTCCGAGGGCCAGCGTCCTCGGTGTGGAGGCCTACCCGACGGTGGTCGAGAAGGCGGCTGCGCTGCTGCAGTCCCTGGCGACGGGGCGCCCGCTCGTCGACGGGAACAAGCGGCTCGGGTGGCTGGCGGTGACGGTGTTCCTCGACCTCAACAGCGCAGAGGTCTTGCTGGACGATGAGGACGCGTTCTCCCTGGTCATGGACGTGGCCGCGGGTCGGATCGACCTCGCGGAGATCATCGCCCGGCTGCGGTGAGCCGGGGTCGCCCGACCGAGGTGGGTTGCGCGGGCCGGACGGCCGGCCCCGAGGGCGTCGGGCCGGGTGGACGGCGGGCCGGGTGGACGGCGGTGGCAGCGACCCGCCCGGTCGGCCGAGGTGCAGATGAACCACCGTCCCGTTCGAGGGCGTAGGCTCGGGCCTGGTGCGTCCGAGGTGCCCGTGGTGGTGGCGCTGCGGCGTGCTGACCATGGAGCGTTCAGACACGGTCAGGTGACACGACGTGGGATCGATCTTCGGGACGGACGGGGTGCGGGGTCAGGCCAACGTGGACCTCACCCCTGAGCTGGCGATGGACCTCGGCCAGGCACTGGTGACGGTGCTGCACGAAGGGGGTGACACCCGCCCGTCGATCCTGGTGGGTCGTGACCCACGCTGGTCGGGCGAGATGCTCGAGTCGGCGCTGGTCGCCGGCATCACCGCCGCCGGTGGGGACTCCGTCGTCGTCGGGGTGCTGCCGACACCCGGGGTCGCTCACCTCACCGCCCACTCGAGCGCCGCTGCCGGCGCGATCATCTCCGCGTCCCACAACCCCGTCGGCGACAACGGGATCAAGTTCTTCGGCGCCGAGGGGTACAAGCTCAGCGACGAGGAGGAGACGCGGCTCGAGGAGATCGTCGCCGGGCACAGCGACCGTCGGCCGACCGGGGTCCGCATCGGGCGCCGGCTGGCCGATCCCTCCGGTCCGGCCCGGTACGTGGAGCACCTCGCCTCCATCGTGGACGTCGATCTGTCCGGCCTGCGGATCGTCGTCGACGGTGCCAACGGGGCGGCATCCAACGTCGCACCGCAGGTCTACCGCCAGCTCGGCGCGGACGTGGTCGCGATCCACTGCAAGCCCGACGGGGCGAACATCAACGATGGCTGCGGCTCGACCTACCCCGACGTGATCCGCCAGGCGGTGCTCGAGTACGGCGCCGACGCGGGTGTCAGCCATGACGGTGACGCCGATCGGGTGATCGCCGCCACCCACCAGGGCGCCGAGGTGGACGGCGACGTGATCCTCGCGATCCTCGCCCGCCAGATGCACCACCACGGGACGCTGAAGGACGACACGGTCGTGACCACGGTCATGACCAACCTCGGCTTCAAGCGGGCGATGACCGCCCTGGGGGTCGAGGTGGTGGAGACCGCCGTCGGCGACCGGTACGTGCTGGAGGCGATGCGCGAGCGGGGCTTGAACCTCGGTGGCGAACAGTCGGGCCACCTGATCGACCTCGACCACGCCACCACGGGCGACGGGATCCTGACCGCGGTGCGGCTGCTGTCGGTGGTCCGGTCGACGGGCGCGACCCTCGAGGAGCTGTCGTCGGTGATGACGCGCCTGCCACAGGTGCTGGTCAACGTGCGGGGCGTCGACCGGTCGGCGCTCCCCGCCGCCGACGCGGTGTGGGACCTGGTGCGCACCGAGGAGGAGCGGCTCGCCGACGGCGGGCGGATCGTGCTGCGCCCGTCGGGGACCGAGGCGGTGGTGCGGGTGATGGTCGAGGCCGAGACCGAGGTCGACGCCCAGGCCACCGCGGACCGCATCGCCGACGCCGTCCGCGACCACCTCACGGTCTGACCGAGCCGGGTGCCGCGCGTCGCGTGTCGCGCGTCGCGATCGTGTGGCTTTCGCGGCGATAGTGCCGCCGAACCCACACGATCGGGGTGGCGGGTCGGTGCCGCGTCGCGATCGTGTGGCTTTCGCGGCGATAGTGCCGCCGAACCCACACGATCGGGGTGGCGGCCAGCGACGCGCTAGCGTCGCGTCGCAGCGACGAGGAGGCAGCGCGTGGCGACCAGGGGAGTGGCACTCGGAGGGCCCTACGCCTTCCTCGGCGAGCTCGGCCGGCAGGTGGAGGCCAAGGGGTTCGACGCAGCCTGGGTGGCGGAAACCACGCAGGAGTCGGTGATCCAGGCGTCGGTGTTGGTCCAGGCCACCGAGCGGATCGAGGTCGGCACCAACATCACCCTGGCGTTCCCGCGGTCCCCGACGATCACGGCGATGCAGGCGTGGGACCTCAACGAACTGTCCGGCGACCGCTTCGTCGTCGGCCTCGGCAGCCAGGTTCGACGGATCATCGAGGAGCGCTTCTCGGCCGAGTTCGGCCAGCCTGCCAAGCGGATGGCGGAGTACGTGCAGGCGATGCAGACGGTCTGGCGTATGGAGCGCGGTGAGGACGTCACCTTCGAGGGCGACCTCTACCGGGTGCTGCGCCCCGGGCTCGGGGGCCTCGGGCGGGCCCGCGACCGGGCGATGCCGCGTGTCTACGTGGCCGCCGTCGGCCCGCTGATGACCCGGGCGGCAGCCACCCACGCCGACGGCATCCTCGGGCACCCCTTCACCTCGGAGCGCTACCTCGCCGCCTCGGTGCTGCCGCGGATCGACGAGGCGCTGGCCGCGGCCGGGCGCTCCCGCGACGGGTTCACGGTCTGCCAGGGCGTGATCCTGTGCATCGCCGAGGACCGCGAGGTGGCGGTCCGCGAGGCGAAGCAGCAGATCGCCTTCTACGGCACCACCCCCAACTACCGGCCGGTGTTCGCCTCCTACGGGGATGAGGCGTTGACCGACGAGCTCCGCGACGTGTGGAAGCGGACCGACCGCGACCTCGACGCGCTGGTGGCGGCCGTCCCCGACGAGGCGGTGGAGCGCTACGCGGTCGCGGGCACCCCCGACGAGGTCCAGGATCGGCTCGCGGCGATCGAGCGCCACGTCGACCACCTCATCCTCGGTGGCGCCTGGTACAAGGTCCGGCCCGAGCGCATGGCCGAGAACCTGTGGGCGACCCTGGAGACCTTCGGCACGGCCTGACGCGTCCGTCGCACGGGACGGCCACTTCGTGTCACGCGGCGGCGGTCCGTGCCGCTCGGCCGGCTGCGTCGCTCGGTCCCGAGGACCCGGCGCCTCAGCCGCGCGTCGTCGGTGGAGGCCGCATCGGGCGGGGATCGTCCGGCACCGACAGCCAGCGCAGTGACCGGTCGGCCACGACCGGCACCCCGAGCGCGAACGCGACCGTGCCCAGGCCGACGGTGCCGCCGAGGGACCAGCCGAGCAGCAGCGCCGAGGTCTCCAGCACGAGCCGGACCGCCCACACGGGGAACCCCCGGACGGCCAGTCCCGTCATCACCCCGTCACGAGGTCCGGGCCCGAGCCCCGCACCGATGTACATGCCGATCCCGACCCCGACCAGCACGACCCCGACGGCGGTCCAGGACACCCGGATCGCGAGCAGTTCCGGTTCGGGGAGGACCACCAGCCATGCATCGAGCATCAGGCCGACCCCGACGACGTTGGTCACGGTCCCGATCCCCGGCCGCTGGCGGAGCGGGAGCCAGACCGCCAGCACCACGAGCCCGATCGCGATGGACGCCTGGCCGATCGTGAGCCCGGCGTGCCGGGCGAGCCCCTCGTTGAGCACCTCGTAGGGCGCCAACCCGAACCCCGCCTGGACCATCAGCGCCACGCCGAACGCCACGATCGCGAGGCCGCCGAGCAGCCGTGGCCCCCGCACCGCCAGCTGTGCGCGGGTCGGCCACAGCACCGTGCGCACGATCGGCGCACCGCCACGCAGCGGTCGTGCATCCCGGAAGGTGGTCACCGCCGACCTCCTCGGGCATCGCGAACGTCGGGTTCGGTTCTCCGCATAGGTCCTCCAGGGTTCTCGGTCAGGTCCGCGCTTACGCGGGTCCGCACACGTGCCACCGCATGCACCGCCGCACGTGCGCCGCACCCCGACCAGGGCACGCGAGCACGACCCATCACCCCGAGGTGACAGCACGCGGCAGCGCGCGCGGTCCACAGGGGAGCGACGGACCCGCGCCTCGCGAGCCGGTGACGCCTCCGTCGACGGGGACGAGGGGCGTGGCCGCTCGGGTCAGTGATGACAGGCGCGGGGGTGACGGCCGGGAGCCTACCGCGGACCGCAGCAACCTCCGTCCACCGGGCTGGCCGACCCTGCGTGACAGGCCATCCGACCAGGGCGTTCCCGCCCGTCCGGGCGGCCGTCACCGCTAGCCTCCGACCACGACGGACCGGCGTCGCCGCCGGTCCCCGTCGCTCACCGGGTGGACCTCGACCCGCCATCCGCAGCGGGCTCGGGCAACGCCCCCGCAGGAGGTCCTGACATGTGCGGCATCATCGCCATCACCGGTCGTGACGACGCGATCGCGCAGGTGCTCGCCGGACTCAAGCGCCTGGAGTACCGCGGGTACGACTCCGCCGGCGTCGCCGCGGTCGGCGCCCACGACCTCGAGGTGGTCAAGCGCGCCGGCAAGCTCGAGGAGCTGACCCGGGCCCTCGACGACACGCCGCTGGCGGCGTCGACCGGGCTCGGCCACACCCGCTGGGCCACCCACGGCGCGCCGACCGACCGCAACGCCCACCCGCACCTCGACCCGTCCGGGCGCGTCGCCGTGATCCACAACGGCATCCTCGAGAACTACGGGGCGCTGAAGGCCGAGCTCGGCGACGTCCGGTTCGCCTCCGACACCGACTCCGAGGTGGCGGCCCACCTCGTCGCCCGGGAGCTCGGCCGCCTCCAGGACGGACCGGACCTGCTGACCGCGGTGCGGCGGGTGGTGGCGCAGCTCGAGGGCGCGTTCGCGCTGGGCTTCGTCGCGGTCGACGACCCCGACACGGTGGTGGTCGCCAAGCGGGAGGCGCCGCTGATCGTTGCCCACGCCGATGGCGTCGGGTACTGCGCCTCGGACGTCGCCGCCCTGATCGACCACACCCGGGACGTGGCGGCGCTGCTCGACGGGCAGATCGCCCGGATCCGGCCCGACGGGATCGACGTCGTGGACGTGGACGGCACGCCGGTCGAGCCGCACCGCTTCCACGTCGACTGGGACCTCGACGCGGCCGAGAAGCAGGGCTACGACCACTTCATGCTCAAGGAGATCCACGAGCAGCCCCAGGCCGTCGCCGACACGCTGCTCGACCGGCTGACCGCATCCTCCGACGGTGAGACCCCGCGGCTCCACCTCGACGAACTGCGCATCGACGAGCGCGAGTTCGCCCGCATCGACAAGGTGTTCATCCTGGCGTGTGGCACCTCGTTGCACGCGGGGATGCTCGGCAAGCTCGCGATCGAACACTGGGCCGGCATCCCCGTCGACGTCGAGGTGGCGAGCGAGTTCCGCTACCGCGACCCGATCGTGGACCCGCACACCCTGGTGATCGCGATCAGCCAGTCGGGCGAGACGATCGACACGATCGCGGCCGCCAGCCACGGCCGCGACCAGCGGGCGCCGGTGATCGCGCTCACCAACGTGGTCGGCTCCACCCTGGCCCGCGAGGCCGACGGCGTGCTCTACACCCACGCCGGACCGGAGATCGCCGTCGCCTCCACCAAGGCGTTCACCACCCAGATCGTCGGGTGCCTGATCCTGGGCCTGTACCTCGCCCAGGTGCGCGGCCGCGTGTACGCGTCCGAGGCCGAGGACATCCTCACCCGGCTGCAGCAGATCCCGGCGGCGATCGAGCAGACCCTGCTGCTCGACCAGGAGATCCGCGAGCTCGCCGAGCGCTACCGCGACACCGACTACACGATGTTCATCGGCCGCCACGCCGGACTGCCGATCGCGATGGAGGGGGCACTCAAGCTCAAGGAGATCAGCTACCTCCACGCCGAGGCGTTCCCCGCCGGCGAGATGAAGCACGGCCCGATCGCGCTGATCGAGCCGGGTTCGCTGGTCGTGGCGCTGGCGCCGGCCGGGCACGTGTTCGGCAAGATGGTCTCCAACATCCAGGAGGTCCGGGCCCGGGGGGCCTCGGTGCTGGCGATCGGCACCGACGGGTCCACCGCCGACCTCAAGGAGCACGCGCATCACGTGCTGACCCTGCCCGAACCGCCCCACGAGTTGGCTGGGCCGGTGCTCGCGGCGATCCCGCTCCAGCTGTTCGCCTACCACGTCGCGACCCTGCGCGGCGAGGACGTCGACCAGCCCCGCAACCTCGCCAAGACCGTGACGGTGGAGTAGGCGGCGCCCGCTTCCGCCCCGGAGAGCGGCGCCTCGCTGGTGCCTGCTGCCGCCCCGGAGGTCGCACGGGGGGATCGGCGCGAACCGTGTAGCCGGGCGGCTCGGTTCAGGCCGTGTCGCCACACGTTCGCGTGCGGGCACGCGGCATCGGTGCCGACCGCGTCGTCGGGCGGCTCGCGGTGGGCTGCCCGGCGTGCCCCGGTCAGCCGAGCCGGTCGGCGAGCCGCCCCGCCATCGCGTCGAGGTCCGTGCGGGTCGCCGGGCCGGCGCGGTCGAAGCTCACGTGCAGCCCGTCGGCCGGGTTCCGAGGCAGCACGTGCAGGTGGGCGTGGAACACCTCCTGCCCGGCCACCTCGCCGTCGGCGAGGAACAGGTTCGCGCCGATACCGAGCCCGAGGGCGAGCTGTGCCGCGCCGAGGCGCCGACCGACGCGCATCATCTCGGCGGCGTCCTCGTCGTCGAGGTCGGCGAGGCCGGCGGCGTGGGCCCGCGGGATCACCAGCACGTGGCCCTCACCGATCGGGAACAGGTCCATGAACGCCACGACCCGGTCGGTGGAGGTGACGATCGACGCCTCGGCGTCGCCCGTCGCGATGTCGCAGAAGATGCACCCCATGCGCGCACCCTACCCACAACGGCTGCCGGTGGCGTCGCGTGGAACGGATCGACGTCCAGCACGTCGATCCGTCCCACGATCCCCGGAGGCGCGGGGGTGCCGCCGGGGCGCAGTAGCCTGCGCGTCGCAGGTTCACCGCCGCGTCGTCCGGAGGTGCGGGATGCACGACCCCAGCAGCGTCCCGCTGCTCGACGCGGCCGGCGCCCGGGCCGGTGACGCCGCCGCGGTCGCCGCCGGGGACACGTGGGCGGGGTTGATGGACCGCGCGGCCGGCCA
>SKNO01000052.1 GCA_007120465.1 Nitriliruptoraceae bacterium
CACCCGGTGCCGGCGGCCGCGTCGGCGCGCTCGGGCGGCAGCGGCGCGGGCGGTCCGCGACGGGCGGGAGGCAGTGGGGTCGGGCACGACGGATCCAGCGGACGCGGACGAGCAACACGTGACGGGTGGTCACCTCGTTGAGGCACCCGTTCAGATACACGAGTGTATCCGGATACGGCAGCGTATCGTCGACCGTGCTGCCGCCCGTCCGGCCACCACCGGAGGCGACCGGAGGTGCTGGGAGGAGTCGGCGCGTAAGCCGGATCCTGTCCCCGCGGCTGGTCGCCCGGCCGCGGGTGGCGACCATCTCTCTGGGACGCCGGTCTCCCGACGCCTCGTGCGGCCTACCTGGGACGTGGTCGTCTCGCACGCGATCCGACCGTGGGCGGGCCACCCGCGTCCCTGCTTGGCCTTGCTCCGGATGGGGCTTGCCGAGCCACGGCGGTCACCCGCCGTGCTGGTGAGCTCTTACCTCACCGTTTCACCCTCACCGACGTCTCCCCTCCGCGGCGCAGCGCGGCGCGGAGGTTCGACGACGCCGGCGGTCTGCTCTCTGTTGCGCTTTCCGCGTGTCGCCACGCCTGGGCGTTACCCAGCATCCTGCCCTGAGGAGTCCGGACTTTCCTCACCGCGACGTGCGCGGCGCGGTCGCCTGGCCGGCTCCTCCCAGCGTGACGATGGTACGCGACCGCAGCGGTTCCGGGGCGGGCCGAGTGCGGCGCCACCGCCGGTCGGACGCCCCCTCACGACGGGTCGTTGCCGGCAACCTCGAGGTAGACGAAGGTCAGCTGCGCCGTGGCCACCAGCGTGCCCTGGGCGTCGGTCACCTCGACATCGGCGATCGCCCGCGGCCGGTACCCCGCGGCCAGCGCCTCCTCCACGGCCTCCTCGACCCCCTCGGGGACGGTGGCGGTCGCGGTGAGCTCGCCGGTGGCCGCCGCCTCGTAGCGGGCGGACAGGTCGCGGACCACCGGGACGTACCCCCGCTCGAGCAGCCCCCGCAGCCGCGTCGAGGCCGCCATCGCACCGGCCAGCTCCACGGGCGCGAGCTCCGCGATCGCGTGCACCCCACCGAGGTGGTTGGCGAGCCGGTCGTCCGCGCGCAGGCGGGTGGTGCACCGCCCCGCCTCGAGCGCCACCACCTCGACGCCGAGGTGGCGGTTGAAGGGCAGCTGGTCGCCGAGCTCGACGAGCCCCGCGATCAACGGATCGTCCTCGAACCTCGCCATGGCGTGCCTCTCCCGACCGACCGCGGCCGGGAACGCTACCGTGACGGTGCCCTCCGACGGCACCCGACGCCGCGACATCGGCACGACCCGCCGGTGACGAGGATGACCACCACGGTGACCACGACGGTGACCACGACGCCCGCGCCGGTCGGCGCGGCCTGGCAGGACCGGACGATGTCGCGATCCACGACCCACCGCCACCCCGCCGGCACCGCACGTCCCTCCCCTGGCAGCGTCCGGTCGATCGCGTGGGTGGACGGCCGGGTGGTCCCGGCCGCGGACGCGACGATCCCGCTGACCGACGACGGGTTCCTCCGTGGGGACGCGGTGTTCGACGCCATGCTGGTCCGTGACGGGCGCACCCACGCGATGGACGCGCACCTGGCCCGACTGCGGCGTTCGGCGCAGGCCCTCGACCTGCGCCTGCCGGTCGTCCGCCAGGTTGTGACCGACCTGCTCGCCGCGTGGGGTGAGCGTGACGGGATGCTGCGTGTGATCGTCACGCGTGGCGGCAACGTCCGCGGGCTGCTCGCGACCTTGCCGTCGATCGCGTCGCAGTCGCTGTACGTGCTCGACATCCCGTGGCGCACCGTGCTCACCGGGGTCAAGACCCTGTCGTACGCGACGAACATGTGGGCGACCCGCGAAGCCGCCAGGCACGAGGCCGACGACGCGTTGATCGCCACCGACGGCGTCCTCCACGAGCTGCCCACCGGGGCGATCTGCCTCGTGCACGACGGAGCGGTCGGCTCGCCCGACCACGAGCAGCTCCCGCTGCTGGACTCGGTCACCCTCGCCGAGCTCCGCAAGGTCACGGAGGTGGCCGCGACGGTGCCGACCCTCGACGACCTGCGCGCGGCGGACGAGCTGTTCGTGGTCTCCGCGGCCCGCCCGGTCGTGCCGGTGCACGCCGTCCTCGTCGGCGACGAGGAGCTGCGCTTCCCGTCACCCGGGCCGGTCACCGCACGGCTGAAGGATGCGTTCGACGCCCACGTGCGCGACACCCTGGATCCACGTCCCTGACGCTTGACGGTGCCGACGAGCCCGTCGCCGGTTCGGCTCGACCCACCGGGACGACACTACGCTCGGGGTGTCCCGGTCCGACCATCGAGGAGCCCACGTGTCCGACGACCGCCCGCTGATCGTGGTCGCGAACCGCCTGCCGGTGTCGCGTGGCCCCGCGGGATGGCAGGCCTCCGCCGGAGGGCTGGTCACCGCCCTGCGTCCGGTCATGTCCGAGGTGGGCGGCGCGTGGATCGGGTGGGACGACGATGCCGACGAGGTCCCGCGGCGGGTCGACGGGCTCGGTTGCGACCTCCACGCGGTCAAGCTCACCCCCACGCAGGTGCAGGGGTACTACCACGGGTTCTCGAACCGCACCCTGTGGCCGCTGTTCCACGACCTGATCGAGCAGCCCGTCATCGACCGCGGCTGGTGGACCAGCTATCAGGAGGCCAACCGGGCCTTCGCCGAGGCCGTCGCCGCGGTCATCAAGCAGGTGCCGGGCCAGCCCGTCCTGTGGGTGCAGGACTACCACCTGCTGCTGCTTCCCCAGATGCTGCGGGAGCTGGCTCCCGACGCGCCGATCGGTTTCTTCCTCCACATCCCCTTCCCCCCTCCGGAGCTGGTCGCCCGACTGCCGTGGCGCGATCACCTGATGTCGGGGCTCCTCGGTGCGGACAGCGTCGGGTTCCACACCTCACGGTTCCGCGACAACTTCGTCCGCTCGGTCCAGCGGGTCTTCAACGGCGTGACCGCCCTGGGCGACGTGCTCGTCCTGCCCTCGGGCCGGCAGGTCCGTGCCGTCGCGCACCCGATCTCGATCGACGTCGACGAGTTCTCGGCGCTGGCCACCTCCGAGGGCACCGAGCGCGAGCTGGCGGCCCTGCGGGAGCAGTTCGCGGGGCGTAAGGTGTTCCTCGGGGTCGACCGCCTCGACTACACCAAGGGGATCCGCCACCGGCTGCAGTCGATCGAGCTGCTGCTGGAGCGCAACGCCGACCTGCGCCGCGAGGTCGCCTTCGTGCAGGTCGCGGTGCCCAGCCGTGACGACGTCAAGGAGTACCGCGAGTTGCGGACCGAGGTCGAGACCGAGGTGGGACGCATCAACGGCCGGTTCACCGAGCCGGGCCACGACGTCCCCGTCCACTACCTGTACCGGGCGATCAGCCGCGAGAAGCTCGCGGCCTACTACCGCCTCGCCGACGTGATGTGCGTGACCCCGCTCAAGGACGGCATGAACCTCGTGGCGAAGGAGTTCGTGACGGTGCAGGCCGCCGCCGACGAGGCGGGCGTGCTGCTGCTCAGCGAGTTCTGCGGCACCTCGGTGGAGTTCGGCGACGACGCCGTGCGCTGCAACCCCTTCGACGTGGAGGGCCTCAGCTACCTGATGGAGTCGACCCTGACCCTCGACGAGGACGACCGCCGCGCCCGCATCCGGCGGCTCGCCGAGGTGGTCCGGGAGGCCGACGTCTACCGCTGGGTGAGCGACGAGCTGGACGCGATCCGGCGGGGGGCCGAGCGGCCGTGACCCTCCCCCTGACGGACCCGACCGACCTGGTCGCCTCCCTCGGTCCGGCGGAGCGCTACCTCGTCGTCGCCGATCTCGACGGGACCCTGGCGCCGATCGAGGACCGCCCCGAGCACGCACGGCCGCTGCCCGGCGCGGTGGAGGCGCTGCGTGCGCTGGCGGCCCGCACCGCCGTCGCGATCGTGTCCGGGCGTCCGCTCACGGAGCTCGAAGCCCGGTTCCCGGCGCTGGCGGTGCACCTCGTCGGCGGCCACGGTGCACAGATCCGTGAACCGGACGGGCAGGTCCACCGGCTGGTCGACATCGACGAGGTGGCCGCGACCCTGGACGCCGTGGAGGCCGAGGTGCGGGCCGCGGTGGACGACGGCACCGGCTGGCTGGTCGAGCGCAAGGCCGCCTCGCTCGCGGTGCACCACCGCCTGGTGCCCGAGGACGAGGAGGCCGAGCGGCTCCCGCGGGTCCGCGCACTGCTCGAGACCCATCGCGACGAACCACCCGGGTTCGACCTGCTGGTCGGCAAGGCCGTCGTCGAGCTACGTCCGGACGGGGTGGACAAGGGCCGGGCGCTGCGGTGGCTCACCGAGCGCCACCCACGCCTGGTGCCGCTGGTGCTCGGCGACGACCGCACCGACGAGGACGCGTTCGTGACGGCGACCGAGCGCGGCGGGCTCGCTGTGCTCGTCAGCGAGGACGTCCGGCCGACCGCCGCGACGGCACGCGTCGCCGACCCGGCGGCGGTGGTCGCGGTCCTCTCCCAGCTCGCCGGCCCCTCCGGAGGACGCTGAGATGATGCGGGACGACCTCCCAAGCCAGACCCGTGGTGCGCTGGTGCTGCTCACCGAGCTGCTCGGTGACCGGGGACGACGCAACACCCTGCTGGTCGTGGGACTCATCGTCTCGCTCGGGGTGCACGCACTCGTGCAGGACCCGCAGATCGCCTGGCTGTCGGCGCCGCTGACGCTCCTGGCAGGCCTGGCCGGCGGGGTCCGCATCGCGATCGCGGTGGCGCTGGTCGCGGCCTTCGGCCACGCCGCGATCGACCTGGCCGGCGACCTGCGGCTGGCGCCGGTGCCGGGTCTCGTGCTGCGCAGCCTCGTGCTGGTCGGCATCGGGCTGGTCGGCACCGCCGGCGCGCAGGCCGAGCGCAGCCGGACCTCCGCCCTGCACCGGGCCATCAGCGAGGACGCCGTCACGGGGCTGCTGAACGTCCGGGCCTTCTACGACGCGCTCGCCGACCTGCGCCGTCGGGAGCAGCCCTTCGCGATCCTCCTGGCCGACATCCGCGGGATGCGGGCCCTCAACGAGCGCTACGGGCACCCCACCGGCACCGAGGCGATGCGCGCCCTCGCGCACGTGCTCCGCCGCTCCAGCGGGCCCGACGTCCTCGCCTCCCGGCTCGGCAGCGACGAGGTCGCGGTCGCGCTGGTCGGCTCGGACCGCGACCGGTGCCGCTCGGTCGTCAACGAGGTGGTGGCCCGGCTCCACGAGGAGCAGGTCACCCTGCCCGACGGCGACCGCTTCGAGGTCCACGCGGCCTACGGGATCGCGCGCTACCCCGAGGACGGCGACGACGAGGTGGCCGTGCTGCGCAGCGCCGACCGGGCCAAGGAGCGCGCCAAGTCGGCGGGGATCGACCGCGTGGGCACCGCCGACGGCGACATCTACTGACCGCGGCGGTCGCGCCGACCGGAAGGGCAGACGCGCTACTCGGGGATCACCAACAGCCGGCGACACTCCGGGCAGGTCGTCAGCGGCGGGCCGGCCAGGAGCTCGCCGACGTCGGCCATCGATAGCCCGATCCGGCACGCCGAGCAGGTGTTGTTCTCCAGCCGACCGACCCCGACCCCGCCGGCCCGCTGCGCCGCGGTCCGGTAGCGCTCCAGCAGCTCCGGGTCGAGCTCGCCCGCCTGACGGTCCCGCTCGACCGCCGCCTCGGCGAGCTCAGCGAGGATCCCCTTGGCGGCCTCGTCGCGCGCGGACGTCAGCTCCGCGACCTGGTCGCGCGCAGCGGTCAGTGCGGCGTCGAGGTCGGCCTGCCGGGTCTCGAGCCCCTCGACCTGCTCGAGCACCTCGAGCAGGGTGTCCTCGTGCTCGGAGATGCGCCGCTCCACCGAGGAGATCTCAGCCTCGACCGAGCGCAGCTCCCGCTCGTTGGTCACCGTCCCGTCGTAGAGCCGGGCGCGCTCCGCGTCGCGGCGTTCGACCAGCACCTCGATCTCGCGCTCGAGCTGCCGCTGCTGCGCAGCCGCCCGGTCGAGCTCGAGGTGCACCTCGTCGTGCTCACCGACCAGCTCGGCGACCCGCACCTCGGCCGCGTCGAGCTGCTGCTGCTCGGGGAGGTCGTCACGCTGGTGCTCGAGACGACGGATGCGACTGTCGGTGTCCTGCAGAGCCAGCAGCAGATCGAGCTGCTCGGTCGTGGGCTCCGCCACGCTCACCTCCAAGGCACCGTCGGCACGGTCGACGCTACCACCGGCGCAGTCAACCCACGCGGCTCGGCGGCTTCGCGGAGCCGGTCGATCCAGGCCGGCATCGCCGCCACCTCGGTGGCGTGGTGGCCCGCGTCGATCAGGGCGAGCCCCTGCTCGAGCGCGTCGAGGGTGACGTGGTGGCGAAGGTCCCCGGTGACGTACACGTCCGCCCCGGCTGCCATCGCGGCGCCGACATGGCTGTCGCCCGCCCCACCCACCACCGCGACACGGCGCACCTCGCGGTCGGGTTCCCCGGCGAAGCGCAGGTGCGGTGCGGGCAGCGCGGTGCGGATCGTGCCGGCGACGTGCTCGAGGCGTTGCGGGGCCGGCAGCTCCCCCACGACCCCGAGGCCGACCTCTCCGCCGTCGAGCAGGGGCACCAGGTCGTAGGCCACCTCGTCGTAGGGGTGGGCGTCGAGCAGGGCCCGGACCACGGCGCCCGCGAGCCGCGTCGGCAGCTCGACCTCCAAGCGGTCCTCCTGCTCGGCGGCGTCCTCCCCGATCGTGCCGCTGTAGGGGTCGGTGCCGGCGAGCGGCCGGAAGGTGCCGGTGCCCCGGACCCGGAAGGAGCAGCGCTCGTAGTCACCGATCCGTCCGGCACCGGCGGCGGACACCCCGTCGATCACCTGGTCGACCGCCTCCAGCGGCACGAAGGTCACGAGCTTCACGCGACCCCCGTCGGTGAGGCGGGTGTCCAGCGGCCGGACATCGGTCAGCCCGAGCACCCGAGCGACCGGCGTGGAGGTCCCGGCACCGTCCTGAGTGACGTCGAGGTTGGTGTGCGCAGCCGCCACCGCGATGCCCCGCCCCGCCGCCCGGAGAGCCAGACGCCCGGAGGCGCGGTCGGGCGTGAGCCGCGCCAGCGGCCGGAACAGCAGCGGGTGGTGGGCCAGCACCAGCGTGTCGTCGACCGCCTCGGCCTCATCGAGGACGGCGCCCGTCACGTCCAGGCTGACCAGCACCCGTGCGACCGGCCACGCCGGGTCGCCGACCTGCAGACCCACGTTGTCCCACTCGTACGCGTGCCCGGGCGGGTAGCGGTCGTGCACCAGCCCGAGCCAGTCCCCCACCGTGTCGGTCGTGCCCATCCGGTCGGTCCTCTCGTCGATCCGCCCCGAGCGTAGGAGGCGAGGTGGCACGGGCGCACCGTCACGCGGCTGGCCCCGTGAGTTGCCGCTGCTGATCGGCTGGTCGCCGGCCGTTCGGGCGGGCGGCCCACATGGCGAGTGCGCCTCCCCCTCACCGGATCCCGCTGCCCATCACGAGCAGCGAGTTCCCGGTCGCGGCTCCGCGACGTGCGCCGCGCCGGGCGGTCCAGGCGGCGTTGGACCAGCTCACCGTCGTCGTGCCTGTGGCGGGTCATCGCGGCGCCTCTTCGGGCCCGACGCCTCGCAGGTGCGGTCGTCGATCCGCTCGGGTGTCCAGCCGTGCTCAGCGTCGGGCTCGTACGCCGAGAGGCGCACCGTGGCATGATCGAGCTGGTCATCGACGATGACCGCGGTCAGAGCGCAGCCCCGGCCCTGGCCGAGGGGGACGTACCGGTCTCCGGTCCTCAACGACGTCGATGATGACGTGATCCACGAGCACCCCGCGGATCTCGTCCTCGCTGATCCGGCGGGCAGCAAGCGTGCTCGGTGCATCGCGTCCGAGCTTGAGGGGCCGGCGCGGCACGAACCGCCCGCCCGGTTTCGGTCGGCTTCCGCGCGGCTCGTCCGTCCCTCTGGCATGGGAAGCCAAGGACGCCGTTGCGACCAGGAAGGTGTGCGGGCACCACCCGTGGACCCTGCCTGCCGCCCCGACCCGATGTACGACGTTGACCGTCTCGCGCGCCCATCACCGTGCGTGCTCACGCGTCTGGTCGTTGGTCGGCCTCAGCGGACTGGGACGGTCTTCGCCGCCGGAGCAGCAGGCTGCCGGTAGCCGCGCCCAGGACTCCGCCCAGCGTGTTCAGCTGCGCATCGTCGATGTTGGCGCTCCGTCCGAGCGGCAACACCGCTTGCGCCGTCTCGATCGTCAGCGATATGGCCGCGACAAGGGCGCCGGTCGGGAGCTACCCGAGAGGACGGGGCCAGGACAGAACCCCAAGGGGATGAACTGCACGATGTTCAGCCCGGCGATGCGGAACGCGACGGAGGCATCGAGCGCCGAGGTCAGCTGGGCGACGATGCTCGCGAAGGGACGTAGCTGCGATCCCTGCTCGAGCCCGGTCCCACCGCCGACCGTTGGCAGCAGGGTGACGCAGGCGATCCCGAGCAGCCACAACGCAAGAGCCACGTCGAGCAGTAGACGCCAGCGGCGCTCCGGCGCAGGGACGCGACCCGGCATCCCCATCAGTGTCAGACGGACTGAACCACCGTGTGCTGCTTCGCCGCCCCCGTTCGGAAGCCGTGACTGGCGGCGAGGCGACTGGGTGAACCGACGCATAGGTGCATCACGGGAAGCAGTCGGACACCGCGTGGGCTGGCGGGATTCCACAGCACGTCGTTCATCCATCGACAACCATGAAGTGGCAGCACGTAGCTTGCCCTCATGGTCGATCGCTTGCCGTCCTTGGACCTCCTGCTCGAGCTCGTACAGTCCGAGCGCGACAAGCAACTGGCGCACTTCGACGCGCTCGACAACAA
>SKNO01000097.1 GCA_007120465.1 Nitriliruptoraceae bacterium
GCGACGGTCCACCCGGCGTCGCCTGTCCGAACCCGGCGGACCCCTGGCGTACCATCGAGGGCGTGTCCGAGCCCCCCTCCTCGCCGGCTGCCCCGACCCGTGTCGGGGGTCGCTACGTGCTGCTCGGCGAGCTCGGCCGCGGCGGGATGGCGACCGTCTACCGCGCCCACGACGAGGTGCTCGACCGGCACATCGCGCTCAAGCTGCTGCACCCCCACCTCGCCACGGACACCGCCTTCCTCGACCGGTTCCGACGGGAGGCCCGCGCCGCCGCGGCGCTGTCCCACCCCAACGTGGTGGCGGTCCACGACTGGGGCGAGACCGACGACGGCGCCTACCTCGTGCTCCAGCTCATCGAGGGACCGACGCTGCGCCAGCTGCTGCGCGAGCACGGCCGGCTCAGCCCGGAGGAGGCCGCCGGCGTGCTGATCCCGGTGGCACGCGGCCTCGGGGCCGCCCACGCCGCCGGGATGGTCCACCGTGACGTCAAGCCCGAGAACCTGCTGCTCGGTCGTGACGGCATCGTGCGCATCACCGACTTCGGGCTGGCCCGGGCGGTCGCCAGCGCGAGCGCCACCTTCGGCACCGACGTGCTGATCGGGTCGCCCCACTACCTCTCCCCCGAGGCGGTCGAGGGCGACCGGTTGGACCCCCGGGCGGACGTCTACGCCCTGGGGGTGATCCTGTTCGAGTGCCTGACCGGCGCGCCGCCCCACTCGGCCGAGACCGCCTTCGCCACCGCGATGCAGCACACCCGCGAGGTGGTCCCCCCGCCGTCATCCGTGGTGGACGGGGTCGCACCCGGGGTCGACGACGTCGTGCGCTGGGCCACCGCGATCGACCGCGACACCCGCTACCCCACCGGCGACGACCTGGCCCGCGCGCTCAGCGTCGCGGTGCCCGAGGTGGTCCCGCCGATGGAACTGGACACCGGTGTGCCCTACGGCCCCACCGCGCGGGCCGCAGGCGAGGCCGGCGCCACCAGCGTGGTGGGCGACGGGTGGAACGGCGAGGAGGTCCTCTGGGGCGATCCCGATGCGGCCGTTGCCCCCGACGGGGAGGGCGACGAGGAGCGGACCACCCACGTCGTCGGCGAGCAGCGGCGCCGCCCCGGCTGGACGACCGTGCTGGTGATCCTCGCGCTGATCCTGGCCTCCGGCATCGGCGGGTACCTCCTGTGGGACCAGGTGCTCGCGCCCGTGATCCCGATCCCCAGCATCGAGGGCACCGCCCAGGACGCCGCGATCACCGAGCTCGAAGCGGAGGGGTTCCGCCCCGAGGTGGTGGGCACCCGCCACCACCTCGAGGTCCCCGAGGGGGCGGTGATCGCGCAGCAGCCGTCCGGCGAGGCGCGCCGCGGCGCGGACGTGCGGCTGGTGGTGTCCTCCGGCCCCCGGCAGGTCGAGGTGGCGGCCGTCAACGGTCACACGGAGGCGGACGCCACGGCGGAGCTGCGCGACCTCGGCTTCGACGTCGCCACGACGACCCGCCACGACGAGCGGATCCCCGAAGGCCAGGTGATCACCACGGACCCGCCCGCGGGCGCCCTGGTGGACGAGCGCAGCACCGTCCAGCTGATCGTCAGCCTCGGTCCGGCACCGATCGAGGTGCCCACGCTGGTGGACGAGCCCCTCGGACACGCGAGCGCGACGGTCCGCGCGCTCGGCCTGTTGCTGGACGTCGTCGAGCGGCGGTACGACGACACCGTGGCTGCGGACCACGTGGTCGCGCAGGATCCCGACCCGGGCGCGATCCGCTACCGCGGCGACACGGTCGAGGTGGTCGTCTCCGACGGTCCCGCCCCGATCGAGGTGCCGTCGGTGCGCGACGAGTACGTGGACGACGCGGTGGCGCTGCTCACCGAGCTCGGCTTCGAGGTGGAGGTCGAGCGGCGCGGGGGCATCGGGGCGATCCTGCGCCCGGGCCGGGTGATCGAACAGCAGCCGGGCCCGGGCGTGGAACGGCTCCCCGGCTCGACGATCCGGCTCATCGCCTACGAGGGCTGACCCGCGCCGGGTCGCCGGCGGCCACTCACGGCATCACCGGCCGCGGTGCGTCGGCGGGCAGGGCGTCGGCCCGCTCCCGGGCGAGCACGACGTCCCCCTCGAGTGCCGGCCACCCCCTGAGCTCCAGGTCGGAGATCCCGATCCCGTCGCTGTCGCTGCCCGGGAACACGTCCAACACCTCGAGCCGGACCATCGTGGTCAGCGCAGGCTCCGGGAGCTCGACGATCTGCTGGCCGCGGCCCTCGTCCAGCAGGTGCAACAGGTAGCTCCGGCCCCCGTCGAAGGTGGCGCGGACCTGCCGGGCCCGGCCCTCCCGCTCGTACGCCTCGAGGTCGAACTGGTCGCCGTTGCGGATCAGCAGGTGGTCCACCCAGGCCGGCTCGGCGAGGATCAGGTCGACGATCTCCAGCGGCACGTCGGGGTCGACACCGTCCTGCAACCCGTCGGAGCGCCAGGCCGTCTCGGGGGTGTCGTCGACCATGTGCGCAGCGATGAAGGTCCGGTCCCCGTCGGGTGGCCGGGTCGTCATCGTCGCCACGTCGGTGAGCAGCAGCGAGCTCGGCTCGTCGGCGTACCGGGCGGCGGCGAACTCGGCGTCCGGCACCGAGGGACCATCGGCGAAGGGGCCGACCTCGGCCAGGTACAGCCCCAGCAGCAGGAGCCCCGCCCCGACCAGCACCGCCACGACGGCCAGCAGCCAGCGGCGCGGATGGGGTCGATCGATCAGCGCCGCGGCCGCCGCGGCCGGGTCCGGATCGGGTTCCGGCCACGGCAACCGGTGGCCGGTCTCGAGGTCGACCCCGCAGCGACGGCACATCTCCCGGTGGGTGACGTTGAACGCACCACAGGAGGGGCATGCGCGGGCCCGTTCGGGCGGAGGCACCGCCCCCGTGTCTCCGGCGCTGGCCGACAGCTCGATCGTGTCGTCGTTCACGCGCGTGCCGGCTCCTCGTCCACGTCCCGGACGACCGAGCGCACCCTCGCCATGCACCCGTGGACCCCGCCCAGGGAGGTGCAGCCTACTCCCGTGGCGGCCCCGCGTGCCCTCTGCGTCGAGGCTGCGGCTTGCCCGAGAGCGCGACGCACCCGACCCACCTCGAGGTGCACCGCGGGTCAGCGAGGTGGTACGGTCCGCGCATCATGCACGCGCACACCTTCGCCTTCTTCTTCGCCGGCTGGTATGGCACCAGCCCGGAGGCCGCGCGCGTCGCACCCTGCTGACACCACCGAACGACGCTCGCAGCCCCGGGAGAGGTCCCGGGGCTGACGTGGTTCCGGGGCCGGAACCGGGAGGCGGGCCGCGATGAGAGAGGACACCACCATGGTCGTGGTCATGCGCGGATCGGCCTCCAGCGCCGACATCGACAAGGTCGTCAAGGCGATCGCGGACGTGGGTGGCGACGCGTTCGTCTCCCGGGGCAAGAACCAGACGATCATCGGCCTGGTCGGGGACCTCACGCACTTCTCCGAGCTCCCGCTGCACGCCTTCCCGGGCGTGGAGGACGTGATCCGGGTCAGCAAGCCCTACAAGCTGGTCAGCACCGAGACCCACCCACGTCCTTCGACGGTGACCGTCGGTGACGTCCCGATCGGACGGGACAGCCTCACCCTGATCGCCGGACCCTGCGCCGTCGAGACCGAGGAGCAGACCGCGGCCGCCTGCCGGATGGCCCGGGAGGCCGGCGCGACGATCCTGCGTGGTGGGGCCTACAAGCCCCGCACCTCGCCGTACTCCTTCCAGGGGCTCGGGGAGGCCGGCCTGGACATCCTCCACGGCGTCGCGCGCGACATCGGCCTGCCGTTCGTCACCGAGGTGGTGACCACCGCGGACGTGGACACGGTCGCCGCGAAAGCTGACATGCTCCAGGTCGGCGCCCGCAACATGCAGAACTTCCAGCTGCTCAAGGAGGTGGGCATGTCGGGCAAGCCCGTGCTGCTGAAGCGCGGGCTCAACGCCACCGTGGACGAGTGGATCATGGCGGCCGAGTACATCGCCCACACCGGCAACCTGCAGGTGGTGCTGTGCGAGCGGGGGATCCGCACCTACGAGCCGTCCACGCGGTTCACCCTGGACGTGTCCGCCGTGCCGGTCGCGCAGTCGCTGACGCACCTGCCGGTGATCGTCGACCCCTCCCACTCGGGCGGGAAGCGTGAGCTGGTCATGCCGCTGATCCGGTCGGCGATCGCCGTGGGGGCGGACGGGCTGATCGTGGACGTGCACCCGCGCCCGGAGCTGGCGCTGTGCGACGGACCCCAGGCGCTCGTCCAGGACGACATGATCCACCTGCGCGAGACGATGCTGCGGTTCGCTCGTGTCTGCGACCGCGAGGTGGTCACCCGCGAGCAGGACCGGCGGGTCGGCGCCTGGGGTCGCTCGGCCAGCGCCTGATCCGACGGCGGACCGCGTCGCTGCCGGGTGAACCGCCGGACGGGACGACCAGGTCGGCGGTCGGTCAGGCGCTCCGCGGCGTGGTGAGCGCCGCGATCAGCACCTCGGCGGCCCGCTCGACCCCCGCGCGATCGACGTCGAGGTGGGTCACCAGCCGGAGCAGGTGCGGCCCCATCGCCCCGACGAGGATCCCCTCGCGACCAGCCGCCGCCACCACCGCCTCGGCGGGGTGGGCGCCGGTGTCGACGTACACCATGTTCGTGGCCACCGCGGCGGGATCGACGCTGCCGGGCACCGCCTCGGCCACGCGGACGGCGAGGTGGCGCGCGTGGTCGTGATCGTCGGCGAGCCGCTCGACGTGGTAGGCCAGGGCGTGCCGGCCGGCGGCCGCGAGGATCCCCGCCTGCCGCATCCCACCGCCGAGGCGCCGTCGCCACGTCCGTGCCTCCGCCACCACCTCGGCGTCCCCCACGACGATCGACCCGACGGGGGCGCCGAGACCCTTCGACAGGCAGAAGCTGAAGGCGGTGAACACCTCGCCGTACGCGTGCTCGGTCCCGCCACCGGCGACGATCGCGTTGAACAGCCGGGCGCCGTCACCGTGCAGGGGGACACCGCGCTCGTCGGCGACGGCGCGCAGGTGCCGCAGCACCTCGATCCCGTGGACCGCTCCCCCACCCCGGTTGGTGGTCTCCTCCACCGAGAGCGCGCCGAGGCTGGTGTAGGGGAAGCTGGTCGGCCGCAGGGCGTCACGGACCCGGTCGACGTCGAGCCGGCCCGCGTCACCGTCGACGGTGCGGAACTGCACCCCGGCGACGACCGCGCCGGCCCCCGCCTCGTAGGCGACGACGTGCGCGTCGGACTCGCACACCACCTCGGCACCGCGGGGACACAGCGTCGCCAGCAGCGTCTGGGTGGCCATGATCCCCGACGGGGTGAGCATCGCGGCGTCCCGGCCGAACCGGTCCGCAACCTCCTGCTCGAGCGCCCGGACCGTCGGATCCTCGCCGTAGACGTCGTCCCCGACCTCCGCGTCGGCCATCGCCGCGCGCATCGCCGCGGTGGGGCGCGTCACCGTGTCGCTGCGCAGATCGATCGTCACGTCGCATCCCTCCCCGCCGCGCGGCCGTCGGTCGGCGGCGTCGGCGGCTCGGAGCCTACGGGCCGTGACGACCTCCCGGCTGTCCGCAGTCGGCGCGAGGTGGCGCTCAAGTAGGGTGGGTTCCGAACGGCCCGACGAAGGAAGGGCGAGGATGAGCGCGCGGATCCTGGCGATCGATGAGGGCACGACGGGGGTGCGGGGGTTCGTGATCGGCGCGGACGCGGCGATCCTCGGGTCCGGCTACCGCGAGTTCACCCAGCACTTCCCGCAACCCGGCTGGGTGGAGCACGACGCGGACGGGATCTGGGACGCGACCCTGTCCGCGGTGCGGGAGGCCCTCGACGCCAGCGGGACAGCCGCCGACGAGATCTCCTGCGTGGGTATCACCAACCAGCGCGAGACCACGGTGCTCTGGGACCGCGCGGATCTCGCACCGATCCACCACGCGATCGTCTGGCAGGACCGCCGCACCTCGGGACGCTGCGACCGGCTCAAGTCCGACGGGCACGCCCCGCGGATCCGCCGGATCACCGGGTTGGTGGTCGATGCCTACTTCTCGGGGACGAAGGCGGCCTGGCTGCTCGACGAGGTCGAGGGCGCCCGTGCCCGCGCCGAGGCCGGCGAACTGGCCTTCGGCACGATCGACACGTGGCTGGTGGCGAAGCTCACCGGCGGTCGCGAGCACGTCACCGAGCCCTCCAACGCCTCCCGCACGATGCTCTACGACGTCCGTCAGGGTGGCTGGAGCGACGAGATGCTCGACCTGCTGCGGGTGCCCGGGGCGGTGCTGCCGGAGGTACGGGACACCGCCGGCAGCTTCGGGACCACCGACCCGGAGGCGTTCCTCGGCATCGCCGCACCGATCACGGGCATCGCCGGCGACCAGCAGGCCGCGCTGTTCGGCCAGGGCGCCTGGGCGGCCGGCACCTCCAAGAACACCTACGGCACCGGGTCGTTCCTCCTGCTCAACACCGGCGGCGAGGCGGTGGACTCCCACCAGGGGCTGCTCACGTCGGTCGCCTGGCAGCTGGAGGGCGAACCGACCTACGCGCTGGAGGGGGCGATCTTCATCACCGGCGCGACGGTGCAGTGGCTCCGGGACCAGCTGGGGGTGATCTCCTCCGCGGCAGAGACCGAGGAGCTCGCCGCCCAGCTGCCCGACGGCAACGAGGGCGTGTACCTCGTTCCGGCGTTCACGGGCCTCGGTGCACCCCACTGGGACCAGTACGCCCGCGCGGCGATCGTGGGGATGACCCGTGGCACCGACCGCCGCCACCTCGCCCGCGGTGCGCTGGAGGCGATGGCCTACCAGGTCACCGAGGTCGCCCAGCTGATGGAGCGCGAGGCGAAGCAGGATCTCCAGGAGCTCCGGGTCGACGGCGGTGCCGCCGCCAACGACCTGCTCTGCCAGTTCCAGGCCGACCTGCTGGGCGCTCCGGTGCTGCGCCCCCGCAACGCGGAGACGACGGTGCTCGGCGCCGCCTACCTCGCCGGGCTCGGGGCCGGCGTGTGGTCGTCGACCGACGAGCTCGCCAGCATCTGGGAGCTGGACCGGGAGTTCACCCCCCGGATGGAACGACACGAGCAGCGCCGATTGATGGAGGGCTGGCACGCCGCGGTGGACCGGGCACGCGGGTGGGCCCACGTGATCGAGGGCTGATCGAGGTCGCGACCGGTCCTCGGGCCACCGGCTGCGCCCGTACCTCGGACCAGGGCCCCGGCCCGTCATCCACAGGGTGCGAAGGATCCGTCACGGCCGGGGCGCGTCCGCGCGGCATCGTGTCCTCGACGGGCCACCCGGGCCCGACGAGGAGCCAGCGCCATGTCCCGATCCCGTACCCCCGACGACCCGACCCCCCAGGTCCGTCCCTTCCCGGTCGATCCGGCCGCGCTGCGGTGGGAGGAGGCCGAAGCCACGCTGATCGGCATCCTGGTCGACGACCTGCGCGCCGCGGCGGAGCCGATCCCGACCCTGCTCGCCTTCGCCCGCGACCGTGCCCTCGCGATCGTGGGGCTGCGTCCCTTCGGCCCGGGTGAGGTCGACCAGGCGCTGCTGGAGGTCCTCGCGCTCCTGGTGCCGCTCGGCGCGGACCGCCTCGCGTTCGCGGCCACCGGCCGGGTGTGGTCCCTCGACGACCCGATCGTGCCGGTGTGCGATGCGGGCGACCTGCGTCAGCGCGCCCTGGTGATCACCGTCGCCGACGGGCACGATCCCGCCCGCCCGCTGCGCGGCGCGATCCACCCGTTCGAGGGCGACGGCGACGAGCTGACCTTCCTGCCGCCGGTCGCGGCCGACCAGGTGCCGGGCGGCCCTGCCGCCACGCTGCTCGAGGGCGCGGTGGCCGAGCGCCACGCGCTGATCACGCTCGCCCAGGAGCACGACCTGGTGGCGCAGCTGGGACGGGTGCTGTTGCTCGGCCACGACCTCGCCCTGGCACCGGACGCGGCCGCCGAGCTCGCAACCGTGCGGTGAACCGGGCCCGCACGCCAGGCCGTGCCTCTCGGCCCTGCCCTACCCTCGACGTCGGATCGTGCGGGGTACCCCGAGCAGCGGCACCCCGCCGCGAGGCACCAGCGGGCGAGGGCCCGAGCGATGGAGGGAGGCGACCGTGGCGGAGCTGCGACTGACCGACGAGCAGTGGCGGGACCGGCTGTCCCCGGAGCGCTACCACGTGCTCCGGCAGCAAGGCACCGAGCGACCCTTCACCGGCGCCTACTGGGACACCACCACCGACGGGGTGTACCGGTGTGCCGGGTGCGGCACGGCGCTGTTCGGCTCGGAGACGAAGTTCGACGCCCACTGCGGGTGGCCGAGCTTCTACGCCCCGACCGACGACGCCGTGGTCGAGCACCGCGAGGACCGGACCCTCGGGATGCGCCGCATCGAGGTGGTTTGCCGCAGTTGCGGCGGCCACCTCGGCCACGTGTTCGACGACGCACCGGACCAGCCCACCGGGCTGCGGTACTGCATCAACTCGGCCGCCCTCGAGCTCGAACCCGATGATGAACTCGGACCCGATGGCGAGGAGTGACGGCTCTGACCGGGGTCACGAGGCGGCGCGGCGGCCCTCGTCCTCCTGATCGGCGTCGCCGACGTCCTCCTCCGACGGGGCCGGTGCGGTGGGCGGCTCCAGTGCCGCGCGCAGGTCCACCTCTCCCGACTTCACCCGGGCCGCGTACTCGTCGACGTACTCCTGCTCGGACAGCAGCATGATCTCGTACATCAGCTCGTCGGTGGCGGAGCGCAGGACGAAGGGGTCGGTCCGACGGTCGCGGAACCGCGACAGGTCGAGCGGCCGCCCGTAGCGGACCGTCACCGGATGACGGCGGGGTCGGTAGCTGCCGGTGGGCAGCGCCCGGTCGCTGCCGAGCACCGCGCAGGGCACGATCGGGACGTCCGCCTCGAGGGCCATGCGCACCGGACCGGTCTTGCCGCGGTACAGCCGGCCATCGGGGCTGCGGGTGCCCTCCGGGTAGATCCCCAGCAGGTCGCCGCTCTGCAGGATCTCGACCCCGGTCCGCAGGCTGGCGTCGGCCGAGCCACCACCGCCCCGCTGGACGGGGATCACCCCCGTGCCCTGGAAGAACCACCGGGTACGCCACGAGTCCCAGTAGTCGGACTTACCCAGGAAGTACACCGGGCGGGGCACGTTCATCGGCAACACGATGGAGTCGATGAACGACAGGTGGTTACACGCCAGGATGGCGGGGTCGGTGTCGGGGATGTTCTCGAGCCCCTCCACCTGGACGTGGAGGTAGCGGTTGGCGACCGGCGGCACGATGCGTCGCAGGGCCCGGTACATCCGGGGTGCGTCAGGCATGCCTGGCACGGTGGCTCCTCTTCGCGCGGGGACGCGCGGTCCGCCGCCGGGCGGCGACGGTCCCGTCGGCTCCTACCGCTAGCCTATGGAGCGACGGACCACCCGTCGAGCCGCCCGGACGGGGCGGCGACCGCGTACCGTGCGGGCCCGCACCGGCGTCGGAGGCGCCGGTCGGCGGTCGGTGGGAGCGTGAGCCGGAGGAACCGTGGCGGAAGATCTGGGCACCTGGCCGCCGGAGCAGGCACGCGTGCTGCTCGAGGCCCTCCAGAAGGCCGGCCTGTCGCCGAAGGCCAAGCGCACCCGGGAGGGCGTGTCGGTCACGGTCGAGGACGCCGAGGCCGACGAGGCCCACCGCACCCTCGTGGCGAACATGGACGCGATCGCCCAGGCCGCGCGCGGTCCGCAGCCACAGCGGCAGCGGAGCCGTGCGCGTCAGACGGGACCGCAGCGGCGCACGCCCGACGAGCCGCGGATGGCGAGCCAGCGGCTCGGCGCCATGTCCCGACCCCTCGTGATCCTGCTGGTCGGTCTGGTGCTGGCAGCGATCGCCCCGGCCCCGCTACGGCTGCCACTCGTGATCGCCACGGTGGCCGCGATCGTGTACGTGATCGGCCGGCGCCCGTCCTCGGACGACGAACCCTGAGCACACCCGCCCGGGTCCGGCTCCGGCAGCCGGTCAGCACGCCCCGTGCCGTCTGGCGGCGGTCCGGCGGCATGGGCTCCCAACGGCGCAACACGAGGACCTGGCGCGTCTGATCGCGAGGTGGCTCACGGGTCAGACCGAGCGTGGTGTTGACAGGACGAACCCGGCAAGTGCCTCGGCCAGCGCCTCGGGTTGCGTCAGCGGGGCGGCGTGCCCGGCGCCGGGCAACGCTCGTGTGTGCGCGTCGGGGACGTGGTCGGCCACGTGTTGGGCGGCGGCGAGGTCGTGAGGCTTGGCGTCCGACCCGTACAGCACCAGCACCGGCGCAGAGATCGCGCCGAGCACAGCCGGCTCCTCAGGGGTCGGACCGTCGTACGCCATCGCCTGCTGTTGGACGTTGAGCAGGTGGGGGACGTAGCGCCCCACCGCGTCGAGGTAGCCGACGTCCTCCGCCACGGCGAGGTCCCCGTCGGTGAACGGGAAACCGGCGAACGCACGGATGGCCTCCGTCAAGCGGCCGCGGGCAGCCAGTTCGCCCATGCGAGCGGCGGCGGCACCGAGCGCCGCCCGGTCGTGCTCATCCATCAACCACGGCATGCTGGGGCCGACGAGGGCCACCGCGTGCACCGCCTCGGGCTGCGCTCCCGCGGCGACGAGCGCCAGGTTGCCACCCGCGGACCACCCCACCAGGCCGACCGGCCCCGGCATGCTGTCGACGTAGTCGAGGACGTCGTCGACCAGCCGACCGAAGCTGACGTCTTGGTGATCGCTGCTGAGGCCACGGCCCCGCCAGCTCGGCAGGTGGCAGGTGAACCGGTCGGTCAGCTGGTCCACCGGCGCCTGCCAGTCGAGGTCGCCATCGCCCATGATCCCTTGCAGGAAGACCAGCGGCGGCCCATCGCCGTGCACGGTGCCACCGATGGTGACGCCGTCGGTGGTGATCACCTCATGGGTGCGTTGGCTGCGCATGTGCACTCCTCCTGCTCGTCGGGACCCGGGGCGGCGGGATGGTCTGATCCGGTCACACGTGATCGCGTCACCGGATCCGCGGCGATCCGGTGCGGCGTTCATGCCGCGCGTATGAGCAACAACCCGCCTGAGGTGTCGGACATGGTGGGGATCTCCCCACCGGACGAACGGGGTCGCGAACCCAGGCGGTGTGGGCAACCGCGTCAGAAGCGTGGAGACCACGGTGTCGTTCGCACCGCCGGGGGCCATGCCGTCAGGGCGATGACCCCGCCCGGCCGACACACCCGCACCAGCTCGCTGGCGACCGCGTCATGCCGGGGGGCGAAGATCGCCCCGAAGCTCGATAGCACCACGTCGAAGCTCTCGTCATCGACCGGCAGGTCCTCCGCGTCTCCCAGGCGCAGGTCGAGGTCGACGCCGGTCATCGACGCGCGAGCACGGGCCTCGTCGAACCAGGCATCGATGATGTCGATGTCGACGACCGGGGCGCCGGCCTGGCCGGCCAGCGCCGCCACACTGCCCGACCCCGTCGCGACGTCCAGCATCCGCTGCCCGTCGGTGACCCCGACCGCGTCGACGAGCTGGCGTGCTCCCGGTTCGAGGAGCCGCCCCACGGGCGGGTAGTCGCTCTCCGCCCAGACCTGACGCTGGACGGCCTTGAACTCATCGAGGTTCATCCCAGCCCCGCCCTCGCTGCTGGTCAACCCTACACAGCCGCGCCGGCACCGTCAGCCCCCCCTGGGGCAGGCCGAGCGTGCGAAGAGGGTGCCCGAGCTGCAGTGACGGCGGTTACGAAGCCGCGGTGAAGAACGCGAGCAGTCGTTCGGCGAACATCTGCGGCGCAACGATGTCTGCGCCGTGGCCCTGGTGGTCGAGGACGGCCCGTGCTGCGGCTCGCTCTTCCCGAGGAAGGTATGTGCAGCAGCCACACGGGCCGGTCACGAAGCGTCGGCACGGTAGGCGTCGAGCTCGTCGTCGCTGAGGCCCGCGAGGTCACGTGCGACCGTCTCCACGACCCGCTCGGGCTCACCCTTCTCCAGCAGCGCCTCGAGTTGCTCGATGAACTCAAGGCGGTCGTCGGTGGCCAGCCGTCGTACAGCACCAGCCTGGCGATGTTCGGCGTCAACGATCCTGCGCCGTAGGCGTAGATCCCGCCGGACGAGTGCCCGTACACGCAGACCTTCGTTCCAGCGGTTGCCGCGATGGCGTCCGCCACTGCAGCGACGTCCTCATACTCGCGCTCGATGGCGTAGTCCGGGCCGTCGCCGCTGAAGCCTCGCCCACGGCGGTCCATCGCATGGACCGTGACGTGCGGTTGGAGGTGCGACCGCAAGGCGTCGGATCGCGTGTGGTCAGACAGCGCGCCGTGCACCAGCAGAACCGGCGGACCCGTGCCGGACGACACGTAGCCGATCTCCGTCCCGTCAGCCGAGATCGTTCGTCCCACGGTCTGCGTCGCCATGATCCAGCGGGCGCCTCGTCGCCCTCCGACCCGGACCAACGAGGAAAGCAGAGGTCGGGTGTCAAGGGAAGGGACCTGGAGACCGGCCGGGCTGTTCGCTCCCGCGACGATGAGCGCCCCCGGAACGCTGGCGGCTGGCTACCGCACGCAACGGCAGAGCAGCGACCGACACCGACGCGAGACCGATGCGAAGTGATCGGCCCAGACCGTGGTTGACGGCGGTTGTGCGGGGTCATGCTGCTTCGATGGAACGGTGGGAGTCGATGTGACGCGTTCGCCTACACCGCGAGAGACTGCGGCCCTCGCGGGCCACCGACCGCTGCATCGTGGTGGCCGCGGAACGGAACCAACTCCACGCACGCGAACGGACCCGGGGCAGGATGCCGACGCGGCGGGCCCACGACCGTCCCTCCGGTTCCTTGACACCCCCCGGGTGGTGCACCCAGGATGCGTCGACTTCGGGGCCCCGACGACGAGCCCATCCCATGACTTCCGAGCCCGACGGATGGCGAGCATGGCTGCCGTCCGTCAGTGTGACCCTGGCGCTGGCCATCATCTTCGTGGTCGTGCTCAGCATCCCGCTGGCGGTGGCGGCCGACCTCGGGCTGACCACCGGCCAGCTCACCGGCTGGATCGTGGCGCTCTACGGCTCGTCGGGGGTGCTCACCCTCGTCCTCGTCTGGCGGTACCGGCAGCCATTGCTGGTCACCGGCAACGTGTTCGTGCTCATCTTCGTGGCGTCCCTGGGTGGCCAGCTGAGCTGGTCCGAGCTGATCGGCGCATCGATGCTCGCCGGCGCGGCCGTGCTCGTGCTCGGGCTGCTGCGCCTCACCGACCGGGTGGCCGTCTGGCTGCCGTCGCCGATCGTGTTCGGGGTGCTGGCGGGCGCCGTCCTCGACTTCTTCGTGGGCCTGTTCGACGCCCTCGGAGGCCACCTGACGATGGTCGGGGCCGCGCTGGTCGCCTACCTCGTCGGCCGCCGGCTGCTCGAGCCGCGGGTGCCCGCGGTCCTGCCCGCCCTGGTCGTCGGGCTGCTCGCGGCCTGGCTGACCGGCGGTCTCGAGCAGCCACCGGCACGGCTCACGCTGCCGGTCCCAGAGCTGATCGTGCCGACGCTGTCGGTGGCCGCCGTGCTGACGGCCACGCCCGTCATCACGGTGCTGATCGCCCTGCAGGCCAACGCCCCGTCCGTCGTGTTCCTGCGCAACCAGGGCTTCGACCCACCCGAACGGCCCATCAGCATCATCAGCGGGGCTGGCACGGTGTTGGCCTCGACGTTCGGGCCGATGGGAGTGTCGCTGTCCCTGCCGGCGACCGCCCTGACCGCCGGTGCCGACGCCGGCGCGTGGTCGACCCGGCACCGGGCGGCCGCCCTCAGCGGGGCGGTCGCCATGGTGGTCGCCGTCCTGGCTGGCTACGCCGCGGAGCTGGAGGCGTTCATCGCACGGCCGCTGTTGGTGGCCCTGATCGGCATGGCCGTCGTCGGGGTGTTCATCAGTGCCCTGCAGCAGGTCGTCGCCGGTCCACTGCTGCTCGGGCCCGTGTTCGCCTTCGGCATCGCGATCTCGGACCTGTCACTGTTCGGCCTCGGGCCGTTCTTCTGGGCGCTGGTCCTCGGGCTGACCATCTCACGGCTCGTCGAGCGCGACGCATGGCGGGCCCTACAGGATCCGGCTCGACGGTCACCCACTTCCGCGTGACCACGCCCGACGGCCGGCGACGAAACGCGGGTGGAGTCGGGATCCTGACGGAAGAGGGTCCACTCACCGTTGCCGAAGGTCATCAGGAACCACGCATCGGTCAGGTGAGCGACCACTCCCCGGCGAGCACCTCGAGCGCTTCCAGGGCGGCGGTGCGCAGGCCTTCCGCCTCGCCTCACACGTCCACGGTCTCGACGTCGGACCGGCGCCCGATCCATCGGTCAGATCGAAGACGTCACGACCTCCGATCCTCATCGCCGCGGGAGTTGCTCCCGTCGCGTGGCAGTCGCTGCCAGTCCCAGGCCTGTGCCGGGCGTGCTGCAGCCGTGGACGAGCGCGCCGCAGACCCGCAGCACGCGCAACTGAGGTGGGGATCTCGGAGGTCCCGCCTCTCACGGCCTCTCCTTCGTCGCATCACCGGGGAGGCCAGGCCCCCTTGGGCGACCGCCTGTGGATCATCCGGCGGGTGCGGCAGCGGCTCGACGCCGCTCCTGCACGAGCACAGGAGACATGCTCGCGTCGACCAGGAACCTCATCCCACCGGACGCAACGGCAGCTCACGCTCCCGGACCGCCTCCGCGGCGTCACGCAGCGCCTCAGAGATGTCATCCGGTTCCAGGTAGGGGAAGTCGGCCAGGATCTCCTCGACGGTCATGCCGTCCGCGACCATGCCGACCACGGTTGCGACCGGTACCCGCAGGCCACGGATGCAGGGCACACCTCCCGTCCTCCATCAGGGGATTCGCGCGCGGGTACGGAGGTCACTGGCAGCCGGCCGGTTCCGCGGCGACTGTGGGCGGCTGGGTGCACCTCGGTGTTTCCGCGGAAGCACCCACAGCGGGGACTCCCGGGCGCTGCGGTGAGCGCGGAGCACACGGGATCGCTACTCGCGGACCGGTGCCCCGAACCGCTTCCGCGGAAGCGCCCGCAGCGGGGGATGTGCGAGGGGCCGGTCCGTCCGCCGCAAGAGCTGATCTCCCGGACCGCACGACAGGCCGAAGCCGAGGGCCCGAAACGGCCGAACTTCACCCGCCAGTGCACCACGCCCGCGACCTGAGGACCGCAGCCCCCTGCTGCCGAACGTGGTCCGGTCAGTGCCCGGCGAGGCCCAGCGAGTCACGCAGGAAGCCGACCTGCAGGTGCAGCAGCTGCTCGGTGACGACCTCCTGGGGGGTCATGTGGGTGACCCCCGACAGCGGCAGGAACCGGTGGGCGCGGCCGTCGGCCAACAGCGCGCTCGACAGTCGCAGGGAGTGGGCCGCGACGACGTTGTCGTCGGCCAGTCCGTGGATCAGCAGCAGCGACGGAGCGCGGTCCGGCGACCACGGCTCGGCCGGCCCGAGGCGGGCGTCGGCGTCGACCAGGCTCGACACCGCGTAGGCAGCCGGCTCCTCCTCCGGCGTGCCGAGGTACCGCTCGGTGTAGTGGGTGTCGTACAGCCGCCAATCGGTCACCGGCGCGCCGGCGACCGCGGCACGGATCCGTTCGGGTGCCCGGAGCGCCGCAGCGGCGGCGAGGAAGCCCCCGAAGGACCATCCCCGGATCGCGACGCGGTCCAGGTCCAGCCGCGGGTCGAGCGCGGCCGCGTCCGCCAGCGCGTCCAGCTGGTCCTGCAGCGGCACCGACGCGAGGTCGCCGGCAACCGCCCGTTCCCACGCCGGTCCTCGCCCCGGTGATCCGCGGCCGTCGACCACCAGGACCGCGAAGCCCTGATCGGCGAACCACTGCGACGTCGCGAAGGCGGCGGTGCTGCGCAGCACGCGCTGCGCGTGGGGTCCGCCGTAGGGGTCGAGCAGCACCGGCAGGCGGCTGATGCCGTCGTCATCGCTCGGCAGCAGCAGGGCGCCCCGCAACCGCCGCTCCCCCAACTCCAGCAACCGCGGCACGACCGTGACCTGCGGTCGCTCCGCACGGACCGACAGCTCGGTCTCGGACCCGCCCGCGGTGGCGGCCCAGCGGATCCGGGCTCGGGGTGTGGGATGATCGAGACTCGCGGTGACGAGCGCGTAGCTCCCGCCCTCCGCCGCCACGGTGGTGACCCCATCCTCACCGTCGTCGAGCCGGGTGAGCTCCCCTTCGCACCACCGGTAGGCGTGGATCGCGGTCGGGTCGTCCTGCGAGGCGGTCAGCACCACCTCGTGGTCGTCGGCGTGCGCGATCGCCCGCACCTGCATGCCGGACGGCGAGACCGGCCGCCCGTCGACCACGAGGGCACGGCTGCCACCCGCACCGTGCTCCGGGAGGTCCTCGACGGTGACGAGGGCGTCGCCGATCCAGGCCGGGGCCCCCTCGATCAGCTCCACCCACGCCGCGTCGGTGAGGGTGCGGAGCGGCTCGGTCCGCCCGGTCGCGGGGTCGGCGGCGAGCACCTCCACGGTCCGCTGATCGCGCGTCTGGACCTGCACGGTGAGCCGACCCGCATCCTGCCCGTCGCCGTCCCACGCGACGCGGGTCAGGTAGGGGAACCGCTCCCGGTCCCACGTGAGGTCGACGCGACGGCCCTGCTCGAGGGCGGTGACGGCCAGCCGCACGTCGGCGTTGGCCGTCCCCGCCGCCGGGTAGGCGTGCTCGGCCGCCGGGGTCCACGGCGCGGCCGGGTCGGCGATGTACCACGCTTCGACCGCAGCGGTGTCGACGCGGGTGGCGGCCAGGCACCGCCCGTCCGGCGCCCACCAGTACCCGCGGGTGCGACGCATCTCCTCGGCGGCGACGAACTCGGCCCGACCCCAGCTGACACCGTCCTCCACGAGGAGCGGGCGGCTCGACCCCGGTTGGGTCGGCCCGCCCGGGAGCTCGAGGACGTGCAGTCCAGGGCCGCTGACGTAGGCGACCCGCGTCCCGTCGGGCGACGGCCGCGGGTCGTAGACCGGGCCGACGGTCGGGTGCTCCACGGTGGTGCCGGTGGGCAGGTGGTGGGTGTAGAGCCGGCCACCGAGCGCGAAGGCGACGAGGGAGCGCTCCCGGTCGGTGGCGTACCCGACGATCCCGCTGGCCTGCTCGCGCGCCCGCTCACGCCGCGCCCGCTCCTCGGGCGGGAGGTCCGCGTCGTCGACGTCGAGGGCACGGGGGTCGACGAGGCACTCCTCCGCCGGCCCGCCGTCGGCCGTCATCTGCCACAGCGCGGTGACCGGATCGTCACCGCGCGAGGTACGCAGGAACAGCACGCGGCTGCCGTCAGGCGCGAACGTGAACGCCCGGGGCACCCCGAGGGTGAACCGGCGGGTACGGGCGAGCTGGCGGGGGAAGCTCACGTGACGGTGCGCTCCTCGTCGGTGTCGGCGTCAGGGTCGGTGTCGCTGGCGAGGTCGGCGACCACCGGCAGGTGGTGGCTGGCGATGTCCGCGGGTGGATGCGTGGCGACCCGGCAGTCGAGCACCTCGAGGCTCGGGTCGACGAACACGAAGTCCTGACGGGTGCTGGGGTCGGTGGTCGGGTAGGTCTCGCCCGCGATCCCGGTCACCACCCCGTGGGCGTCCTGGAACCGGGTCGCGAGGTCGGCCGCGACCGGGGAACGCACCGACTCGTTCAGGTCGGCGCCGATCACCTTCGGCAGGCTGATGGAGTCGAGGTAGGCGACCAGCTCCTCGTGGTTGGTGCGGCGCACGTCGGGGCGCAGACCCAGCTGCACGGCGGTCACCGACAGCCGGTGGCCACGGACGCCGACGATCGCCTGGGTCGCCTCCCGGGTGGGGACGTCCTTCGGTGCGGTCAGCGGCACCCGCGCGGTGGCCAGCACCCGCACCGAACCATCCACCAGGATCGCCGTCCCGCTGCCACGGCGACCGGCGTGTGCGGCCACCTCGAGGTTCGAATCCCGTGCGAGCCGGCGTAGTCGACGCCGGCCCGGCCGTTCGAGCACGCACACGATCGTCGGGGCGAGCCGGCGCAGCACGGAGGCCGCGGCCCCGACGTCGAACCCCCCGCTGACGTTGTAGGAGACGACCCGCATCATCGGGACCCGTCCTGGCCGCCCCCGGTGGCCGGGTGGCGCGCCGTGGCGTGCAGGGCCGCGCCGACCGTCCCGGCGTCGTCGCCCAGCACCGCCAGTTCGATCGGGGGCGGGGTGCGGAACCGGCGACCCAACAGCCGCGCCGCCGCCGCCTCCCGGCTCGCAGGGAGCGCGTAGGGGGCGATGGCCCGGGCCGCGCCGCCACCGATCAGCACCAGCGCCGGATCCAGGGCGTTGACACAGCTCGCGATGCCGACCCCCAGCCACGTCCCGACCTCGGCGAGGACCTCGCGGGCGATCTCGTCCCCCTCCTCCGCCGCGCGGGTCACCGCCGGTCCGTCGATCGTGGGGAGCTTCCGCAGGACCGACGGGCGGTCCGACGCGACGAGGTGGTCGGTGGCGATCCGCCCGATCGCCGAGCCCGCGGCGTAGGCCTCGACGCAGCCGTGGTTCCCACACGGGCAGGGACGACCGCCCTCCTCGACGATCAGGTGGCCGAGCTCCCCGGCGAACCCTCCTGCACCGACGAGCAGGCGGCCGTCGAGGACGACCCCGCCACCGACACCGGTCCCGATCGTGAACAGCACCAGGTCGTCGCAGCCGCGGCCCGCACCGACCCGCTGCTCCCCCAGGGCGGCGGCGGAGGCGTCGTTGATCACGGTGACGGGCCGACCCACGCGCTCCTCGAGCCCGGCGGCCACGGACAGGTCACGCACGCCGATGTTGGGTCCGTAGCGCACGATCCCGTCGGGGGTGACCAACCCGGCGATGCCGATCCCGACCGGGAGGTCTCCCCCGACCGCGGTCACCTCCTCCTCCAGCGCCGCGAGCAGGGTGTCCGCCTCCCCCGCGGGGGTCGGGCGCCGCCGCTGCTCCAGGACCGTCCCGTCCTCGGCGACGACCGCCGTGCGCAGCCGCGTGCCCCCGATGTCGATCCCGATCGCCACCGCCCCGGTCACCGGCCGGGCTCCGGCCCGTCGTCGACGACGTCGATCCGTTCGAAGGGAGCGTCGGGGTCGGCCGTCTCCTCCGGTGGCTCGAGCAGGGTCCGGAGCGCAGCGGCGAGGTGGCGGCCAGCGGCGGCGAGGTGGTCCGCCACCTCGGGGCGCAGCTCACCGAGGTGGTGTCCTGCCGCGGCGAGGTGCTCGGCGGCCTCGGGGTGGGACTCGGTGAGTGCCCGCCACCCCGCGCACAGCGGGCACACGCCACAGGGTTCGTGGTCGCCGGTCCGCCCGACCGGACCGTCCTGGTCGTGGCCATCGCCGTGTCCGGTCAGCGGCTCGTCCGGGTCATCACCCTGGGGCCGCGCACCACCGGGCTCGGGCTCGCCGCCGTCGCTCCCGCCTCGGCGGGCCTGACGCACCGTCTCGACCGGGTCCTCGTCGCGATCGAGGTCCGCGACGTCGGGGTCGGACGACGCCCACCACGGCCGGGCCTCCTCGGCGCTCACGGGGCACCCACCGGTGTGGCGGCGGGCCGGAAGCGCACGATCAGCTGCCCTTCGCGCAGCCGGGCCGCGGCCACCTCCGCACCCCGGAGGGACGCCGGCAGGGCGAGGCTGCGCCGGACCCCGGCCACCTTGAGGTGCAACTGGTCGCCGTGACGGTGCAGCTCGAGGTCGTCGGAGGTGGCGAAGGGCAGGCGCAGCCGCAGGACGTGCTCGTCGCCCTCGCGCTGCAACTCCAGCGGCGGTGACGCGTGGAGCACCGCCGTCGGGTCGAGGCCGCCGTACAGCTCGTCGGCGAGAGCGAGGACCGCAGCGACGCCGACGGGCTCGTCGTCCTGCAGCGTGGCCTCGAGCACCGGCAGCGGCGCGAAGGCCTCCCGAAGCAGTCGCAGGTGCTCGCCGTGCCGCTGCTTCCAGCGGTCGAGGTACGGGTCGGCGATCCGCGCAGGCAGGACCCGGTTGGCGACCACGGCGTCGATCGCGTACCCGAACAGCGACAGCGAGGTCGCGGTCCGCATCGCCTCGGCGACGGCGAGCCGTTCAGGGACCGTCACCAGGCGGACGCTGGTCCGGGTCCCGTCCTGGAGCAGGTCGTGGACGGCCGCCAGGTCCGCATGGACCTGCTCGACGCGGTCGAACACCTCGTCGTCGGGGACCGGCAGGGCACGCCCGTCGGGGCCGCGCTGACGGACGAGGGGCCGCGCGATCCGGGCCATCCGCCGGCCGGCGCCGAGGAGCCGATCGGCGTACCACCGCAGGGCGTCGGGGAGCGCGAGCAGCCGCAGGGTCTCGGCCGTCGGGGCACAGTCGACCACCACCAGGTCGTAGCCTCCCGACGCGGCCCGGGCCCGCAGGTCGATCAGGCTGAACAGCTCGTCCAGCCCCGGCAGGAGCACCAGTTCCTCGGCGCGCACCTCGTCCAGCCCGCCGGTGGCCAGCACCGTCGTGAGGTAGCGACGCACCTCGCCCCAGTGCCGCTCCAGCCGGCGCTGGGCATCGACCTGCTGCGCGTCGAGGGACCCCCGCGCCGACCAGCGTCCACCGCTGGGCGGGTCGATGGGGGTCGGGGCGTCCGCGAGCGGTTGTGCCAGCGCATCCGACAGCGAGTGCGCCGGGTCCGTCGAGGTCACCAGCACCCGTGCGCCGTCCGCAGCCGCACGGGCCGCGGTCGCGGCGGCGAGGGAGGTCTTGCCCACCCCACCCTTGCCGATGACGAGCAGGATCCGGGTCAGGACGGTCCTCCGCGGGACGATGAGTGGTGGTCCGTGGTCGCGTGCGCGACCCGACTCCGAGGCTAGTCCGTACCGACCCCGCCAGCGCGCCCACCCGGGTGGCGGGTCAGACGGTCGCCGATCCCGTCGCCGCGACGGCCACCGTGATCATCAGCAGGGCGGTGACCCCGACCACGAACCACAGCAGCCCGCGGACCCCGAAGGGCTCCTCGCCGCCGGCCAGCAGCCCGCGGATGTCCATCGCGGAGGCGACCCACAGGAGCACCGCCCCGATCACGAGGATCACGCCGGGGAGGCGGCCGGTGGTCGTGGCCACGAGCCACCACAGCCCGCCGATCAGCCAGATCAGCGCGAGCAGCATCCGGGTGATCCCCGAGCCGATCCGTCCGGCCAGCACGTGGCCGAGGCCGGGCAGCACGAGGGAGGCGCCGAGGATCCGGCTGCCGTCGAGGTCACGGACGTCCCGCGTCGACGACGTGTCGCCTCCGAACCCGGTCCGGGCCGTGCCACACACGGTGCAGGCGGCCTGCTCGAGTCCCACCCAGGACCCGCAGGTCCGGCAGCGCCACTCCACGACCCCGTCGATGTCGCGGACGTCCCCGACCTCGACGGGGGCCGAGCGCGCTGCCTCGGCGCCCCCGTCCGACGGCCCGTCGGGCCCACCGACCATCGGCGGACCTCGGTCGGGTCCCGTCCCTGGTGCACGCACGCTGGCATCGGTCGTCCCGCTCGGTGGCGGCGGTCCCGGCATCGGTGGCCCCTGCGGTGGCGGGACCTGCGGCGGCGGTGCGGTCGCCGGCGGGGTCGACGGCTGGCTCGGTGGTGAGGCGGGCGGTGTGGCCGGAGGGGACGTCGCGGTCCCCGGTGAGGTGGACGGGGCCTCGGGTTCGGGCGACGCCGGGGCCATGGGGGCGTAGCACTGGGTGCACCAGGCCGCGCCGTCGGGGTTGCGCGCACCGCAGGACTCGCACCTCACCGTGGTTCCTCCTACCTCGACGTCCGTCGACCCTGGGGATCGGGCCCGGTCACGGCGGCACCCCGAGCGAGGTCCGCATCTCCAGTTGCAGCACGTCCTTGAACCCCCAGAGGCCACGCCGCACCGCCCGCCGGTAGCCGCGTGCGACGAGGGTGGGCCAGGCGAGTCCGGTGGTCGTCGCCGCGACGTGGTGCACGACGGTCCCGCCGGAGACCGGTTCGAGCCACAGCTCGGCACGCCCCTCCAGGTCGCCGTCGAGCCGCAGGACGATCCCTGCCTCGTGCCGCCACCGCTCGACGGTGATCGCGAACCGCAGCAGCCGTGCCGGCCCCGTCACGAGGGACAGGGCCCAGCGCTCGTCACCCGCCACCGGCGGCAGCGGCTGCAGCGACAGGCCGGTCCACCAGCCGGGCCAGGCGCCGATGTCGGTGAGGCGCCGGTAGACCAGCGCGACGGGCGCCCGCACGAAGGTGGCGTCGTCGATATCGATCCTGGTGCTCATCGGCCGGTCGCGTCCCGGAGGAAGGCGAGGACCGCCTCCTCCACACGGGGTGCATCGTGATCGAGCATGACGACATGGTAGGAGTGCTCGCACACCAGCTCACGGATGTCGCCGCTGCCGACCAGTGCGGTGAGCTCGTCGGCGTCGGTCGGTGGCACCACGTGGTCGACGGTTGAACGCACCACCAGCAGCGGCTGGGTGAGGTCGAGCAGCTGGCTGCGGATCCGCGGCAGCTCGCGGACGATGGACCGCCCCGACCGGGAGGCGACGACGCGGTAGGCACCCTCCTCGACCCCCGGGCGGGCGATGTCGTCCGCCGGGACACCCAGGACCCACCGGGGCACGTAGGGCACCACGAACTGCAGCGCCGGCAACGCTCTCGCGAGGAGACCGGTCGGCGCGGTGATCATCGCGTTGACGGTAACGACACCGGCCACGCGGTCGGGGTCGCGCGTCGCCAGGTCCAGGGCGAGGGTGCCCCCGACGGAGTGCCCCACGAGCACCACGGCGGTGCACCGCGCGTGCAGGTGGTCCACGATCCGCGACAGGTGGTCGTACCAGTCGCGGTACCGGGTGCCCCCGAGGTCCCGGTGGTGGGTGCCGTGACCGGGCAGCAGCGGCACCTCCACCGTGTACCCCGCGCTCGCCAGCCGCTGCCCGAGCGGGCGGGTCACCCGGGGGCTGCCCATGAACCCGTGGATCACGACGACACCCACCTGCCCGCGGCGCCCACGACCCACCGCGGACCAGGGCTCGGCACCCGGCACCGTGACGACCGCCTCCATCGCCGTCTCCTCGCACCCGCGCCGGGCATCCCGTCCACACGCCGCCGAGTGACGCCCCGGCGGCATCCCGGACCCGTCCGCACCGTAGCGTCCGCGCCCACGGCGACCACACAGGCGGCCCCTGCACCTGGCACGTGACGACCCCGGCAGCGGCCGTTCCCGCGTGCGCCAGCCGATGCCGGGTGCCGCGTGATCGCGCTGAGGCCATAGGATCGACGGGGATGGAGGGGAGGACGTCGTTGGTCGTGCGGGAGCGTCCGGGGTCGCTGATCCCTGCCGCTGCACTCGTGTCGCTGCTGCTGTTCGACGTCCTGCGGGTGTGGCTGCCCTCGCTGCTGTTCGTCGTCGGGGACGCCGGAGAGACCTCGGCGCTGGTGATGGGTGCCATCGCGCTGGGTGTGGTCGTCATCGCTCCCGCCGCGGTGTTCCTGCTGGGACGACGCGCGTTCCCGGGTGTGTGGCTGCCGGCGGTGACCGTGCTGGTGCTGTCGCGGGGTGTGCTCCAGGCCGCCGACGGTGGAGCGCTGCAGTTCGTGGCCTCGTCCGTCGCGATCGTCGCGGCCTCACTGGCCCTGAGCGCCCTGGCGACCGGCGTGGGGTCGCCGGGAGAGGTGCGGATCGGGGTGCTGCTCGGCGTCGGCGCGTCGGCGACGATCCACGTCGGTCTGGCGACCACCGACCTGGTGTGGCGGACCGGGGCTCTCGCGTGGACCACCACCCTGGCGCTCCTCGCGGCCACGTGGCTGGCGGCGTCCACGGTACGCCGGCAGGTCCTGGCCACACCCGACCGGACGGGCCCCGCCTGGCCGTGGTGGCTGTTCGGGCCGATCCTGCTCCTGCTCGGCGTGCTGGCGCTGGTCCCCGGCCGCGTCGCCGTCGCCACGCGGTGGTCGGACCCCTGGGTCGCCGTGACGATCGTGGTCGTCGCGGGGCTGCTGCTGGCGGGAACTCTGCTCGGACGGTGGGTGCAACCCTCCATCGCGGGACCGACCGGCGCCGGGCTGGTGCTGCTCGGGACCACCGCGGCCCTGCAGGCCGCGTCGGTCACCGCGGTCGTCGCCCAGTTGACCCTCGGCCTCGGGATCGGGTTCGTGGTGGCCGCCTGCGATGGGGTCGCGGTGGACGCGCCACCTCGGCGGGTGGCGGTGGCCGCGGCGGCGATCCCGCTCGGGTTCACGGTGCTCGGCTTCGCCTACTACGCGGCCTACGACCTGGTCCTGCCCTACCCCAACCGGATCGTGCTGCTGCTCACGGCCGGGATCGTCGCGCTCGGCGCGCTGGTCGCCGGGGCCGGCCGGGAACCACGGACGATCCGTGAACGCGGCCACGCGCGGCGGCTGCTGACGGTCGCGGCGGGGACCGCGGCCGTCGCCGTGACCGCCGCGTTCCTCGTCGCGGGCACCGAACGTGGCCCGACGGCACCCGGCGACCCGGGCGAGCCGATCCGGATCGCGCTGGCCAACATCCACATGGGCTTCGACCCGCAGGGTCGCCTGTCGGTCCACGACCTCGGGGACGCGCTGGCCGCCGAGGACCCCGACATCGTCGTCCTCAACGAGGTCGACCGCGGCTGGATGACCACGGGCGGGCGCGACACCCTGCGGCAGCTCAGCGGTCGGCTGGGCATGCCGTACGTGTTCGCCCCGGCCGCCGATGAGGTCTGGGGCAACGCGATCCTCAGCCGCTTCCCGGTCCAGGAGTGGAACGTGGAGCGTCTCCCCCGGGGTCAGGACGCCATGGCGCGCAGTCAGCTGATCGCGGTCCTGCGGATCACCGATGACCAGCCGATCGCGCTGGTTGCGACCCACCTGTCCCACGTCGATCCGCAGGGCACCCGCCTCCCGCAGGCCCGCGCGGTGGCGGCGACGATCGCGCGGCTCGAGGATCGCGGGGTCCCGGTGGTCCTCGCCGGCGACCTGAACGCGCAGCCGGGTGACGCCGAGCTGGCGGTGTTCGAGGACGTCACGATCTCGGCGCTGCGCGACGGCAACCCGACCTACCCGTCCTGGGATCCGCAGGTCCAGATCGACCACATCCTCGCCACCGACGCCTTCTGGATCCGCGAGGCGCGGGTGCTGGACACGCAGGCCTCGGACCACCTCTCGATCATCGCCGAGCTCGAACTGGTCCTCCCGTAGGGCAGCCGAGCGTCCGGCTCACAGCAGCCACAGCAGTTCGTGGGTGGCGAGCACGTCGGCGCCCGACGCCCGGGCGCGGGCCGCGAGCTCGCGGTCGTCGGTGACCACCACGATCGCGTCGTCGGTGCTCTCGAGCTCGAGGATGATGTCGTCGTCGGCGGTGATGCCCGCGCCCGTGAAGCGCACCGTCACCTCGCGCCCTGCCCCGCCGGCGCGCTGTCCCCCGGCCGCCTCGCCGTCGAAGACGACGGTGGGCACGACCCCGCGAGAGCGGGCCAGGTTGCCGAGCGCCTGGATCAGCCAGGTGCGCTGCTGCTCGAGGTCGAACCCCGGCTGGTGCTGCTTGGTGACGTTGTAGCCGTCCACCAGCACGCGCCGCCCGCGGTGCAGGTACAGCTCGACCGCTTCGCGGGTGCCGGGGACGACCCCCTCGGGCAGGCGGCTCGGCCGGCCGGGGA
>SKNO01000005.1 GCA_007120465.1 Nitriliruptoraceae bacterium
CCCGGGCGGGCCGGGTGGTCCCGGTGGCCGCGGCGCCCCCGGAGGGCCGGGTGGCCGTGGTGGTCCGGGTGGTCCCGGCGGGACCGGCGGACCCGGCAGCGGCAAGACGCGCCGCAAGAAGCGCAAGGAGAAGCAGTCCCCGCAGGAGCAGGAACTCGGTCGTGGGCCCGTCCGGCGCGACGTGCCGATCGAGGAGCAGCTCAAGGCCGAGCGGGTCGAGGTGCTCTCCGGCATCACCGTCGGGGAGCTCGCCGACAAGCTCGGGGTCGGTGGCGCCGCGCTCGTCAAGAAGCTGTTCGAGATGGGCGAGATGGCGACGGTGCAGCAGTCGCTGTCCGACGACACCGTCGAGATCGTCTGCGCCGATCTCGGTGTCGAGGTGCACTTCCTCACCGAGGAGGAGGCCGAGTTCGGTGTCGAGGCGCCCGAAGCGCCCGAGGACCTCGCGCCGCGGCCGCCCGTCGTCACGGTGATGGGTCACGTCGACCACGGCAAGACCCTGTTGCTCGACGCGATCCGGGCCACCGACGTGGCGTCCGGCGAGGCCGGCGGCATCACCCAGCACATCGGTGCCTACCAGGTCACCCAGAACGACCGGCTGATCACCTTCATCGACACCCCCGGCCACGAGGCGTTCACCGCGATGCGGGCGCGCGGGGCCCAGGTCACCGACGTCGCGATCCTCGTGGTCGCGGCGGACGACGGCGTCATGCCCCAGACCCAGGAGGCGATCGCCCACGCCAAGGCCGCCGAGGTGCCAGTCGTCGTCGCCATCAACAAGATGGACGTCGAGGGCGCCGACCCCGTCCGGGTCAAGACCCAGCTGACCGAGCACGACCTCGTCGCCGAGGACTTCGGTGGGGACATCCCGATGGTCGAGGTGTCCGCCAAGACCCAACAGGGCATCGAGGATCTGCTCGAGGTCGTGCTGCTCCAGGCCGACCTGCTCGAGCTGCACGCCAACCCGGACAAGGACGCACGCGGTCGGGTGATCGAGGCCAACCTCGATCGCGGCCGCGGCCCGGTCGCGACCCTGCTCGTCCAGGCCGGCACCCTGAAGCGCGGGGACATCCTGGTGGCGGGGACCGCCGACGGGAAGATCCGCGCGATGTTCGACGAGGACGGCAACCAGGTCGAGGAGGCCGAGCCCTCACGACCGGTGCAGGTCCTCGGGCTCCACGAGGTCCCCGAGGCCGGCGACGAGTTCCGCGTGGTGGACGCCGAGCGGTTCGCTCGCGACATCGCGGAGCGCCGTGCCGCCCGAGAGCGCCGACGGGAGCTCGCCGAACGACGCCCGACCACCCTCGAGGAGTTCACCTCGGCGGTCCAGGCCGGCGACAAGGCGACGCTCAACGTCATCATCAAGGCCGACGTGTCCGGGTCGGCCGAGGCCCTCGAGGACGCCCTGGTCAAGCTCGAACTCGATGAGGTCAAGGTCCGGGTGGTGTCCAAGGGGGTCGGTGCGATCACCCAGGGCGACGTCCGGCTGGCCGAGGCCTCCGACGCGATCATCGTGGCGTTCAACGTGCGCCCCGGTGCCAACGCCCGGGACGAGATCGATCGGTCGGGCGTGGACGTGCGCACCTACAGCATCATCTACGAGGCGATCGAGGACATCGAGCGCGCCGTGAAGGGGCTGCTCGCCCCCGAGTTCCGCGAGGAGGTCATCGGCGAGGCCGAGGTCCGCGAGGTCTTCAAGGTGCCGCGTGTCGGCTTCGTCTTCGGGTGCATGGTCACCCGTGGCGAGGTGCGCCGGGATGCCGGGGTCCGGGTGATCCGCGAGGGGGTCGTGGTCGCCGAGGACAAGATGTCGTCCCTGCGGCGCTTCAAGGACGACGTCCGCGAGGTCCGCGAGGGCTTCGAGTGCGGCATCGGCCTCGACAGGTTCCAGGACGTGAAGGAAGGTGACGTCTTCGAGGTCTACGAGACCGTCGAGGTCGAACGCGACTGATCGCCGGGGCGCGCTCGTGAGCCATGATCCCGCGGCCGGTCGGGTCCACTACGGCATCAGCCGGGTGGACCTGCACCTGCCGGGGGTCGACAGCCTGAAGGCCAAGCGGGCGCTGGTGCGGCGGGCCGTCACCGTGCTCGAACGCGAGCTCGGCTGCTCGGTCGCCGAGGTCGGCGCCCAGGACCTCTGGCAGCGTGCCATCCTCGGGGTGGCGGTCGCGGCGTCGTCGGCGTCCGGCGTGGACCGCGTCCTCGACCGGGTCCGGCCCCTGATCGAGCGCGACCCGCGGATCGTGGTCCTCGCCGTGAGCGACCTCGCCGATCACCTCGACCCCTGAGATCACCTGAGATCACCTCGACCCCTGACGAGCTCCCGCCTCCGGGCTCCCGCCGCCCGGTGCGGCGGGACCCGCACCCCGTGACCAGACACCGACACGGAGGAGCCCCGTGGCCCGCAAGCGCAACCCCCGCACCGCCTCCCTGGTCCGTTCGGCCCTCGCCGACCTGCTCGAGACCGAGATCCAGGATCCGAGGGTTCGGTTCGTGACCCTGACCGAGGTGGACGTCACCCCCGACCACGAGGTCGCGACCGCCTACTACACGACCCTGGACCCGTCGATCGTGTCGCGCGACCCGCGGCGCAGCGGTGGCGACCAGCTGCCTGACCCCGAGGACGTCGCGGCCGGACTGGAGTCGGTCACCCCCCGGCTGCGGACCCTGCTCGCACGGCGGGTGCCGCTGCGGACCACCCCGGAGCTGCGGTTCCGTCCGGACCCGGTGGCGGGGACCGCCACCCGCGTCGAGGAGCTGCTCCGCGGCCTCGAGCAGGCGTCGGACGACGAGGACGACCGGTGACGAGCCCGGCTTGGTCAGCGGATCTCGACCCGGGGGCCTTCGAGGCGGCGGCCGCGCTGCTCGAGGACGTCCGGCGCCGCGGCGCGCCGGTGGTCGTCGCGGCGCACGTCAGCCCGGACGGTGACGCGCTCGGCGGGGCGCTGGCCCTGCACCTCGGGCTGTCACGGTGGGGGCTCGCCACCATCCCGACGGTGGGGGAGGCTCCCCTCAAGGTCCCTGCGGCGCTGGCCGAGCTGCCCGGCGTCGAGGACCTGCTGCCGCCGGGAGCGCTGCCACGCCCCGACGAGGCCGGCCTCGTCATCACCGTCGACGCGGCAGGGCCCGACCGCCTCGGACGTATCGCCCGGTACCTCGAGGCCGGGGTGCCGGCCCTCGTGCTCGACCACCACGCCAGCTCGACCGGGTTCGGCGACGTCCGGCTGGTGGCACCGCGGGCCGCGGCCACGGTGCAGATCGCGGCGGAGCTGCTGCGGGCCCTCAAGATCGGCTTCGACCGCGACATCGCCACCTGCCTGTACGTCGGGCTGGTCACCGACACCGGCCGGTTCGGGTTCGAGAACACCGACCGCTCGGCGATGGAGCTCGCCGGGGAGCTGCTCGACGCCGGGGTCCCGCACGCGGAGCTGACGGCCAGGCTGTTCGACACCCGGTCCCTCGGGGAGCTCCGGTTGCTGGCCCACGCGCTGCAGCGGCTGACGTTCGTGCCCGGCGTGGCGTTGGTCCACACCCACATCACCCACGCGGAGCTCGCCGACGCCGGCCTCGGCCTCGAGGCGGTCGAGGCCATGATCGATGTGGTCCGCAGCGCCGACGTCGCCGAGGTCGCGCTGGTGCTCAAACCCGCCCCCGACGGGACGTGGAAGGGCTCACTGCGCTCCCGCCGGTGCGTCGACGTCGGGGCGGTGGCGACGGCCCTCGGCGGCGGCGGTCACGCCCGCGCGGCCGGCTTCGACGCGGCCGGAACACCCGAGGAGATCGTCGCGCGCGTCGTCACCCTGCTGCGGGAGCCGTGACGTGGGCCGCCGACGACGCAGCAGCGACCTGGACGGGGTGCTGGTCCTGGACAAGCCCGCCGGCCCCACCTCCCACGACGTGGTGGAGCGCGTCCGCCGCATCACCGGTCAGGCACGCGTCGGGCACACCGGCACCCTGGATCCGCCGGCCACCGGGGTCCTCGTCCTGTGCCTCGGGCGGGCCACGAAGCTCGTGCGCTTCCTGCAGGCGGGCACCAAGACCTACGCCGCCCGGATGGCCCTCGGGGTGCAGACCACCACCCAGGACGCCGAGGGCGAGGTGGTCGGGACCGCCGACGCCTCCGCCGTCGACGAGCGGACCCTGTGCGAGGTGCTGACCCGGTTCCAGGGTGAGATCGAGCAGGTCCCGCCGATGGTGTCGGCCGTCAAGGTCGGCGGCGAGCGGCTCCACGAGAAGGCGCGCCGGGGTGAGGAGGTCGACCGCGCCGCGCGCACGGTGACCGTCCACGACCTCATGCTCGACGCCTTCGAACCGGGGGAGCGGGCGGAGGCGTCCTTCCTGATCACCTGCTCGGCCGGGACCTACGTGCGCACCCTCGCCCACGACGTCGGGACCGCACTGGGGGTCGGCGGGAGCCTGCTCCGGCTCCGGCGCATCGCCAACGGGCCGTTCACCTCCGACGAGGCGGTCACCCTCGAGGACCTCGAGGCCGCCGACGATCCGCGTGCGCGGCTGCTCACCCCCGAGGAGGCGGTGGCGCGGGCCCTGCCGTCGGTCCCGGTCGAGGATCCCGACCTGGCCCGGCGCTGCAGCCACGGTGGGCGCATCACGGCCCAGGACGTCGACGGGTGGTACGCCCTCACCTACGGTGCGCGGCTGCTCGGCATCTACCGTGACCAGGACGGACAGGCGGTCCCCGAACTGGTGTGGACCCGACCCGAGGAGCTGTCGTGACCGGCGTCGCCCGCGGTCTGGACGAGGTGACCCGTGCGCCGTCGGTCGTGACGATCGGCAACTTCGACGGGGTCCACCGCGGCCACCAGGTGCTGCTGCGCCGCACCGTCGACGCGGCCCTGTCCCGTGGTGTCCGGTCCGTCGCGATCACCTTCGACCCGCACCCCGCCGCGGTGCTGCGCCCCGGCAACGGACCGCGCACCCTCGCCTCGCTGGAGGAGCGGATCGACCTGCTGCAGGCCGCCGGCATCGACCTGGTGGTCGTGCTGCCCTTCACCCGGGAACTGTCGCAGCTCACCCCCGAGGGGTTCGTCGAACGGGTGCTGGTCGAGCGCCTGCAGGCGGTGCGGGTGGTCGTCGGGACGAACTTCCGGTTCGGGCACCGGGCCGCGGGCGACGTGGTCGCGCTCCTCGAGGCCGGCGAGTCCCACGGCTACGACGTCGAGGCCGTCGCGGTCCGTGACCTCGACGACGCACCGATCTCCTCCTCCGCGATCCGGGCCGCGCTGGAGGACGGCCAGGTCGCGTGGGCGACGCGGGCGCTCGGCCGGCCCTACCGGCTGGACGGCGAGGTGGTCCGCGGCGACGGCCGTGGCCGCTCGATCGGCGTCCCGACCGCCAACCTCGCGGTCCCCGCCGATCGGGTCGTGCCGGCCAACGGGGTGTACGTGGGACACGCCGAGGTGGGTGACCGGCGCTGGCGGTGCGTCACGAACGTCGGCGTGCGGCCCACCTTCGACGCCGGCGAGCTCGTCACGGTCGAGACCCACCTGCTCGACGTGGACGACCCCGACCTGTACGGCGAGCGGCTCACGGTGACCTTCGAGCACCGGCTGCGGGGTGAGCGACGCTTCGACTCGGTGGACGAGCTGGTCACGCAGATCCGTCGCGACGTGGCGGCGGCCCGCGAGCTGCGCGACGCGCGGTGAGGACCGGACCGCCTGCCCGGCCGGCGGTCGCCCTCTGGCCGGACCCCGGTGCCCGGACGATCGGACGGCGCCGTGGCTTGCCGGGGTACCCTCACCGTGCGATACTTGCATGCGACCGACCCACCCGGGTCGGTCTCACCGTGCCCGTTCGGGCGTCGGGGCCATCAGGTCCGCGAGACGCACACTCCTGCTGCGCACCCGCGCTGAGGGGGTCCCTGACCGCGGACCGGGCCGACGGATCGTCGTGATCCCCGGTCCAGTGGCCCCCGGCGGGGCAGCCACGCTGCCCCGGCCCGGCGATGCAGGGCCCGACCACGACAGGACGCCATCCATGGCCATCACCCTGCCAGACGACAAGCAAGCGATCATCGAGCGGTTCGCGCGGGAGCCGGGGGACACCGGCTCGCCCGAGGTGCAGATCGCGCTGATCACCCAGCGGGTCTCGCACCTGACGGAGCACCTGAAGGAGCACAAGCACGACCACCATTCACGTCGTGGTCTGCTCAAGCTCGTCGGGCAGCGGCGCCGCTTGCTGAACTACCTGAAGGACAAGGACATCGAGCGGTACCGGTCGCTGATCTCGGAACTCGGGATCCGCCGCTAGCACCGCTCCTGGGGCCGAGGTCGACCGTGACCTCGGCCTTCGCGGTCCACCGGTGCAGGCACCGGAGGCCGCGGTGGCGGGACACGACGTGTCGGTCGTCAGTGGAGACGCCTCGACCCCCGGGCCGCCCGGGACGGACGAGCCGCCCTCACTGATGCACCGGCCACCAGGTCCCGCCACCTCGTCAGACCCCTCCGCGCCACCGGCGCGGCACGCGTCCCACGCGTGAGCATCGAGACATGAGGAGGCCCCTGTGGGCAAGCTCGGTATCCACGAGCACGCCGTCGAGATCGACGGCAAGACGTTGACCTTCGAGGCCGGCACGCTGGCCGCCCAGGCGGGCGGCGCCGTCGTCGTCAGCCTCGGCGACACCAAGGTGCTGTCGACCACCACCGCATCCAAGCAGCCGAAGGACTTCCTGCCGTTCTTCCCCCTCACGATCGAGGTGGAGGAGCGCATGTACGCCAACGGTCGCATCCCCGGCTCGTTCTTCAAGCGTGAGGGCCGGCCCTCCGAGAACGCGATCCTGGTGTGCCGGCTGACCGACCGCCCGCTGCGTCCCACCTTCGCCGAGGGACTGCGCAACGAGGTGCAGGTCGTCAACACCATCATCCAGACCACCCAGGTCGATCCGTACGACGTCGTCGCGATGAACGGCTCGTCGCTGTCGACGATGCTCTCCGGCCTGCCCTTCGCCGGACCGGTCGCCGCGGTGCGCTACGCGATGCTGCGCGACGGGTCGTGGGTCGCCTTCCCGTCGTTCGAGGAGCTCGAGGAGGAGGCCGTGTTCAACATGGTCATCTCCGGGCGGGTGGAGGACGACGGCGAGGTCGCGATCCTGATGATCGAGGCGGAGGCCACCCGCGACAGCTGGCTGAAGATCGACATGGGTGCTCCCGCACCCACCGAGCAGGTCGTCGGCCAGGCCATCGAGGACGTCAAGCCGATCATCAAGCAGCTGTGCGAGGCACAGCAGGAGTTCGTCGACCGGACCGGTGTGCGTGACGCCGGTGAGTACCCGGTCTTCCTCGACTACACCGACGAGGTCTTCGACGCGGTCTGGCAGCAGGCCGCCAGCAAGGTCGAGGACGTCTACCGGCAGGCCGACCTGAGCAAGGAAGGCAAGGACGAGGCGGTCGGCGAGGTCAAGGCCGCGGTGGTCGACACCGTCGTCACCGCCGGTGTCGGCGACCTCGACGAGGACGACCTGCGCAAGCAGGCCAGCGAGGCCTTCCGCACCACCGAGAAGAAGGTCGTGCGCCGGCTGATCGTGGAGGAGGGCCTGCGCGTCGACGGGCGCGGTGTGAGCGACATCCGCTCCCTGACCGCCGAGGTCGGCGTGCTCCCCAAGACCCACGGGTCGGCGCTGTTCCAGCGCGGGGAGACCCAGGTGCTCTCCGTCCTGTCGCTCGGGACCACCCGCGAGGGTCAGCGGCTCGACACCCTCGACCCGCAGGACGAGAAGCTGTTCCTGCACCACTACAACATGCCGCCCTACTCGACCGGTGAGGCCGGCCGGGTCGGCAGCCCCAAGCGCCGCGAGATCGGCCACGGTGCCCTGGCGGAGCGGGCGATCATCCCGGTGCTGCCCGACGTCGAGGAGTGGCCCTACGCGATGCGGGTCGTCTCCGACGTGCTCAGCTCCAACGGTTCCACCTCGATGGGGTCGGTGTGCGCCACCTCGATGGCCCTGATGGACGGCGGTGTGCCGACCCACGGCCAGGTGGCGGGCATCGCGATGGGGCTGGTGTACGAGAACGGCAAGTACACGACCCTCACCGATATCCAGGGCGTCGAGGACTTCTTCGGCGACATGGACTTCAAGGTCGCCGGTCCGGACAACTACATCACCGCCCTGCAGTTGGACACGAAGCTGGCCGGCATCCCGGCGGACGTGCTGCAGGACGCCCTGCTCCAGGCCCGCGAGGCGCGCCTCGAGATCCTGGACGTGATGAACGCCGCGATCTCCGAGCCACGCCCCGAGGTCGCCGACGGTGCCCCGCGGGTGGAGATCGTCCACATCCCGCAGGACAAGATCGGTGCGGTCATCGGCCCGCGCGGTGCGATCATCAAGGAGCTGGTCGAGGAGACCGGTGCCCAGATCGACGTCGACGAGGAGGCCGGCCGCGGCGTCGTCAAGATCTACGCGAACTCCAAGGAGGTCGCGCAGGACGCCCTGGACCGGATCAACGCGATCGCCAACCCGCAGCTGCCGGAGGCGGGGGAGCGCTACTCGGCGACGGTGGTCAAGACCGTCGACTTCGGCGCCTTCGTGTCGCTGACGCCGGGCACCGATGGACTGCTGCACATCTCGGAGCTGTCCAAGATGGCCGGCCGTCGCCTCGGCCACGCCGAGGAGGCCGTCGAGGTCGGGCAGCAGGTGCTGGTCGAGGTCCTCGAGGTGCTCGACGGCGGGCGCAAGTTCAAGCTGCAGTACGTCGGGCCCAAGGCGGGCGGCGACGAGCCCGCCGCCGAGGGCGAGGCGCGCGAGGACCGCGGTGAGCGCGAGGACCGGG
>SKNO01000173.1 GCA_007120465.1 Nitriliruptoraceae bacterium
ACGCCGAACCCCTGGACGTCCGCGACCCGCGCACCCGCTCGTTCGGGCACATCGGGGCCGCCAACATGGACCCGGCCCAGCAGACCCAGGACAAGCTCGCGCTGTCCGCCAGCATGCGCACCGCCCTGCTGGTCTACAGCGGGATCAGCGTGAAGATGATGGTCGACTCCGACCTCGGGGCGTTCCTGTCGACGATGTTCATGGTGCAGTACGTCCCGGGCGGGTTCGCGGGCGCGCACGACCACCCCTTCGAGGAGGCCTACCTGATCCTCGAGGGGGTGACCGACGCGGTGTTCGACGGGGTGCCCTACCGCCTCGAGGTCGGCGACATCGCCTTCGCGGGGGTGGGCTCCACCCACGAGTTCTCCAACCCCGGAGACGGCCCCGTGCGGTGGCTCGAGACCCAGGCACCCCAGCCGCCGGGCCGCCACTCCTACCGGTTCGCCCGGGACTGGGACTACCTCGAGCAGCAGCTCGACCGATAGACGGTCCGATCGGCGGACCGCCAGCGACGAGGAGATGACGTGAACACAGATGGCAGCGTGGTGGTGATCGGCGGGACGGCCGGGATCGGGTTCGCCACCGCCCAGCACTACGCGGATCGCGGGTTCGAGGTGGTCGTGTCCGGACGCGACCAGGATCGGTCCCGGGCGGCCGCCGAACGCATCGGTGGCAACACGACGGGGATCGCGCTCGACCTCGCCCGGCCGGAGGCGATCGGCGAGCAGCTGGCGGGGCTCGGCCCGGTCCGCTACCTCGTCGTCGCCGCGATCGAACGCGACGAGAACACCGCGCGCGAGTACGACGTGGCGCGCGCCGCGCGGCTGGTCACCCTGAAGCTGGTGGGCTACACCGAGGTGGTGCACCAGCTGCTGCCGCAGCTGTCCGACGACAGCGCGGTCGTGCTGTTCGGCGGGTTGGCCAAGGATCGGCCCTACCCCGGGTCGACCAACGTGACCACGGTCAACGGCGGGGTCACCGCGTTGGTGCGCACCCTGGCGGTCGAGCTCGCGCCGATGCGGGTCAACGCGATCCATCCGGCGGTCGTGGGGGACACCCCCTACTGGCAGGAGAAGCCGCAGCAGGTGCTCGACGCCCTGATCGAGCGCACCCCGACCGGGCGGCTGGTCGAGACCAGCCACGTCGTCGACGGGGTGCGGTTCCTGCTCGAGAACGGGTCGGTCAACGGCATCAGCCTCTCGATCGACGGAGGCTGGCTGCTGAAGTGAGCGTCCCCGCCGCAGGGGCGGCGGCGGACGTCCGGGGACGCGCGGAACCGCGGCCACGGGTCTGTAGGGTGGTCGCGGCCAGGGCAGCCTTGGCCCAGGAGGGGGAGCACCGACATGGCCGAGGACACGGGGTCCGCCCCGCCGCGGGTCACGATCCGTGACGTCGCGCTGGCCGCGAACGTCCACGTCTCGACGGTCTCACGGGCGCTGGACCCCTCCAAGCGCTCGCTGATCGCCGAGGCCACGCGCGAGCGGGTCGTCGCCGCCGCCAAGGAGCTGGGGTACCAGCCGCACCTGGTCGCGAGCGGGTTGCGGCGCGGGCAGACGCTGACCGTCGGGATCGTCGTCCCGGACCTCGGCAACCCGATCTACGCGCCCCTCGCCCGGGGGGCCACCCACGCCCTCGAGGGCGCGAACTACATGCCGCTGCTGGCCGACACCCAGGACGACCACGAGCGGTTGGCCCGGTTCCTCCGCCACCTCGCCGAGCGGCGGGTCGAGGCGATCATCGCGACCGCGGCCCGCCTCGACGACGCGCAACTGCTGGTCGAGATCGCGCAGCGGGGCATCCCGGTGGTCACCGCGGTCCGGACGGTGTCGTCCACCGGGCTGCCGGCGGTCCTCCACGACGACACCGCCGGTGGGCGGCTGGCCGCCGAGCACCTGCTCGACCTCGGTCACGAGCGCGTGGCGCAGGTGCGCGGCTCCCTCGAGGTGGAGCCCTTCGTGCGGCGCACCGAGGCCTTCACCGCGGCGGTCACGGCGGCGGGCGCGACCCTCACCGACGGCGTCCCGCCGGTGCCGCACCTCACCGCCGACGAGGGCCGCAGCGCCGCCCTCGCGCTGCTGGACGTCGATCCGGCCCGGCGCCCGACGGGCGTGTTCGTCCAGAACGACGTCATGGCCCTCGGAGCGCTCATGGCCGTGCGTGACCTCGGGCTGCGCTGCCCCGAGGACGTGTCGATCGTCGGGTACAACGACGCGTTCTTCGCCGCGCACACCGACCCGCCGCTGACGACGGTTCGGCTGGACGCCTACCAGGTGGGCCACGCCGCCGGTGTGCTCGCCCTCGAGCTGATCGCCGACCCCGGACAGGAGCACCGCGGCAGCTCGGTGCCGCCGGAACTGGTGGTCCGTCGCTCCACCGCCCCGCCGGGGTCGGGTGCGTGAGCCCACCGTCCGGGCCGCGTCCCGCCAGCGCGTCGCCGGTGGCGCGGTTGTCCGCCGTCGGGGTGCGGCGTGGCGGCAACGACATCCTCGCCGAGGTGTCGCTCACCCTCGGACACCGCGACCACCTCGCCGTCCTCGGACCGAACGGGGCGGGCAAGACCACCCTGCTGCGGGTGCTGTCCACCTACCTGTTCCCAACCCGTGGCCGCGTTGAGGTGCTCGGGACCACCTTCGGGCGGGGAGACCTGCGGGAGCTGCGCCCGCGGATCGGGTTCGTGTCCGTCGGGCTCGACCCGCTGATGCACGAGCGCGCGGCGGTGCTGCCCCTGGTGGCGGTCGCGCGGCGCGGCGGGCTGTGGCCGCCACCTGGCATCCTCGACGACCCGACCCTGCGCACCGCGGCGGAGCGTGCCCTCGCCCGGGTCGGCGCGTCCCACCTCGCCGATCGGCGGGTGGACACCCTCTCCCAGGGGGAGCGGCAACGGGTGCGGATCGCCCGTGCCCTCGCCACCGACCCCGCGCTGCTCCTCCTCGACGAGCCGTTCGCGGGCCTCGACCTCGGCGGCCGTGAGGCACTGCTCGTCGACGTCGAGCGGCTGCTCGTCGACGCCGACGGGCCGACGGTCGTGCTGGTGACCCATCACCTCGAGGAGCTGCCGCCCACCGTCCGGTCTGCGCTGCTGCTGCGGGACGGCGTGCCCGTCGCAGCCGGCCCGACCGACGAGGTCCTCACCGGGGATGCGGTCAGCGCCGCCTTCGGGGTCGACGTCGAGGTGCGACGGCACGGCGCACGGTGGACCGCGACGGCCGCCCTCCGGTGAGCGCGCGACGCGACCCACCGCGCCGGGACGCGGCACCGGTAGCCTGCCGGGCCGGAGCCCACCATCGCGTCCTGGGAGGACCCTCATGCCGGAAGCCGTGATCGTCGCGACCGCTCGTACCCCGATCGGGCGGGCGTTCAAGGGGTCGATGACCGAGCTGCGGCCGGACGACCTGACCGCCACGATCATCGAGGCGGCGATGGCGAAGGTGCCGCACCTCTCGCCCGACGACATCGACGACCTCCACCTCGGCTGCGGCCTGCCCGGCGGGGAGCAGGGCTTCAACATGGCCCGCGTCGTCACCACCCTGCTCGGGTGGGACGAGGTCCCCGGCACGACCCTGACCCGCTACTGCGCGTCGAGCCTGCAGACCACGCGCATGGCGTTCCACGCGATCAAGGCGGGGGAGGGGGACGCGTTCGTCTCCGCCGGTGTGGAGATGGTCTCGCGGTACGTCAAGGGCAACTCCGACACCCTCGAGGACACCCAGAACCCCCGGTTCGACGAGGCGCAGGCGCGTACCCGGACGGCGGCCGAGGAGGGCGCGGACGGGTGGACCCCGCCCGACGATCTGCCCGACATCTACATCCCGATGGGGCAGACCGCCGAGAACCTGGCGCTGTACAAGGAGGTGTCGCGGGAGCGGATGGACGACTTCGCGTACCGGTCGCAGATGCGCTACGCGAAGGCCGACGCCGAGGGGTTCTGGGCGAACGAGATCACCCCGATCGAGCTGCCCAACGGCGAGACGCTGGCGACCGACGACTCGCCCCGACCCACCACCGACCGTGACCAGATGGCGGAGCTCAAGCCGGTGTTCCGTCCCGACGGGCGGGTCACCGCCGGCAACGCCTGCCCGCTCAACGACGGGGCCGCCGCGGTGATCGTGATGAGCGATACCAAGGCGGCGGAGCTCGGGATCGAGCCGCTGGCGCGGATCGTGTCCACCGGGGTCTCGGCCCTCAACCCCGAGATCATGGGGTACGGCCCGGTCGAGGCCTCCCGTCAGGCCCTGGCACGCGCCGGGATGACGATCGACGACCTCGACATCGTCGAGATGAACGAGGCCTTCGCGGCCCAGGTGCTCCCCTCCGCCGACGACCTCGGGATCGACGACGACAAGCTCAACCCGCACGGCGGTGCGATCGCCGTCGGGCACCCGTTCGGGATGACGGGCGCGCGGATCACCGGCACGCTGCTCAACGGCCTCCAGCACCGCGACGGCACCCTCGGTCTCGAGACGATGTGCGTCGGCGGCGGGCAGGGCATGGCGATGATCATCGAGCGGCTCTGATGAGCGCTCAGCGCCGTCCCGTGTAGCCCGGAGGCCCGCACCGAGCCGCCCGGCTACACGTTCCCCCGCCACCCGAGGTGGTGGGACACCGAACCCGACGAACCGTGGAACGGATCGACGCGTGGCACGTCGATCCGTTCCACGCGTCGCCGTCGGCGCGACCCAGCAGCGGTCAACAGGCCGTGGCGCCGAGCTCGCTGGGCTCAGTTGATCAGGCCGAGGCGGATCGCCCGGGCCACGGCGGCGGTGCGGTCGGGGACCTCGAGCTTGGCAAGCACGTTCTGGATCCGGGTCTTGACGGTGCGCGAGCCGATCCCGAGCTCCTGCGCGATCGCCTCGTTGGTCATCCCGTCGGCCGCGAGGCTCAGCACGTCCAGCTCCTGTCGGGTGATGGAGCCGACCCCGTCGGCCTCCTCGCCCAGCCGGCCGACGCTGGCGAGCTGCATCGCGATCGAGGGCGCGACGACCCGTTCCCCGGCGAGGGTGCGGCGGACCGCGTCGCGCAGCTCCTCGCCGGTGGCGCTGGACAGGAGGAAGCTGTCAACCCCGGCGATCACGGCCTCGCGCAACTCGATCACCGTCGCGCTGTCGGCCACGGCGACCACCGCCACCTCGCGGTGGGCGGTGACCGCCGCGATCGACGCGAAGGCGTCGTGGTCGTCGTCGCGGACGCCCACCACCAGCAGGTCGACGTCGGGCTGCTCCGCGAGCGCGTCGGCGAGACCCGTCAGCGGCAGTTCCGTGCGGACCGGGAGCGGGCGCAGCAGCATCGTGAGACCCGCCCGCACCACGGGTCGGTCGTCGGCGACGACGAGCGTCGGCGGGCTCCCAGGGCGGTCGAGGTCACGTTCGGAGCCCGCCATGGTCAGATCGTCTCGATCGCGCGGACCGTCACCTGGACGGTGACGTCGGTGGGGGTGGTGAAGGCCACGGTGTCACCGACCGAGGCGCCCAGCACGGCCTGCCCCATCGGGGACTCGGAGGAGAGGATCTCCAGTTCGTCGTGGTGGTCCTCACGGCTGCCGATCAGGTAGGCCTCCTCGTCGCCCTCGACGTCGAGCACCACCTTCAGGCCCGGACGCACCGTGTCGGCGTGGACCGGCTCACCGATCCGGGCCTCCCGCAGCAGCTCCTCGAGCTGGCGGATGCGGGCCTCCATCTTGCCCTGATCGTCCTTCGCCGCGTGGTACTCGGCGTTCTCGCGCAGGTCGCCGTGGGAGCGCGCCTCCTCGATCTGCGCGGACATGCGCTCGCGGCCCTCGGTCTTGAGGGTCTCGAGCTCGGTGCGCAGGCGCTCGTACGCGTCCTGACTCAGCCAGGTCTCGGCCACGGGTCGCTCCTGTTGCGGCTTCGAGGTCGGGCGTGACCGGTCACGGTCCGCCGCTGGGGGCCTCACGGGAAACGCCCGGACGGAAGAGGCGCCCGGGCGTGACGTTGCCTGCGAGGATACCACCGCGCTCACCTCCGTGGCAGGGGGCGGTGCCCGTCCGGGCGCCGGGGGTCCGACCGGTCCGGGGTTCGCGCCAGTACGCTGGTCTGGATGGCACTCACCGATCTCGCGTACCGGCTGTACGAGCGCCGGCTGACGGCCGAGCTCGCCGACGGGCCGATGCCCCAGCACGTCGGCGTGATCCTCGACGGCAACCGTCGCTACGCCGCCGAGCGCGGGTTGACCACGCCGTCGGACGGACACGAGGCAGGGGCCAAGCACATCGACCCCTTCCTGGACTGGTGCCTCGACCTCCAGATCCCCTACGTGACCCTGTGGCTGCTCTCCACCGACAACCTCGGGCGCGACGAGGTGGAGATCTCGGCCCTGATGGGGATCATCGAGGACACGGTGCGCCGCATGGGGTGCACGGCGGGTGCCGCCGAACGCGGGCTCCGGGTCACCGCGGTGGGGGCGCTGGACCTGCTGCCCGAGTCCACGCGCCGGGCGCTCAAGGAGGCCGAGGAGGCCACCCAGGACCACGACCGCCTGCGGGTGCAGGTCGCCGTCGGGTACGGCGGACGGCAGGAGATCACCGACGCGCTGCGCAGCCTGCTGGCCGAACGCGCGGCGCAGGGGATGTCCCTCGAGGAGCTCGCCGCCAAGCTGGTCCCCGAGGACATCGGTGACCACCTGTACACCACCGGCCTGCCCGACCCCGACCTGATCATCCGCACCTCCGGGGAGGTCCGGCTCGGCGGGTTCCTGCTGTGGCAGTCGGCCCACAGCGAGTTCTACTTCTGCGACGCCTACTGGCCGGCGTTCCGCCGGGTCGACTTCCTGCGTGCGCTCCGCGACTACCAGCGCCGCACCCGCCGCTTCGGGCGCTGACCCGTACCCGCTGGTCGTGCGCGGTCGAGGGTCCTCGGTCGGCGCCGAGGCGAGCGCTACGGTCCATGTCGTCCTGCCCGCTCACCACCCGTACCAACCACCCGCGCCCACCACCTGATCGAGGCCACACCACGGTGCCCCCCACGCCGCCCACCGACCGGAGCCGCCACCTCGGCGCGACCGGACGACGTGGGCGGCGCACCGCCAGGTGCCACCGACGCCTCGACCCGGAGCGCACCGTCCACGCACCCTCCACGCCGCCCTTCGGGGCGGCGTTCGTCGTTCCCGGGCCTCGACGCGGCACGCGCGGCCCGGGTGGGAGCTCACGATGCCCGTCACGTCCCGCCCTCCGACCGCTGCCCACACCTACGTCCTGGACACCTGCGTCCTGCTGGCCGATCCCAACGCGCTGACCCGGTTCGACGAGCACCACCTCGTGGTCCCCCTGGTGGTGATCGAGGAGCTCGACCGCAAGAAGACGGCGCTGGACGACGTGGGCCGCAACGCCCGGCTCGCGCTGCGCGCGATCGAGGAGTTCAGGGCCCGCTCCGGGGGCGGGCTGCACGCCCCGCTGGCGCTGCCCGGCGGCGGCACGATCCGGATCGAGTCCAACCACGTCGACGTGCCGCTCCCGCCCTACCTCGACCCGCACAAGGCCGACCACCGGATCCTGTGCGTGGCGATGGGCCTCGGCGGGACGCTCGTGACTAAGGACGCGGCCCTGCGCATCAAAGGCAGCCAGCTCGGGGTGGTCGTCGAGGACTACCGCGGGGACACCGCCCGCACCGAGGAGCACGTCAGCGGGATCCTCGACCTCGAGGTCGATCCGCGGATCCTCGACGTGCTGCACCGCGACGGCAAGGCGGTGATCGACACCGAGGTGGCTGACCTCCGCGCCCTCGAGGGCGGGCTGTGGCCGAACGCATGCCTGGTGCTGAAGGCGGGCCGCTCGGCCTCGGGGCTCGCGCGGGTGCTGGAGGTCGACGACGCCGGCGCCGCGACGGTCCACCGCGTGCAGGGTCACCGGCCGGTGTTCGGGATGACGCCGCGCGACGTCCGGCAGACCTTCGCGGTCGACCTGCTGCTCGACCCGGACGTGCCGTGCGTCTCGCTGATGGGGATGGCCGGCACCGGCAAGACCTTCCTGGCCCTGGCGGCCGGGCTCGAGCAGGTCGTCGAGGCGACCGCCTACCGCCGGCTGTCGGTGTACCGGCCGCTGATCGCGGTGGGGCGCCAGGAGGTCGGCTACCTCCCCGGTGACCTCGACGAGAAGCTCGCCCCCTGGATGGCCGCGGTGCACGACAACCTCTACGCGCTGCTGCGCCGGGACGATCACCCCGCCAGCCGGGGGTCGCGGGAGCACCGCCAGGTGCAGTCCACGATCGAGTCCCTGGTGGATCGGGGGCAGCTGGAGCTCGCCGCGATCACCTACCTGCGTGGGCGGTCGATCACCGACGAGTTCGTCGTGGTCGACGAGGCCCAGAACATCGAGCTGTCGGCGCTCAAGGTGGTGCTGACGCGGATGGCCAGCGGGTCGAAGGTGGTGTTCTGCGGCGACCTCGGCCAGGTCGACAACCCCTACATCTCGCCGTACGGGGGGATGGCCGCCCTGATCGAGAAGATGAAGGGCAGCCCGCTGTTCGGCCACGTCACCCTGGCGAAGGGGGTCCGCAGCCCCCTGGCCGAGCACGCCGCCACGCTCTTCTAACCGCCGCCGGACCGCCGCCGGGCCGCGTGTCCGACCGCCGCCGGGCCGCCGGTCTGACCGCTGCCGGGTCGCGCCGACGGCGACGCGTGGAACGGATCGACGTGCAGCGCGTCGATCCGTTCCGCGGTTCGTCGGGTCCGGCGCCGCCGCGGATGCGGAGACGTGTAGTCGAGCGGTTCGGTGCGGGCCGCCTGGCTACACGGGACGGG
>SKNO01000034.1 GCA_007120465.1 Nitriliruptoraceae bacterium
CTGGCCGCCGCCGTCGAGGTGGCCCGCGCCGCCCGCCGCGCGGGGGCGCCGCTGGTGATCGCCGACCTGCACGCGGCCCTGCGGCAGGCCGTCGACCCCGTACCTGAGGCACGCGTCGACTACCTCGAGGTCGTCGAGCCCGGGACCTTGGCACCACCCCCGGCCGAGGTCGCCGCCGACGTACGGCTGATCGCGGCGGTGGCCGCCGAGGTCGGACCGGTCCGCCTGATCGACAACGTCGAGCTCGGCGACCCCGACGAGGAGGACGCGCTGCTCGCGGCCGTGGCTGAGACCGGGGAGGCGTGACGATGCTGTTGGCGATCGACGTGGGCAACTCCAGCACGGTGGTCGGCCTGTTCGAAGGTGACGAGCTCACCCACCGCTGGCGGCTGTCGACCGTCGAGCGGCGCACCCCCGACGAGCTGGCGATGGTGCTCGCCGGGGTGCTGGGGCTGGACGGGTTGGAGCTCGGGCGGGAGGTGAGCGGGCTGGTGGTCGGCTCGGTGGTCCCCGCCGCGACCGAGTCGTTCCGGGCGATGGGGGTGCGCTACCTCGACGCCCCGCCGCTGGTCGTGGAACCGGGGGTGCGCACGGGCATCGCGATCCGGCACGACAACCCGCGGGACCTCGGGGCCGACCGCATCGCCAACGCCGTCGCCGCGGAGGCGCTGTACGGCGGGCCGGCTATCGTCGTGGACTTCGGCACGGCGATCTCCTTCGACGTGGTCGATCGTGACGGCGCGTTCATCGGCGGCGCGATCGCGCCGGGCGTGTCCACCTCGACCGAAGCGCTGGTCCAGCGAGCCGCCCGGCTCCCGAACGTCGAGACCGTGGCGCCGCCCTCACCGATCGGGCGGTCCACGGTGACCGCCCTGCAGTCCGGGATCGTGTACGGCTTCGGCGGCCAGGTCGACGGCATCGTGGAGCGGATCTGCGGTGAGCTCGGCCCGGGTGTCACGGCCGTCGCGACCGGTGGGCTGGCCCCGGCGGTGCTGGAGGCCTGCCGCACGCTCGATCACCACGACCCGTGGCTGACCCTCAAGGGTCTGCGCCTGGTGTGGGAGCGCAACACCGACGCGTGAGGACCCGCGGGTCGGGCCCGGGCCTCGGCGCGCCCGTGCCGGGCCGCTACCGTGCCGCGCAACCTCGCACGTGCGTCCCGGGCCGCGTGCGCTCCTCTCCCTGCCGTCCCCTGCCGACCTCGAGGTCCCCGCGTGTCCGTGCCGCCCTCCCCCGACGAGCCGACGACGTCCCCCGACCCGTCCCCCGGCGGGGCCGGCGAGGACGCCTCGATGCTGGACGAGATCGTCCGGACGCGACGTGAGAAGGTCGCGCAGCTCCGCGCAGCCGGCATCGAGCCGTACCCGCTGCGGTTCCGTCCCACCCACACCGTCCCGCAGATCCGGGCCGCCTACCCGGACCTCGCCCCGGGCACCGAGACCGGGGACGAGGTCACCGTCGCCGGGCGCCTGGTGGGCAAGCGGGAGATGGGCCGGCTGCGGTTCCTCGTCCTGCGCGAGGACGGCGAGGACCTGCAGCTGTTCTGCCCGCTGGCTGCGCTCGACGACGCGTCACGGGAGCTGCTGGACCACCTCGACGTCGGGGACTGGGTCGGCGCGACCGGTGAGGTCATGACCTCCAAGAAGGGGGAGCTGTCGGTCAAGCCGGCGCAGCTGACCCTGCTCGGCAAGGGCCTGCGCCCCCTGCCGAAGTGGCACGGCCTGTCCGACACCGAGATCCGCTTCCGGCAGCGCGAGCTCGACCTCGTGGTCAACGTCGATGCCCGGCGGGTGTTCGAGATCCGCACCGCGACCCTCGCGGCGCTCCGTGCCGAGATGCAGGAGCGCGGCTACGTCGAGGTGGAGACGCCGATGCTCCACCCGATCCCCGGCGGTGCCACCGCGAAGCCCTTCGTGACGCACCACAACGCGCTGGGCGTCGACCTGTTCCTGCGCATCGCCCCGGAGCTGTACCTCAAGCGGTTGATCGCCGGGGGGATGCGTCGCGTCTTCGAGATCAACCGTAACTTCCGCAACGAGGGGATGAGCCCGCGGCACAACCCCGAGTTCACGATGCTCGAGTCGTACGCCGCCTACGACGACTACCACGACATGATGGAGCTCACCGAGTCGCTGGTGCGTCGGGCGGCGCTCGACGCCGTCGGCACCACCGAGCTGACCTACGAGGGTCGGGAGCTGTCGCTGGCACCCCCCTTCCGACGCGTGACGCTCATCGAGTTGGCCCGCGAGGCCACCGGTCGGGACGACCTGTCCTACGACCTGGACGTCGCGGAGCTGCGGACCCTGTGCGACACCCACGGGGTCGGGTACGACGACGCGTGGGGGCCCGGCAAGCTGATCGTGGAGCTGTACGAGGAGCTCGTCGAGGGTGCGCTGTGGGAACCGACCTTCGTCCTCGACCACCCGGTCGAGACCTCCCCGCTGGCCCGCGGGCACCGCACCGACCCGGACGTCACGGAACGCTTCGAGCTGATCGTCGCCGGCCGGGAGCTGGCCAACGCCTTCTCCGAGCTGATCGACCCGGTGGTGCAGCGCGAGCGGTTCGAGGCGCAGGCGCGGGCGCGAGCCGCCGGCGACGAGGAGGCGATGGTCGTCGACGAGGCCTACCTGCGGGCGATGGAGCTCGGCATGCCGCCGACAGGCGGGCTGGGGGTCGGCGTCGACCGGCTGGTGATGTTCCTCGCCGACGTCAGCAACATCCGGGACGTGATCCTGTTCCCGACGCTGCGGCCGGAGCGCCCGTGACCGGGTGACGCGGCATCCCGGCCGCCGGGCATGCTTGGTGGGGTTCACCGTCGGGAGACGTGCTCGGCTGGTCGGCAGACCGCGGCGAGATGTGCTCGGCTGCACCCCGTCACGGAACCGAGGCAGGAGACACCGCGATGCCGGAGATCCCGTGGACCTACGTCAGCCGGCTGATGTCGGCGGCGGCCAACGCGGCGGAGGAGCACGGCGTGACCGTCGCGATCGCCGTCAGCGACCGGGACGGGGCGTTGCTCGGGTCGCTGCGGATGCCGGGGGTACCTCCGCTCCTGGGGCGGCTCGCGGAGGCGAAGGCGTACTCGGCGGCGTCGCTGCGGCACGACACCCACGACCTCCGGGGGATCGAGGAGACCGACCCGCCGCTGGCTGCGGCCGTGCGGGGGGTCGCCGACGGTGCGGTGGTCACCGCGGGTGGCGGGCTGCTGATCCGCGACGGTGAGCGGATCGTCGCGGCGATCGGGGTGTCGGGGGGCAGCGGGACCCAGGATGCGGAGATCGCCCGGGCGGCGATGAGCGCCCACCCGGTGGGTGCCTGGGTCGGCCGGGGATGAAGGTCACGGTCTACGCCTCGTCGTCGGACGCGGTCGATCGACGCTACCTCGACGCGGCCCGGGGGTTCGCCGGACGCCTGGCCGCGCGGGGCGACGAGTTGATCTACGGGGGCACCGCGGTCGGGGTGATGGGCGCGCTCGCCGAGGCGATGCGTGTCGCGGGTGGCCGGGTCACCGGGGTCCTGCCGCAGCTGATGGCCGACCGTGGGCTGGCGGACCGGGCCTGCGACGAGCTGGTCCTCACCCCCGACATGCCCGCGCGCAAGCAGGAGCTGATGGCCCGCGCGGACGCCTTCGTCGCCCTGCCGGGCGGCTTCGGGACCCTGGAGGAGTTGCTCGAGGTGCTCACCTTGAAGCAGCTCGGCTACCACGGCAAGCCGATCGTCCTGCTCGACCTCGAGGGCTTCTACCAGCCGCTGCTCGCGGTGTTCGAGCGCTTCTTCGCCGAGGGCTTCGCCAAGCGCGACTACGCCGCGCTGTATCGCGTGGCCGCGGACGTCGACGCGGTGGTCGCCGCGCTCGACCAGCCCGACGATGCTGAGCTGCCCACGAAGTGGTTCTGAGCGGCCCCGGGGCTCCGTCGCCCGGCCGGGATCGGCCGTCGGTGCCAGATCCGCGGTCGGCGTGGGATCCGCGGTCAGCGTGAGCGCAGCCACTCGGCCAGGTTGCGGGCCGTCGTGGCCGGGTCCCCGCCGCTGGGGACGGTGTCGGGGTCCTCGAGGGTGCTCCCCTGGTCGACCGGGTCGGCCGCCGGCTCCTCGGCGCCGACGGGATCGTCCCCGCCGACGAGGGCACCGATCGTGATGACCGCGACGAGCGTGACGGCGGTCACCGTCGCGAGCCACCACCGCCACGAGGCCGCAGGACGGGTCGTGGCGGCGTCGGGGAGCGTCGCGTCGTCCTGCGTGCCGTCGGGTCCCGGCGTGACCGACGGCGTCGCCTCCTGGCCGGGTGGGTACGTCCGGGTGCGGTTCGCCGCCGGTGCTCCGTCGTGCGGCGCCGTCGGACCCTCGTCGACCGGGAGGAGCTGCGTGTGCGCCTCGGCGGCGACGGTGGGTGGGAGGGCCGCCGTGTCCGGGCGCGGATGCTCGCCGTTGCTGCGGGATGCCGGTGGTGCGTCGGTCGCGACCAGTCCGGCGCGGGCGCTGGCGGCGGAGTCGGGGCGCTCGGCCGGATCCTCCGCCAGCAGGTCCTGCAGCAGCGGCTGCAGCCCGTCCGGCAGCCAGGTCGCACCGCGGGCCCAGGTCGCGGGGTAGCGCACCTGCTGCCCCGCCAGCAGTTCGACGAGGGTCACGCCGAGCGCGTAGAGGTCGGTGGTGGGGGTCGCCTGGGCGCCGGCGCGCCGCTCGGGTGCGAGGTAGGAGCCGGTGCCGACGACGAACCCGGTGCGGGTGAGGTCCGCACCGTCGGCTGCGCCGGCGACACCCAGGTCGCCCAGCTTCACCCGCCCGTCGGGCGCGACGAGCAGGTTGGCCGGTTTGACGTCGCGGTGCACGATCCCGGCGGCGTGGATCGCGGCCAACCCCGCGAGCGCGTCGGCGGCGATCTCCCGCACCCGCTCGCCCGGTTGCGCCCCCTCGCGACGGACCACCTCGGCGAGGCTCGGCCCGTCGACCAACTCCATCACGAGGTAGGGCCGGTCGGTCTCGTCGCCCACGTCGTGGACGGTGACGACGTGCGGGTCGCTGATCGCCGCCGCGGCACGGGCCTCCCGCAGGAAGCGTTCCCGGGCGATCGGATCCGCGGCGAGGTTGTCCGCGAGCAGCTTGACGGCGACGGTGCGATCGAGCCGCCGGTCGTGGGCACGGCGCACCACCCCCATCCCGCCGGTGCCGAGCGGAGGGCCGAGGACGTAGCGGCCGGCGGCCAGCACGTCGGCGCTGGTCGACGTCGGCGCTGGCCGGCTCCGCTCCGGCGGGGCCGGTCGTGGTGGACGGTGCTCGCTCATCGGTTGCCGCGCCCGCGGTTGCGGCCCGGCGGCCCCTGCCCGTCCGGCCCGGACGGACCCTCCTCGGCGGTCTCCTCCTCGCCGTCGTCAGCCTCCTCGACCGGACCGCGGCCCTCCGTGCCGCCCGCGTCGTCGCGCTCCTGCGGGGTGACGTCATCGCAGGGCACCGCCTCCGTCACCTCGCTGACCACCTCGGCGACCTGGTCGGCGGTGGCACGGTCGATCTCGCCGATCGCTGCCGCATCGCGTGCCAGGGCGACCAGCTCCGCACCTTCGCGCTCGGCCGCGCAGCCGTCCTCCACCTCGAGGTGCTCGGCGAGGCGGTCGGCGCGGTCCGCGAGGATCGCGAGCTCGGCGGACAGGCCGCTGCCGGTGCAGCCCGCGACGAGGGCGACCACGGCAACGGCCGCGGCGCCCGCCGGCACACGACGGGCGACGGCGGAGCCGAGGAGGGCACGGGACGGGATCATCGCGCGGGCAGGCTACGACCCCTCCGGGGCCAGCGGAGGTGGCCGCCCGTCCGGGGTTCGGCGGGTCCGCGCGCCCCGCGGACGGTGCCGCGCAGCGGCTCTCGAGGTGGAGTCGACCCGGCTGAGGTCGTTGGCCGTCGGGTCGCGGAACTGGCACGCTCGTGCGCCGCACACCCCCCCGATCCGAGCCACCCAGCCCCCGACCGGCCACGAACCACCGGGGACCTGGCCTTGAGCCATGGGTTACGCTCGTGCCGGACCTGCAGGCGCAGCCGTCGGGTCGACCGCCACGGTCGCCAGACACGGAAAGTTGGTCACATGTTCGAGAGGTTCACCGACCGGGCCCGCCGGGTGGTCGTCCTCGCCCAGGAAGAGGCGAGGATGCTCAACCACAACTACATCGGGACCGAGCACATCCTCCTCGGCTTGATCCACGAGGGCGAGGGGGTCGCCGCCAAGGCTCTCGAGTCCATGAACATCTCCCTCGAGGGCGTCCGCGAGCAGGTCACCGAGATCATCGGCCGCGGACAGACCGCCCCGGCCGGACACATCCCCTTCACGCCGCGAGCGAAGAAGGTCCTCGAGCTGTCCCTGCGCGAGGCGCTGCAGCTCGGGCACAACTACATCGGGACCGAGCACATCCTCCTCGGCCTGATCCGCGAGGGGGAGGGGGTCGCCGCCCAGGTGCTGCAGAAGCTCGGCGCAGACCTCAACAAGGTGCGCCAGCACGTGATCCAGCTCCTGTCGGGCTACTCCGGCGAGCCGGGCAAGGCCGGCGCCGGCGTCGGCGAAGGTTCCGCCGCCGGGACCCGTGAGGGCTCCACGATCCTCGACCAGTTCGGGACCAACCTCACCCAGGCGGCCCGGGACGGCGACCTCGACCCGGTGATCGGCCGGTACCGCGAGATCGAGCGCGTCATGCAGGTCCTGTCGCGCCGCACCAAGAACAACCCCGTGCTGATCGGGGAGCCGGGGGTCGGCAAGACCGCCGTCGTCGAGGGCCTCGCCCAGCGCGTCGTGACCGGCGACGTCCCCGAGACGCTGAAGGACAAGCACCTCTACACCCTCGACCTCGGGGCGCTGGTCGCCGGCTCACGCTACCGCGGTGACTTCGAGGAGCGCCTGAAGAAGGTCCTCAAGGAGATCACCAGCCGCGGCGACATCATCCTGTTCATCGACGAGATCCACACCCTCGTCGGGGCCGGGGCCGCCGAGGGCGCGATCGACGCGGCCAGCATCCTGAAGCCGATGCTCGCCCGTGGTGAGCTGCAGACCGTCGGCGCCACCACCCTCGACGAGTACCGCAAGCACGTCGAGAAGGACGCGGCCCTCGAACGCCGGTTCCAGCCGGTGAAGGTCGAGGAGCCGACGATGGAGCACACCATCGAGATCCTCAAGGGCCTGCGCGACCGCTACGAGGCCCACCACCGGGTGACGATCACCGACGAGGCCCTGGTCGCCGCCGCCGAGTTGGCCGACCGCTACATCTCCGACCGCTACCTGCCCGACAAGGCGATCGACCTGATCGACGAGGCCGGCTCCCGGCTGCGGATCCGGTCGATGACCACGCCCCCCGACCTGCAGGAGCTCGACCAGGAGATCGAGGAGGCGCGGCTGGCCAAGGAGTCCGCGATCGACGAGCAGGACTTCGAGCGGGCCGCCGCGCTGCGCGACCAGGAGAAGAAGCTGATCGAGCGGCGCCAGAACCGCGAGGACACCTGGCGCTCGGAGGGGCTCGACACCGTCCTCACCGTAGACGACGAGGTGGTCGCCGAGGTGCTGTCGAACTGGACCGGCATCCCGGTGCTCAAGCTCACCCAGGAGGAGAGCGAGAAGCTGCTCCACATGGAGGACGAGCTCCACAAGCGGGTGATCGGCCAGGACCAGGCGATCGGGGCGGTGTCCAAGGCGATCCGCCGGACGCGCGCCGGGCTGAAGGACCCCAAGCGGCCAGGTGGCTCGTTCATCTTCCTCGGCCCGTCCGGGGTCGGAAAGACCGAGCTGGCCAAGACCCTCGCCGAGTACCTGTTCGGCGACGAGGACGCGCTGATCCACCTCGACATGTCCGAGTACATGGAGAAGCACACCGTCAGCCGGCTGATCGGGTCGCCCCCGGGGTACGTCGGCTACGACGAGGGGGGGCAGCTCACCGAGCAGGTGCGCCGCAAGCCCTTCTCGGTGGTGCTCTTCGACGAGGTGGAGAAGGCCCACCCGGACGTGTTCAACACCCTGCTGCAGATCCTCGAGGACGGCCGCCTCACCGACGCCCAGGGCCGGACGGTCGACTTCAAGAACACGATCCTGATCATGACGTCGAACCTCGGCACCAAGAACCTCACCGCCCCGTCGGTCGGGTTCGTCGCCGAGGACGACACCTCGATGTACGAGCGGATGAAGCGGCAGGTCGACGACGAGCTCAAGAAGCACTTCCGCCCCGAGTTCCTGAACCGCATCGACGACACGATCGTGTTCCACCCGCTCGCCCGCGCGGAGGTCAAGGAGATCGTCGACCTCATGCTGAAGCGCGTGCGCAAGCAGCTGAGCGTCAAGGGCATGGAGCTCGAGCTCACCGACGCGCTGAAGACCTGGCTGGCCGACAAGGGCTACGACCCGCAGCTCGGTGCCCGGCCGCTGCGCCGCACGATCCAGCGCGAGCTCGAGGACAAGCTCTCCGAGGACATCCTCAGCGGCGGCTACCACAGCGGACAGCTGATCGTCGCCGACGTCAACGAGGAGGACGACGAGGTCGCCTTCCGGGTGGTGGAGTCGCCCGAGGCCCCGGACACCCCGCCGGTCGAGCTGGCCGGCAGCGACCGCGGCGAGAGCCACAACGGCAACGGTGAGGACCACTAGGACCGGCTGACCCGGCGCGCCCACACGGTGGGTGCGCTTGGATGGTGTCCAGACCGCGACCGCGTCTGAGCGGGCCCATCGCGGCTACCCTCAGCCTCGTGCGAGAGCGGAGGTCC
>SKNO01000093.1 GCA_007120465.1 Nitriliruptoraceae bacterium
CCCGACCCCTCTCCCCGACGAGAACGGCGAGCGCGACCAATCCGATCAGGAAGACGAGGTTGCCACCGAGGTGGAGCAGTTCGTCGCCGAGCGCCGTGTGACCGCCGACGGCCAGATGGTCTCGGCCAGCCTCGGCCCATGCGGTCAGGAACGGCGGTCGGTCGGGCGCCCACAGCCACACTCCGAGCTGCACGACGTGCTCGGCCATGTGGATCGCCTGGAAGGCGAGGCCGCCAGCGGCGATGACCGTCACGATCACCCGCCGCGACTCTGGGCGTGCCCATGCCACCCAGGCCACGACCGCCACGCCGATCCCGCCGGTCAGCAGTGCCACCGTCATGACGTCCCCCCCAGGGTCCGCGGAGCCCGCACCGGGCGCCGCTCCTGCGTCGCCGGTGGCCTCCAGCGGTTCGTCGCTCGTCCTGCGACGACGCCGCATGCGTGGGAGCCTGGCCCACGCTGCTCAACATCCGCTCCAAGGACGCTTGAAGCGATGGCGGCGGCTCATGCCCATCGCCGCTGCGCGGCCGCGCTGGAGCCGGTTGCTCCCATGGCCCGGTCGGCCCGTAGGGGCCGGCTCGACGCGCCAGTGCTCGACGACGGGCGGGTCAACCTGGAGGGGTGGACACCACCGCCGGTCAGATCACAGGCGGGCGTGCAGGCGTGCGGCCTGCTCGGCCGCCTTCGCACGGACCTCGTCGGCATCGACGCGGGTCGGGCGCCCGTCGTCGAGGACCACCTCGCCGTCGACCACGACCCGCAGCGGACGGATCCCCGGGGTGAACGCGACGTGCCAGGGGTCGAGCGGGTCGTAGCTCCAGGTGACCTCGTCATCGGCGGTCTCGGGGACCAGGTCCCTCCCGGCCTCCAGCCACGACCAGGCGGTCTCGGGGGTGGCGGTGACGTCGTCGTCGCGGTGGCACAGGTACGCGATGCGGAACTCGTCGAGCATCGCCGCCCCGATGCCGTCCGATCCCAGCACCACCCGGTTGTCGAACCGGGTCGGGCGGGCGTAGCCGACCCCGTTGTTCAGGTTCGAGCGCGGGTTGTGCGCGATCGTGCCGGGCAGCCCCGCCTCCGTGGGCAGGTGGACCGCGTGGGCCAGCAGCCAGTCCTCACGCGCCAGACCCGCGAGCCGTCCCGGCGCGTCGGCGTCCTGCGTGCCTTCGCACACGTGGACGTGCACCCCGACCCCCAGGTCGGCAGCGAGCCCGGCCGCAGCCTCCAGGGTCTGGTCGCTGCAGGTGAAGGCGGCGTGCACGCCGACGAGCCCGCGGCCGTCCTCGGCGAGGAACCGGCGGTTCTCCTCCAGCCCGCGCTGCGCACCGTCCGGGCCGTGCCGGTCGGTGACGCCGTAGGCGCACACGACCCGGACCCCCACCTCGGCGCAGGCGTCGGCGATCACCGACAGGCTGCCCTCGATCGCCTCGGGCGACTCGTGGTGGTCGACGATCGCGGTGGTGCCCTGCTCCAGGGCCTCGAGGGCGCCGAGCATCGCCGACCACCGGATCATCTCGAGGTCCAGCGCGCGGTCGAGCCGCCACCAGATCAGCTCGAGGATCTCCCCGAAGTCGGTCGGGGTGCCCGGCGGCGGTGGCATGCCACGGGCCAGCGCCGAGTACAGGTGGTGGTGCGCGCACACCATCCCGGGGGTCGTCGCGGACATCGTGCACCCTCCCGTCGTCAGGTCATCGTGCTCGGTCCTCGGGGCAGGAACCGGCCGTCGCCCGGGCGACCCACGTGTGCACCGGCCTCGACCACCACCCGCCCTCTGAGCAGCACCGTCTCGACCCGGCCGGTCACCTCCAGCCCCTCGAACACCGAGAAGTCGATGTTCATGTGGTGGGTGGCCGCGGACAGCCGCTGGGTGGCCGTCGGGTCGTAGACCACCACGTCGGCGTCGGACCCCGGTGCCAGCACCCCCTTGCGCGGGTGGAGCCCGGCCAGCCGGGCCGGGTCGGTGCAGCACACCTCGACCCACCGCTCGGCGGTGATCCGCCCGTCGACGACCCCCTGGTGCACGAGGTCGAGCCGGTGCTCGACAGCACCGACCCCGTTGGGGATCCGGGTGAAGTCGCCCCGTCCCGCCTCCTTCTGCTCCCACGTGAAGGGGCAGTGGTCGGTCGCCACGGCGTCCACCCGGCGCGTCGCGATCCCGGCCCAGAGGCGCTCCTGGTGGCCCTCGCGCCGCCACCGTAACGGCGGCGAGCACACGTACCGGGCCGCATCGAACCCCTCGGGCACGTCCTCGATCGCCAGCCACAGGTACTGGGGGCAGGTCTCGGTGTAGACGGGGAGGCCGCGGTCCCGTCCCGCCACGGCCGCCTGCAGTGCGTCGGCCGACGAGATGTGCACGATCGTGAGGTCGCAGCCGGCGACCTCGGCGAGCACCACCATCCGGTGCACCGCCTCGGCCTCCAGCGACGCCGGTCGGGTCAGCAGGTGGTGGATCGGGTCGGTGTCGCCCCGGGCGATCGCCTCGGCCCGCAGCACGTCGATCGCGATGCCGTTCTCGGCGTGCATCATCACCATCAGCCCGAGGTCGGCGGCGCGACGCATCGCCTGCAGGATCCGTCCGTCGTCGCTGTAGTTGGTGCCCGGGTACGCGGTGAACAGCTTGATGCTGGTCACGCCCGCGTCCACGAGCGCGGGCAGTTCGTCCAGGGTGTCCGGCCGCACGTCGGTGACCATCAGGTGGAAGCCGTGGTCGGCGCAGGTCCGACCTTCCGCCCGGGCCTGCCACCGCTCCACCCCCTCGAGCAGGCCCCCGCCGCGGTCCTGCCCGGCGTAGTCGACGATCGTGGTGGTCCCGCCGACGAGGGCGGCCCGGGTCCCCGTCTCGAAGTCGTCGGACGACACCGTCCCGGACACGGGCAGCTCCATGTGGGTGTGCATGTCGACGGCGCCCGGCAGCACGTACCGGCCGGTGGCGTCGAGCACGCGGTCGGCGTCCGTCGCCCAGCCGTGCGCGCCGGGTGCGGCGAGCGCCACGACCCGCTCGTCCTCGATCAGCACGTCGGCCGCTGCCGACCCGGCTGCCGAGACGACCGTGCCGCCCTGGATCAGCGTGCGCATCGTGCGGCCCTCCCGGGAGTCGCGCCGCCTAGGCCGGCGCGAACGCGTCGATCATGGCGCGCACGTCCGCACCGAGCGGGTACAGGATCGGGCAGGTGCAGCCGGACGCGACGTACTCGGCGACCTTCTCCCGGCACTCGTCCGCGGTCCCGGCGGCGGCCAGCGTCTGCACGACGTCGTCGGGCATCAGCGTCGCCGCCTCGCGGATCTCCGCGGCGGTCGCCGGCCAGCTGAGCTTGCTGGCGATGCTCTCCAGCAGCTCCCGCGACGCCCCCGAGGCCTCCATGATGTGGGGTTGCTGGCCGAGGTACTGCGTGATCAGCAGGCGGGCGGCGTCGAGGGCCGCGTCCCGGTCGTCGTCCAGCGAGCACACGATCAGCTGGGGTCGGTCGAGGTCGTCGACGGAGCGTCCGGCGCGCTCGGCACCGATGGCCAGGTGCTCCATCGCCCGGGCGTTGTAGGTCGGCGCGACGAGGTAGTTGAGCACGACCCCGTCGGCGATCTCGCCCGCCAGCTCCATCATCTTCATCCCGGTCGCGCCGATGTAGATCGGCACGTCCTTGGGGCGCCGTTCCTGGTGCACGTAGTCGAGCTCCACACCGTCGAGGTGGACGAACTCGCCGTCGAAGGTGACCGTCTCGTCGTGCAGTAGGGCGCGGACGGCGGTGACCGTCTCGCGCATCGCCTGGAGGGGCTTGCGGCGGGTGATCCCGACCTTGCTGGCCAGCGGGTCCCACCACGCCCCGATGCCGAGCAGGACCCGGCCCGGCGCGAGGTCGTCGAGGGTGGAGAACGTGGAAGCGGTCAGCGCCGGGTTGCGCGTCCAGTTGTTGATCACGCCGCTACCGACCTTGATCGTGTCGGTGACGGCGGCGAAGGCGGCCATCGGAACCGTGGCCTCGCGCACCAGCCGGCTCTCGGCCTGCCACACGGCGTGGAACCCCCGCTGCTCCGCGTAGCGCACGTACTCCATGGCGTCGCGGATCGGGTGTTTGTCCTGCAGGTACATCGCTACCGGCGTGTCGATGGTCATGTCCGGCTCCTCCCCGGTCGGTGCCCGCACCTCAGCGCGGGCGGTTTCGATGCGCGGGCGCGTCGTCCGGCCACAGCCGCTGAGCGCGACGCGCGAGCTCCCGGTGGGCGTCGTCGAGGTCCACCCCGACGAGGTGGCCGTCGTCCACGATCATGGTGCCGCCAACCAGCACCGTGCGCGCCCGACGGTCGGGGCCGAGCACCAGCCCGTCGATCGGGCCCGGCACGTCCTCCAGGTCGTCGGCGGGCCAGATCACCAGGTCCGCCCGGTGCCCGGCGGCGAGCCGTCCGAGGTCGGCGCGGCCGAGGCAGGCGGCGCCACCCTCCGTCGCGAGACGCAGCGGCTCCGGCGGCAGCATGTCCGCGGCGCGGCCCGTGCGCTGCCGGGCGGTGTACAGCGCCTGGCGCAGCTCCGGGAACAGCCCGCCGACCTCGTTGGAGGCGACGCCGTCCACGCCCAGGCCGACGGGTACGCCGGCGGCGACCAGGTCGGTCACCCGGCACAGGCCCGCCCCGAGGCGCGCGTTGCTGGACGGGCAGTGCGCCACCCCCGTGCCGGTCGCCCCGAGGCGTGCCACCTCGCGGTCGTCGAGGTGGATGCCGTGGGCGACCCACACGTCGTCGGCCAGCCACCCGAGGTCGTCGACGTACTCGACGGGGCGGCAACCGAACCGCGCGAGGCAGTCCGCTTCCTCCTCACGCGTCTCGGCGAGGTGGGTGTGCAGGCGCAGTCCCCGGGACCGCGCCAGCGAGGCGGACTCCAGCATCAGCTCGCGGGTCACCGAGAAGGGGCTGCACGGCGCGACGGTGACCACGATCACCTCGCCGTCGTGCCAGCGATCGGCGACCGCCACGGTCGACGCGAGGATCGTGTCCCGGTCCTCGACGACGTGGTCGGGCGGCAGCCCGCCGTCGCTCGCCCCGAGGTCCATCGATCCGCGCGCGAGGTGCAGGCGGACCCCGACCCGGCGCGCGGCCTCGGCCAGCGCGTCGAACACCGCGTCGTCGCCACCCGGGACGAGGTAGTGGTGGTCGGCGGCGGTCGTGCACCCGCTCACGGCGAGCTCGCCGAGCCCGACCACGGCGGCGGCGTGGACGTCCTCGGCGTCGATGCGTGCCCACACCGGGTACAGCTCGGTCAGCCACCCGAACAGGTCGCACCCGACGGCGCGGCCGCGGGTGAGCCACTGGTAGAGGTGGTGGTGGGTGTTGACGAGCCCCGCCGTGACGATCCCGCCGCGCGCGTCGATGATCACGTCGTCGGGGCCGCCCGACACCTCGCCGACCGCTTCGATCCAGCCGTCGCGGATCGCGACGTCGCCCGGCCAGCGGGCGCCTCGCACCACGGTGCGCGTCATCGGCGTGCCACCTCGTCGTTGAAGCGGTTGATGAGGTCGTCGATCGGGTCCACGAGCTCCTGGGTGCGGGTCCAGTACCCCGGATCGTCCCACTGGGCGTCGAGCTCCTCGACGTCCTTGCCCTGCTGCTCGACCCACGTGTAGTACTTCAGGTTGTGGATGCGGCGGCGTCCCCAGTGGTCGAGCTCGGCCATGTGTTCCAGCGGACTGCCGAGGAGGTGGCGCTCGACCGTGGCGGCGGCGTCGGTCGACGTGAAGGGGCCACGCTCGTCGGTGAGTTCGCGCAGCCGGCTCTCGTACATCTCGACCGAGTCGGTCGCCACGGTCAGCACCACGTCATGCGGGCCGAGCTGGTGCCAGCGGGCGAACCGGATCGCGGCGACGAGGTTGGCCAGGCTCGAGATGCCGAGCTCGGGCAGCCGGTCCAGCGTCTCGGACGGGATCCCACGGCGTGCGAGCTCGGCGCGGCCCTCCGGCTCGTTGCACAGCCGGAGCAGCGACATCGGCGCCTCGTCGTCCACGGCGATCACCATGTCGGTGTTGCGCACGTTGTGGATCCACGGCACGTGCTTGTCGCCGATGCCCTCGATCCGGTGGGCGCCGTAGCCGTTGTACAGCAGCGTCGGGCACTGCAGGGCCTCGACGGCGGCGATGTGCGAGTCGGGGTAGGTCCGCTTGAGGTGGTCGCCGGCGGCGATCGTGCCCGCCGACCCCGTCGCGACCACCAGCCCCCGGTAGGTGTCGTCCGGACCGAGGCGGTGTGCCAGCACCTCGTCCATCGCCGGCCCGGTCACCGTGTGGTGCCACAGGTAGTTGCCGAGCTCGTCGAACTGGTTGAAGATCACGACGTCGTCACCGCCCCGCCGCAGCTGCCAGCAGGCGTCGAAGATCTCCTTGACGTTGCTCTCGGACCCGGGGGTCTTGACCACGTCCCCGGCGATGCGCTCGAGCCACGCGAAGCGTTCGGCGCTCATCCCCTCGGGGAGGATCGCGATCGACTCGCAGGCCAGCAGCGCAGCGTCGTACGCACCTCCGCGGCAGTAGTTGCCGGTCGACGGCCACACGGCCCGCTGCATCGTGGGGTCGAACTGGCCGGTGACGAGGCGGGGGACCAGGCAGCCGAAGGCGGCCCCGACCTTGTGTGCGCCGGTCGGGAACCACTTGCCGACGAGCGCGACGATCCGGGCGTCCACCCCGGTCAGCGCGCGGGGGAACTCGAGGTGGTTCACCGCGCCGAAGCCACCGCCCCGCTCGGTGGGCTCGTTGTGCCAGGTGATGCGGAACAGGTTGAGCGGGTCGACGTCCCACAGCCCGACGTCCCGCAGGCGGGCGACGACGTCGTCGGGGATCAGCCCGGGGTCGCGCATCTGGGCGAAGGTCGGGATCACGATGTCGCGCTCGCGGGCGCGCTGGACGGCCCGCTCCAGGACCTCGGGCCGGACGGTCAGGTCGATCACGTCACTTCCTTCCCACCGTGCGGTCCAGGTCCAGGGCGCGGGCCACGGCCTCGAGCTCGGGGGTGACCCGCCGTGCCTCGATGCCGGCCGCGCCGGTGGCACGCATCGCCGCCGGCACGTCCTTCAGGCCCGTGCCGGTGGCGAGGACGACCACCGCGTCGTCGCGATGCACGAGCCCCCGGCTGACGGCGACGCGCAGGCCGGCGTAGGCAGCGGCCGCCGCCGGTTCGGCGAACACCCCGCAGCCCCGGGCGAGCGCCGGGATCGCCGCGAGGATCGCGTCGTCGCCCACCCGCACGAACGCCCCGTCCGAGTCCTGGACCGCCCGCAGCGCCTTGATGCGGTCGCGGGGGAGCCCGGCGCAGATCGAGTCGGCGACGGTCGACGCGGCGATCGCCGGCTTGGTGACGACGTCCTCGTCCCGCTCCCAGGCCTGGACGAGGTAGTCGCTGCCGCTCGCCTGCACGCCGAGCAACCGCGGGACCCGGTCGGTCCAGCCGAGCGCGACGAGGTCGCGGAACCCCTTGTGCAGCCCGCCGATGATGCACCCGTCACCGACGCCGACCACGACCACGTCGGGGACGTGCCAGTCGAGCTGCTCGGCGATCTCCAGGGCGGCGGTCTTCTTGCCCTCGCTCATGTAGGGGTTGACGCCGGTGTTGCGTACGTACCAGCCGAACCGCTCGGCCGCGCGCATCGACAGGGCGAAGGCGTCGTCGTAGGTGCCCTCCACCAGCAGGACCGTGGCTCCGTAGGCCAGCAGCTGGGCGACCTTGGCTTCGGGCGCGGACGCCGGCACGAGGATCGTCGCCGCCTGGTCGACCGAGGCGGCGAGTCCCGCGAGGGCCGCCGCGGCGTTGCCGGTCGAGGCGGTGGTGACGACCGCGGCGCCGCGCTCACGGGCCTTCACCACCGCGACCGCGCTCGCCCGGTCCTTCAGCGACCCGGTCGGCTGCATCCCCTCGTCCTTCACCCACAGCCGCTCCAAACCGAGCTCCGCGCCCAGCCGGGGTGCGGCGTACAGCGGTGTCCAGCCCACCCGCAGGGGCGGGAGGTCGGCGGCGGGGGAGACCGGCAGCAGCGGGCGGTACCGCCACATGCTGCGGTCCGGGTCGTGGGCCAGGGTGGCCGGGGACAGCTCGGTGGCGATCCGTTCGTGGTCGTACACGACGTCGAGGATCCCGTCGTCGCCGTGCTCGGGACAGAGGTACTCGACCTCCTCCGGGGCGAACCGCCGTCCGCACACCAGGCACACCAGGTGGGTGACGTGGGCCGTCGCGCCGGAGGTCGGACTCATCGGCCACCTGCCTCCGGTGGGTGCGGCTCCGGGTCGTCGGGCGGCGGGTCCGGCACCGCGATGTCCTCCGGCCGGATCGGGACCCGGGTCAGCGGCAGGCCCGTCGCCGCGCGGATCGCGGCCGCGACCGCGGGGGTGGCAGACATCGTCGGCAGCTCCGCCATGCCCTTGGCGCCGAAGGGGCCCCAGGGTGAAGGCACCTCGACGAGGGCCGCCTCGACGTGGGGTGCGTCCAGGCAGGTGGGCAGCAGGTAGTCGGTCAGGGTCGGGTTGCGGATCACCCCCCGGTCGAGGAGCACCTCCTCCATCACCGCGTGGGCCATGCCCTGCGCGATCCCGCCCTCGATCTGACCGTGGACCTGCTGCGGGTTCAGGGCGCGGCCGACGTCCTGCCCGATCGCGATCTCCACCACGCGGACCAGCCCGAGATCCGGGTCGACGTCGACCACGGCGCGGTGGGCGGCGACGCAGAAGTCCACGTGCAGCTCGCCCTGCCCGTCGGCGTCGGGCTGGTCGGTCGGGCGGTGGCGGTAGCGGACGTGGTGTGTGAGCGGCCCGTTCGCGGTCAGCTCGGTGAGGCTGGCGACGAGCGCACCGTCGCGCCACACCCCGGCGTCGTCGAGGTCGTCCCCACCGGCCGCCGCCAGCGCCTGCTCCCGGACCGCGGTCGCCGCCTCCAGCGTCGCGTTGCCCGCCATCTGGGTCTGCCGTGACGCGGAGGTGGAGCCGGCGGACCCGATCCGGCCGGTGTGGTCGAACTCGACCCGCACGTTGCTCATGCCGAGGGCCGACCGCGCGATCTGCTCGATGATCGTGACCATGCCCTGACCGACCTCGATCGCGGCGGTGTGGACCACGGCGCCGTCGGCGGTGAGCTCGACGCGGGCCTCGGCGTAGTCGTCGAACCCCTCGCTGAACTGCAGGTTCTTCAGGCCGACCGCGTAGCCGACCCCCCGCACCACCCGTGACCGCGGCGTGGTCATGCCGGTCCCGCCGGGCAGGTGCAGCGGATCGTCATCGTCCGCGGGGTCGGGGAGGGGGATCGCCGCGACGGAGCGGATCACCTCGTCCGTCGGCAGCGGGTGCTCGATCAGCTGCCCGGTGGTCGGCAGACGGTCGCCCTGCCCGAGCGCGTTGCGCAACCGCAGCTCGAGGGGGTCCATCCCGAGCGCGGCGGCCAGCCGGTCCATCTGCGCCTCGGCGGCGAAGCACGGCTGGTTCGCTCCGAACCCCCGCATCGCCCCCGACGGGGGGTTGTTGGTGCGCAGGGCGTACCCGTCGACGGTGACGTGGTCGCAGCGGTAGGGGCCGACCGCGAAGTACGTGCTGTTGGCGATCACGGCGTTGGAGGTCAGCTGGTAGGGGCCACCGTCGAGCAGGATCCGGGCATCGACCCGCACGAGGGTGCCGTCGCGGTCGGCCTCGTGGCGGTAGTGCATCAGCGCCCCGTGCCGCTTGACGTGCCCGACGAAGCTCTCGTGGCGGTCGTACACCATCTTGACGGGACGGCCGAGTCGCAGGGCGAGCATGCCGATGTGGGTCTGCAGGCTGAGGTCCTCCCGTGACCCGAACGCGCCGCCGAGCCGGCAGGGCTGCACCCGGAGCTGCGCGGGATCGAGGGCGAGGCACGCGGCCAGCTGCTTCAGGTCGATGTGGGTCCACTGGGTCGGGCCCCACAGGTCGATCCCCCCGGACCCGTCCGGGACCGCGAGGCCGGCCTCGGTCCCGAGCGCCGCGGGGTCCTGGGTCGCGGTGACGTAGGTGCCCTCGACGACCACCTCGCCGTGGGCGTCGGGGTCGCCGCGCCGCACCGGCACGTGCCGGAACACCGCCCCACGTTCGAGGGCGACGTCGAGGTCGGTGAGGGGATCGAGCTCCTCCACCTCGACGACGATCGCCTCGGCGGCGCGCCGTGCGGTCTCCGGGTCGTCCGCGGCGACGATCGCGACGGGTTCACCCCAGTAGCGGACCTCGTCCTCCGCGAGGACCGGCTGATCGGTGACGGCCTGGCCCTGGTAGCGGTGGCCGGGCACGTCGTCCTGGGTCAGCGCCGCGTGCACCCCCGGCATCGCCAGTGCCGGGGTGACGTCCACCCGCACCAGCCGGGCGTGGGGGACCCACGCACGCCGGGTCGCCCCCCACAGCATGTCCTCGTGGTGCATGTCGCCGAGGAACTCGAACCGACCGGTCACCTTGGGGACGCCGTCCGGGCGGGGGACCGACGCGCCCACGCCGCCCCGCACGGGCGGCCGACGGACCAGGGTCTCGCTCATGGGGCGGCCTCCTCGGCGCCGCCGCGCTGGGCCGCGACCGCAGCGCGGAGGACCGCGCCGTACCCGGTGCAACGGCACAGGTTGCCAGCGAGGGCCTCGCGGAGCTCGTCGAGGGAGGCGTCCGGGTGGGTCTCGAGCAGGTGGGCCGTCGCGACGGCCAGCCCCGGGGTGCAGTACCCGCACTGGACCGCCCCTTCGTCGACGAACGCCTGCTGGACCGGGTGGAGGCCACCGGCGTCCCCGAGGCCCTCGACCGTGGTCACCTCGGCACCTTCCGCGTCGGCGGCCATCACCAGGCAGGAGCACACCAGCTCGCCGTCGAAGACCACCGAACAGGCGCCGCACTCCCCCTGGAGGCAGGCGTCCTTCGCGCCGCGCAGACCGAGCCGTTCGCGGAGCACCCACAGCAGGCTCTCCCACCCCGCCACCTCGACGGCGTGGGACCGCCCGTTCACCTGCAGCGTCACGATCATGGGGCCAGGCACCTCTCGAGGGTCCGGCGGGCGAGCACGCCCGCGGCGTGGCGGCGGTAGCGCTCCGTCGCACGGTGGTCGGTGATCGGCACGACCTCGTCGCTGACGAGGCGCTGGAACTCCTCCAGCATGGACGGTGACGGACGCGACGTCGACGACACCAGTTGCTCGGCCGCGCGTGCCCGCAGCACCGTGGGCCCCACCGCCCCCATCGCCACCCGCGTCGCGCCCTCCTCGTCACGGACCACGCAGCAGTTCACGGTGGCGATCACCATCGCCTGGCGGACCCCGACCTTGCCGAAGGCCTGCCGGGCGGGGATGTGGTCGGGCAGCCGCACCCCGACGATCAGCTCCCCCGGCCGGAGCGCGGTGCGCTTGGGGCCCACGAGGAACGCGTCCCACCGCAGCGTGCGCTCGCCTCCGTGGGAGGCGACGACCACCTCGGCATCGAGGGCGGCGAGGAACGGCAGGGCGTCGCCCGCGGGGCTGGCGGTCCCGAGGTTGCCGCCGAGCGTGCCGGCGGCGCGGATCTGTGGGGAGCCGACGGTCCGGGCCAGCTCGGCAAGGGCGGGGAAGGGACCGGCCTGCAGCCGCGCGTAGGTCACACCGGCGCCGACGAAGCGATCGTCCCACGTCTGGAGCTCGCTGACCCGCCGCAGTGCGACGACCGTCTCCGGACGCAGGTGCGACAGGTTGACCTCGACCATGAGGTCGGTACCGCCCGCCAGCGGTGTGGCACGCGGGTGACTGTCGAAGCCGGCGAGGGCCTCGGCCAGGTCGCGTGGTCGCTCGATGTGCATGACGGATCCGATCCCGTCCGGCACCCAACGCTACTTGAGCGTCGACAGCGATGGGTCCGTTCGGAAGGACCCTGTCGAGGGGCCGTTCGGCTCTGGTGGCGTTCGGGGACCCCTTGCAGGGTTGATAAGGAGATGTGAGTCTTCCTGGCGGAACGGGCGCCGGTCGACGGATCGTCTCGCCGTCTGGAAGCCCCGCTGTCCACGTCATCACCCACGGGTTCACCGGCAACGTCGATCGGAGATGCTGATGCGGAGCTTCGCCGGACGGGACATCCTGTCACTGAAGGGGTTCGAGCGCGCCGAGTTCGAGCACGTGTTCGAGGTCGCGGACGGGTTGGAGCCGATCGCACGTTCCCGCCGTAACGTGGACCTGCTGGCGCACAAGACGCTGGTGACCGCCTTCTACCAGCCGTCGACCCGGACCCGGCTCGCCCACGAGGCCGCGATGCACCGGCTGGGCGGGCACGTCGTGGGGTTCAGCGACGCGAAGATGACCCGCGCCGGGGACTTCTACCAGGAGACCATCAAGGACACCGTCCACATGCTGGAGTACTACGGCGACGTCCTCGTGATGCGCCACTTCCAGCAGGGCGCACCGCACGAGGCGGCACGCTGGACCAGCATCCCGGTGATCAACGCCGGCGACGGCTGGGGGGAGCACCCCACCCAGGTCCTCACCGACCTCTACACCGTGCAGCGCGAGCTCGGGACCGTCGATGGGCTCACGTTCCTGTGCATCGGCGACATGCGGATGCGCACGATGCACTCGATGGCCTACGCGCTGACCCAGTTCGACGCGGAGATGATCGCGATCGCCCCGCCGGACATGTCGCTCACCGACGGGTTCAAGGCCGAGATCGCGGAGCAGAACATGACGATCCGCGAGGTCGGTCACGTCCGGGACGCGATCGCCGACGCGGATGTGATCTACGTGGAGCCGGTGGTCCAGGCGGACTACACCGCCAGCCGGCAGGAGCGGGGCGAGGACGTCGGGCAGACCCCCGAGCCGTACCGCGTCACGCGCGAGGTGCTGCGTGACGCCAGGCCCGGCGCGATCATCCTGCACTCGCTGCCGCGGATGGACGAGCTCCCTCCCGACGTGGATGGCACGAGACACGCCCGCTACTGGGAGGAGGCGTACTACGGTGTCGTCATGCGGATGGCGCTCTTGGCGCTGGTCCTCGGCGAGAGGGGGTGAGTCGTCGTGCAGACCCACCTGCGTGGTCGCGACCTGATCACCACCCAGGAGTGGACGAAGGACGAGCTCGACACGGTCCTGGACGTCGCCCTCGACCTCAAGCGCCGTCGCGCGCTCGGGGAACCGCACGCGCTGCTCCGGGACAAGGTCCTGGCGATGCTGTTCTTCTTCTCCTCCACCCGGACGCGGGCCAGCTTCGAGGCGGCGATGGCGCAGCTGGGCGGGCACGCCCAGTTCATCGAGTCACGATCGACGCAGATCGCGCACGGTGACACCGCGACGGAGATCGGCGAGATCCTCGGGCGTTACAACGACGGGCTCTCGATCCGGCAGGTCGACTGGGAGGTGGGCAACGGCTACATCCGCGACGTGGCCGCGGCGTCGCGGGTCCCGGTGCACAACATGCAGTGCGATCGCTTCCACCCCTTCCAGGCGTTGGCCGACCTCCTCACGATCGTCGAGCGTCGCGGTGACCCGCGGGGCCTGACGATCGACGTCAGCTGGGCCTACGCCGAGAGCTACCAGAAGCCCCTGTCGGTGCCGCAGAGCCTGATCCTGCTGATGACCCGGTACGGGATGAACGTGCGCCTGACCCACCCGCCGGAGTTCCGGCTGCGCCCGGAGGTGCTCGAGCAGGCGCAGGCGAACGCGCGGGCTGCGGGGGGCAGCTTCGAGCTGCTGGACGACTTCGACGCGGGGTTCCGGGACGCCGACGTGGTCTACCCCAAGAGTTGGGGCTGCATGTTGACCACGTCCGACCTCGAGGAGTCGGCCCGGATCGGCCAGGGGTACGCGTCCTGGATCGCCGACGAGGAGCGGCTCGCCCTCGCGCGCGACGATGCGATGTACCTCCACTGCCTGCCGGCGGATCGTGGGATCGAGGTCACCGACGCCGTGATCGACGGACCGCAGAGCGCCGTGTTCGACGAGGCCGAGAACCGGTTGCACGTCCAGAAGGCCGTGCTCGCGCTGACGATGTAGCCGCCAGTCCGAGGGAAGGGGGACCCGTGAGCGCACGTGACCGGGTGGTCGTCGCGATCGGCGGGAACAGCCTGATCACCGACCCGCAACACGTCTCGGTCGAGGATCAGTTCGCCGCGGCGCGCGAGACCGACCACCACCTCGGGGCGCTGGTCGCTCAGGGGCTCGACGTCACGGTCGTCCACGGCAACGGCCCGCAGGTCGGGTACATCCTCCTGCGTTCCGAGCTGGCGCGCCACGAGGTGCACGAGGTTCCCCTCGACGTGTGCGTCGCCGACACCCAGGGCGCGATCGGCTACATCCTGCAGCAGAGCCTCCTCGAGGACCTCCGCGACCGCGGGGTCGACCGAGGGGTGGTGTCGGTGGTGACCCAGGTCGAGGTGGACCTCGATGACCCGGCGTTCACCGCGCCGACCAAGCCGATCGGGCCGTTCCTGTCGGAGGCCGAGGCCCTCACGCGCCGCGACGAGGAGGGCTGGGACGTCGCCGAGGACGCCAACCGCGGCTGGCGGCGGGTGGTCGCCTCACCCCGGCCCAAGCGGATCGTCGAGATCGACGCGATCCGCCACCTGATCGACGGCGGGTTCGTGGTGATCTCCGTGGGCGGCGGGGGCATCCCGGTGGTCCCCGACGAGGCCGGCCACCTGCGGGGGATCGCTGCGGTGATCGACAAGGATCACGCCAGCGCGCTCCTGGCCCGCGAGATCGACGCCAACCGCATGATCATCAGCACGGCGGTGGAGCGTGTCGCGCTGCACTTCGGGACCGAGCGGCAGGAGTGGGTGGACCACCTCACGCTCGACGAGGCCAAGACCTACCTCGCCGAGGGGCACCACTTCGCGGCCGGGAGCATGGCCCCGAAGATCGAGGCCATCATCGACTTCCTGGAGGCCGGCGGTGAGGAGGCGATCATCACCGCGCCGCAGAAGCTCGAGGACGCGCTGGAGGGCAGGACCGGGACCCGCATCACGCACTGACGTCCGTGGAGGCGACCATGCCCCTCACCCAGATCGAGCAGTACCACCGCCCGACGGACGTGGATGCTGCCTGGCACCTGGTGCGCGACGGCGGCGGCGCCGCCGTCCTCCTCGGCGGCGGGACCGACCTGGTGGTCCGGTGCCCGCCCGCGGTCACCGCGCTCGTCGACCTGTCTGAGGTCGGGCTGCGCTACGTGGAGCACAGCGACGACGGCGGGCTGCGCTTGGGGGCGATGAGCACCTTCACCGACCTCCTCGAGCACCCCGAGGTCGCGGCCTACGGGACCGGTGCCGTCGGGGAGATGCTCGCGCAGGTCGGGTCGGTGCTCCACCGCAACAGCGCCACGATCGGCGGCCACGTCGTCCGCAGCCGCCTCTCCGACGTGCTGCCCGTGCTGCTCGCTCTCGATGCCACCGTCGCGGTGTACACCGGCGAGCACGCCGAACTGCCCCTGGCCAACTACCTCGAGGGCGAGCAGGGTCCGCACGTGGTCACCGAGGTCCGGCTCCCGCCGCCTATCCCGGGTGCCGCGGCGGCTTTCGTCCGTTTCACCCGGACCACCTTCGACCACTCGATCGTCAACGGCTGCTGCCGCGTCGATGTGGCGGAGGGGGCGGTGGTCGCGGCCCGCGTCGTCGTCGGGGAGTCCAGCACGGTGGGGCGGCGGCTGTCCGCGGCGGAGGACGCGCTCGTCGGTGCACCGCTCACGTCCGAGGCGGTGGCAGCAGCCGCGGACGCGGCGCGGCGGACCGCCGACCTGCACGGCGACTGGATCGCCAGCGCTGCGTACCGGCAGCACCTCGCCGGCGTGACCGTCGAACGGTGCCTGACCACGGTCATCGACCGCCTCCAGGGGGGTGGCGCATGAGGGTCTCCTTCACGCTCAACGGCACGGTCACGCAGGCCGAGGTGCCACCCGGCACGACGCTGATGGAGCTGCTGCGCGGGCTGGGAGCGGTGTCGGTCAAGGACGGTTGCGCCCGTGGGGACTGCGGATCGTGCGCCGTGCTGCTCGACGGGCGCGCCGTCACGGCCTGCCTGCTGTTCGCCGGGCAGGTGGAGGGCCGCCAGGTCAGGACCGCCGAGGGTCTGGCCGACGAGGTCGGCCTGCACCCGCTCCAGCAGGCCGTGCTCGACGCCGGTGGCGTGCAGTGCGGGTTCTGCACGCCGGGGATCCTGATGGCCGCCGTCGACCTGCTGGACCGGATCCCCGACCCCACCGAAGCGCAGATCCGCGAAGGGCTGGCCGGCAACCTGTGCCGCTGCACCGGGTACGTCAAGATCGTCGACGGCATCCGCGACGCGGCGGCCATGCTGGCAGCGACGGGCCGGACCACCGACGGGGAGGAGGCCGGCGATGGCTGAGAAGTACGAGGTCGTCGGGCACAACGAGCGCCGGGTCGACGGGACCGCGCTCGTCACCGGCAAGCCGGTCTTCGTGGCCGACCTGCCGGAGCGCCCGGGCACGCTCCACCTGGCGCTGCTCACCAGCCCACATGCGCACGCCCGCATCCGGGCGATCGACACCGCGCGGGCGGAGGCGCTCGACGGGGTCGCGCTCGTCCTCACCCACGAGAACACACCCGACCGGACCTACACGACCGCGGGACAGGGCTACCCGGAACCCTCGCCGTACGACACCCGGATGTTCAACCCGAAGGTGCGTTTCGTGGGCGACCGGGTGGCCGCCGTCGCGGCGGACAGCCTCGCGACCGCCCGCGCGGCGCTGGGACTGATCGACGTCGAGTACGAGGTGCTCGAACCGGTCCTGTCGATCGACGCGGCGCTGGCCGAGGGGGCGCCGCTGGTCCACGACGAGCCGTGCCCGGACGCGTGGGACGCCGAGCACAACATCGCTGCCTACTCCGAGGCGGTCGCCGGGGATGTCGAGGCCGGGCTGGCGGCCGCACACACCACCGTCGACGTGACGATCGAGACCCACTACGGCCAGCACGTCCCGATCGAGCCCCACGTCGTGTCGAGCTACCTCGACGAGCACGACCGGCTCGTGCTGGTCAGTTCCACCCAGGTGCCCTTCCACGCGCGCCGCATCGTCGGTCGCCTGCTCGACGTCCCGATCCACCGGATCCGGGTGATCAAGCCGCGCATCGGCGGTGGGTTCGGGGTGAAGCAGGAGATCCTGATCGAGGACCTCCTGGCGTTGACCACGCTGCGGACCGGCCGCCCTGCCACGATGAGCTACACCCGCGAGCAGGAGTTCCACGCGTCGCGGACCCGTCACCCGATGCGCATCCGCGTCCGGCTCGGCGCCGACGAGGACGGCACGCTCCAGGCGATCGACATGGACGTGCTGTCGAACACCGGGGCGTACGGGACCCACAGCCTCACGGTGCTGTCCAACGTCGGGTCCAAGACGCTGCCGCTGTACAACCTCGCACCGGACGTGCGGTTCATCGGGAAGGCGGTCTACACCAACCTGCCGGTCGCGGGTGCGTACCGCGGGTACGGGGCGACGCAGGGCCAGTACGCCATGGAGGTGGCGATCGACCAACTGGCCGAGGCTCTCGGGATGGACGCACTGGAGCTGCGTGCGAGGAACCACATCCGCACCGGGGGAACCTCGCCGATCTTCCGGGCGCTCGGTGAGGGCCGCGAGGGGGTCGAGCAGACCGTCAGTTCCTGCGAGCTGGAGGCGTGCATCGAGATCGGTGCCGATCGCATCGGCTGGGCGACCAAGCGTGGACGGCGCCACCGCGAGGGGTCGTGGGTCCACGGCATCGGCATGTCCGTGCACATGCAGGGGTCGGGGATCCCCCTGATCGACATGGCGGCGGCCAGCATCAAGCTCAACGACGACGGGTCGATCAACCTCGACGTCGGTGCGACCGACCTCGGCACGGGCTCCGACACGGTGCTCGGGCAGATCGCCGCCGAGGTGCTCGCGCTCCCGCTCGAGAAGGTGATCGTGACCTCGTCGGACACGGACCGGACCCCCTTCGACACCGGGGCGTACGCGTCCTCGACGACCTACGTGTCGGGGACGGCCGTCCAGCGCGCGGCCGTCGCCGTCCGCGACCAGCTCATCGCCGCTGCCGCCGAGATGCTCGACGCCGACCCCACGACGCTGGAGGTCGCGAGCGAACGGGTCAGCGACCCGGACGGGGACTCGGTGAGTTTCGAGAAGATCGCGTTGCGTGCCCTGTACGGCGAGAACCAGCACCAGATCGCGGCCACCGCCTCATCCGTGCCGGAGTCCTCCCCGCCGCCCTTCATCGCCAGCTTCGCCGAGGTGGCGGTCGACACCGACACCGGGCAGATCCGGGTCCTCGACTACGTGGTAGCCGCGGACTGCGGCACCGCGGTGCACCCGAAGCTCGCCGAGGGGCAGATCGAGGGGGCGGTCGCCAACGGCATCGGGTACGCGCTGGTCGAGGACCTCGCGATCGATGACCGGGGCCGTCCCCGGGCGATCGACCTGGGACGCTACAAGATCCCGGCCGCGACGGATCTACCGCGCATCGAGACGATCCTGGTCGACTCCTACGACCCCACGGGGCCGATGGGGGCGAAGTCGATCGCCGAGATCGGGATCAACGCCCCGTTGCCGACGATCGCGAACGCCGTCCACGACGCCACCGGGATCTGGCTGACCGAGAGTCCGTTCACCTCCGAGCGGGTCCTCCAGGCCCTGCGCGCGCAGGGCTCGGGATCCGGGACGGGATAGCTGTCCGTAGGAAGTTCGACCGCCGGGTACGGCGCGACAGGGAGAGACCAGATGAGCGAGCACACCGAGACGACCGAGGCACCGGAGGACCCCGGTGCGAGGTCCGCCTTCGACCGCTTCTTCCACCTGACCGAGAACAACACCAACGTCCGCACCGAGGTGATCGCGGGGGTCACGACCTTCCTCGCGATGGCCTACATCATCTTCGTCAACCCCGGCATCCTGGGGGAGACCGGGATGGACACCGGCGCGATCTTCGTGGCGACCTGCGTCGCGGCCGCGCTCGGTACCGCGGTCATGGGCCTGTGGGCCCGCTACCCGATCGCGCAGGCCCCGGGCATGGGGCTCAACGCGTTCTTCGCCTTCACCGTCGTGATCGGCATGGGGATCCCGTGGCAGACCGCGCTGGCGGGCACGCTCGCATCGGGCTTCCTGTTCTTCCTGCTGGCCGTCAGCGGGCTCCGGGAGATGATCGTCAACGCGATCCCGCTGCACATGAAGCTCGCGGTCGGTGCGGGGATCGGCGTGTTCATCGCGTTCATCGGGCTGCAGAACGCCGGGATCGTGGTGGCGTACGAGCCCACCTTCGTCAGCATGGGTGACCTGACCGCAGGTCCGACGGTCCTCGCGATCTTCGGGCTGCTCGTGACCGCGATCATGCTGATCCGCGGGCTGCGGGGTGCGGTCTTCTACGGGATCATCATCACGGCGATCGTCGGGGTCGTCTTCCGCCAGATCGCCCCGCCCGACGCCATCATCGGTGCGCTGCCGAGCGTCGCACCGACCTTCGGCGAGGCGATCCTCAACGTCCCGAACCTGTTCACCGCGCAGATGCTGATCGTGGTGCTGACGATGCTGTTCGTCGACCTGTTCGACACGACCGGCACGCTGATCGCCGTCGCCAACCAGGCCGGGTTCCTGGACGCCGAGGGCCGGCTGCCGCGCGCGAACCGGGCGCTCATCTCCGACTCGATCGCGACGATGGGTGGCGCGGTGATGGGGACCTCGACCACGACCTCCTACATCGAGTCCGCGGCCGGTGTCGGCGCCGGTGGTCGCACGGGGTTGACCTCGGTGGTGACCTCCGCGCTGTTCCTGCTGTCGCTCGCGTTCTCGCCGCTGCTGGCGGTGGTCACGCCGGAGGTGACGGCGGCGGCGCTGATCATCGTCGGCGTGATGATGGCGAAGGGTCTCGGTGACATCGAGTGGGGCGAGATGGAGTACGCGATCCCCGCCTTCGCCACCGTCGTCGTGATGCCTCTGACCTTCAGCATCGCCAACGGCATCGCGGTCGGGCTGTTCCTGCACGCGCTGCTGATGGCCATCAAGGGCAAGTACCGCGACGTGCACCCGATCCTGTACGCGCTGGCCGTCGTGTTCGCCGCCTACTTCATCTGGTTCGCCGAATGACCGCGCTGACCTCCGCGCTGCAGCGCCTGCCGAAGGTGGAGCTGCACTGCCACGTCGAGGGGACGATGCGCCCCTCGACGGTGGTGGAGCTCGCCGGCAAGAACGGCATCGCGCTGCCGACCGAGGATCCGACCCAGCTGTACCGCTACACGAGCCTGGACACCTTCCTGGAGATCTTCTGGCTCGTGCAGTCGGTGCTCGGGGACCGCGACGACTGGGCGCGGCTCGCCTACGAGAGCGTGGTCGACGGGGTGGAGCACGGGCTGGCCTACCGCGAGACCTTCTTCACCCCCGCGCGCCACCTGGACGTCGGGCAGGACCTGGCCGACATCGTCGCCGGGCTCGCCGAGGGTCTGGCGGCGGCCGAGGACGAGACCGGCGTCCGGGTGATGCTGATCGCCGACATCGACCGGGCCTACGGGCCCGGGCCCGGACTGGAGATGGTCGAGCGGCTCGTGGAGCTGCGCCGCGCCGGCGCCGCGGGCACCGAGCGGGTGCTCGGCCTCGGCCTGGACTCCACCGAGCTCGGCGTCGATCCGCGGGACTTCGCCGCCGCCTTCGAGCTGGCGGGACGGGAGGGGCTGCGGCGCACCTCCCACCAGGGCGAGGTCACCCCGCCGACGACGATCCAGGCCGGCATCGACGTGCTCGGGTGCGAACGCATCGACCACGGGCTGTCGCTGATGGACGACCCGGAGCTCACGCAACGGTTCGTCGACGAGCGGATCCCGCTGACCGTCTGCCCGAACTCCAACATCCGCATCGCCAACGCCTTCCCGCGCCTCGAGGAGCACCCCTACCCGCGGATGCGCGAACGTGGGCTGCTGGCGACGCTCAACACCGACGACCCCGCGCTGACCGACCTCGACCTGACCGAGGAGTACCGTTCGGTCATGGAGGCCTTCGGCTACACGTGGAACGACATGGTCGCGATCGCGCTGGACGGGGTCGAGGCGAGCTGGCTGGACGACGACGATGCCCGCGCCCTGCGCGGGCGCATCACCGAGGAGGGCGAGCGGCTCGGCGCCGAACTGACCGACTGACCGGCGCCGGCGCCCCGCCGCCGGTCAGGACGAGGGGTTGATCACCATGATCTGGAGCAACCCCTCGTCGCTATCCGGCTCGATGATCAGGTTGACGGTGACCCCGACCTCCTCGTCCTCGTCGTGCCCCATCACCGTGCCCATCTGGCCGGGGTTGAACTCCTGGCGCTGCACCACGGCCCACCGGCGCTCGAGCGACGCCTCGACCTCGTCGAGGATGTCGCCGTAGGACCCGCGGATCTCGCCCTGGACGAGCAGCGCCCGGCCGTCGTCGGTGGTGGTCTCGCTGACCGCCTGGGGGGTGAAGCCGGTCGGCAGGTCGACCGCGGCGGTGACCTCCGCAGGCACCTCGCCGTCGACGGTGGTCGTGACGGTGCCCTCGTCGGTGCGGAGCGTCGACCGACCCTGGTCGTCGACCTCGATGCCGAACACCTCGCCCTCGTCCGAGGTGATGGTGAAGGAGCCGCCCTCCTCACTGACGTCGATGTCGACGCCCTCGACCCCCTCGATCTGCGAGAGCGCGCGTCCCACCAGCCCCTCGACCGAGCAGGCGGCGAGCAGCAGCCCCGCGGTGGCGAGGGCGACGGTGCGGGTCCACAGGCGTGGCGCGTTCGAGCGGGTGGTCATCGCGGTGACTCCGAGGTGTCTGGGGACAGGGTCGAGGCGCGTGTCGTCGTGCCCCTGGCCCCATCATCGGAGGCCGGTGCACCCGGCTTGACCCCACGGATACCCACTCGAGCGAGCGTTGAACGCGCGCGGGCGCGCGCGGAACGTTTGTTCCGCGCGGCCGTCCCGACGCGTGAACGACGCCGGGGTCAGCTGGCCGCCCGGGCCGCGTCGTCCACCTCGCGGGTCAGTTCGTGGAACGGCACCACCGGCAGCTCCAGCTCGTGCATCCGACCCTCGTAGACCCGGAAGCGGCGCCGGGCCTCGCCGTGACGGCCGCTGCGCAGCAGTGCGAGGCAGAGGTTCAGGTGGGCCGGTTCGTCGTAGCTGTCACGATCCAGGATCCGCAGCAGCATCCGGATCGCCAGGTCGGGGTCGTCCTCGACGGTGAGCCGCGCGATCGTGCGTGCCACCTCGAGGTAGGCGCTGCGCAGGGCGAGGCGCCGGTCGGTGAGCCACGGCGTGTCGAGATCGTCCTCGAGGAGGTCGCCGCCGTACAGCTCCTCGGCGCGGGTGAGCACCGGCAGCGCCGCGTCCGGACCGTCGCGGCGTGCCGCTCGCAGCCCGTCCTCGGCGAGCCGGCCGAAGGTCTCGACGTCGAGGTCGACGGTGTCGGTGTCGAGGCGCACCGTCGCCCCCTGGGTCACGATCGGGACCACGGCACCCTCACCGGTCAGGGCGCTGCGGGCGAGGCTGAGGGCGACCGACAGCCGGTTGCTGACGTCCTCGTAGGGCTGGTCCGGCCACAGCAGGTGGGCGAGCTCCTCCCGGCTGGTGCTGCGGCCGCTGCGCACCACCAGGATCTTGACGAGGTCCTGCGCCTTGCGTGACCCCCACTCGGTGGAGGTCAACGGACGGCCCTCCCGCTCGACGACGAACCCGCCGAGGGCACGGATCACGACGCGCGGGACGCGCTCCACCGTGAGGAGCAGGCGGTGGGCGATGCTGCCGCGGTCCGGCGGGCAGCCCCATCCGGCGAGCCGTCGCTCCAGCCACGCGATCCGGGATGCCGCCTGCGGCTCCGACGACCGGCGCGCGATGGCGAGGTCGATGCGGGTGGTCCACAGCGGCGCGTCGAGCTGCTCCCACAGCAGCCGGGTCTCCTCGAGCGCGGGGACCGGATCCTCCTCCAGCAGCGCGAGGCAGGTGCTGGCCTCCGCGACGACCGCGGCGTTGTCGCGGGCGCTCGCCTCCTCGCGGGCCCGGACCGCCGCTCGGCGGCCCCCCTGGGCCTCGATCGGGAGCTCCTCGACCGGTGCCGGGGCGCGGCTCGAGCTCGAAGGTCGTGCTGCCGAGCTCGTTGCCGTCGGCGTCGAACACCGTCAGCGTCGTCGTCCCGGCCACGTCGGTCGAGAACTGCGCGTGGTACTCGCCGGGTTCGTCGCGTTCGGCGACGCGGGCCTCGGTGATCTCGCCGTCGGAGGTCTCGACCTCAACAGTGAGCTCGGCACCGACCACCGGATCGTCGTGGCCGTCGGTGACGGTGAACGGCACGATGTTCGTGCGCCCGGTCATCGCGCGGCCGCGGGGATCGTCGAACGCGGCCTCCGCCTCCGGCTCGGGAACGCCGAACTGCAGGCCCATGATGATCGGGTCGTGGTCGGAGGAGCGGAACTCGCTCTCGTCCTGATCCTCGGGGTTGTTCCAGCGCCGGTAGTCGAACGCGGCGGGCTCATCGACGTTGATGTGCCACACGGCGGTGTCGACGATACGGCCGCGCTCGGCCATCTCGTCGGAGACGAGGCTGTGGTCGAGCCGGCCGTGCTCGCCGTCGAAGACGTAGGTGTAGACCTCGCCGAGCTGGTCGGCGAGCGTGTCGTGGTAGCCGGCGTCGAGGATCGCGCGGATCGGGTCCTCCTGGCCGTAGGCGTTGATGTCGCCGATGACGGCGATCTCGTCCGCGCCGGTGCCGGTTGGGTCGTCCTCCTCGAGCCAGCGGACGAGCTCCTCGGCCGAGTCGGTCCGGGTGCCGTTGCAGTTGCCCTGCCACTCGTCGTCGTCGCCCTCGTTGCCGGGCTCGTCGCAGGGTGAGCCCTTCGACTTCAGGTGGTTCACCGCGGCGACGAACACGTCGCCGGTATGGGTCTCGAACGCCTGCGTCACGGCGGGACGGTTCCGCTCCTGATCGGCCCCGCGCGGGTTGACCATCGGCTCCTGATCCGAGACCGCGGGCACGCCCACCGGCGTGACCTCCTCGGGCTGGTTGATGAGCGCGTTGGAGATCTCGTCGTTGCCGATGGGCTCGTCCTGGCCGACGTAGTCGTACGTGCCGGCGCCGGCCTCGGCGTTCAGGCGCTCGACGAGGTCGTCGATGGCGGCGTCGTCGGTGCCGAAGTTGTTCTCCATCTCCATGAGCCCAACGACGTCGGCGTCCATCGTCGTGATCGCGTTCACGATCTTCGCGGCCTGGAGCTCGAACTCCTCCTCGCTCACCGCTCCGCGGGAGCCGAGCGTGGTGAAATAGTTGAGGACGTTGAACCCGGCGACGGTCACCGTCTCGGCCTCGGGATGGGCGTCGGCGAGGACGTCCGGCGGGCCGTCGGGCCGCGGGTTGTCCTCGTTGGTGAACGTGATGTCGTCCGGCGCGGTCGGCTGGATGCGGTAGTTGCCGTGCTGGTAGTGGGTGATCCCCTCGATCACGTCGCCGGTCTGCGCGCCAGCGCGCTCGGCGCCGTTCGCCAGCCACGGCGTCGGCGTAGGGTTCTGCTCGCTGCTCCCGTCGTCGAGCTTGATCCAGCTGTTGAGGTTGTCCTCGCGCTCCTGCTGCACCAGGTCGAGCTCGGTGTGCGGGTCGTACAGCTCGGTGGGGTTCCACAGCCGCCCGGTGGCGCTGAGGTCGAGCTCGCCGAAGCGGCCCTGGAAGTAGTTCTGCGTGACGGTCATCGCCCCCTCGGCGGAGGTGAGGTCCACGCGCATCCCGGCCAGGCGCGCCAGCTCGGTGCGGTCGTCGACGGGCATCTCGAGGTCGACCGCCTCGGGGAGGTCCTGGTCGGCCTCGAGCACCTCGAGGTCGATCCACCCGAGTTGGACCGTGCCCGCGAACTCGCCGACGGTGCCGGTGACGCAGACCGCGTCGCCGACGGCGACAGCGTCGTCGTCCTCGGCGGGGGCGTAGGCCATGACCCCCTGGGAGTCCTCGATGGCGGGGTCCAGCTCCGGTTCCTGCACGAAGAACGCGTCCAGCCCGTCGAGGAAGCTCGCGGTGACGACGCCGACGACGGCGACGTCGTCACCGACCATGTCTGAGCTTGGGAGTCCTTCGTCGCCGACGGAGTTGATCTCGTGGATCGGCGTGGGGTCGTCGCAGGTGGGCTCCTCCGGTGGGTCGCCGGTGTGCTCGTCGGCCCCGACGGGGACGGCGAGGACGAGTGAGGCGACGAGGCTGATTGCGAGCACGGCTGCGAGCCGTCGTCGTGACATAGATGTTCCCCTTCCCTGCAGAGCCACGGTGGGGCGGGATCCACCGTGGGCCGAGCCGGGGCGCCTCCCGCGCCGCCGACCGGGCAGGGCGTGATCCTGGCATGACTCTGCGTGTAGAGAACCACTGTCCAGTCAGGCACGGGGGTCGGTGCCTGGGAGCGTGAACGGCGCCGTGCCCGCCCAGCG
>SKNO01000045.1 GCA_007120465.1 Nitriliruptoraceae bacterium
CGACGCGCCCGCACCGTCGCGCTGCCCGACGCGCTGCCGGCCGTGCTGCGGCGGCGCCTGGTCCGCGCCGGCATCACCGAGCTGTGGGCGCACCAGGCCGAGACCTACCGGCGGGCCCGTGCCGGCGAGCACCTCGTCGTCGCCACCGGGACGGCGTCCGGCAAGAGCCTCGCGTTCCAGCTGCCGGTGCTGCACCACCTCGTCGATGACGAGCAGGCCGTCGCGCTCTACCTCGCCCCGACGAAGGCGCTGGCGCACGATCAGCTGCGGGGGCTGCGCGCGCTCACCCTGCCGCAGGTGCGTGCGGCCGTCGTCGACGGCGACACGCCCCGCGACGAGCGAGACGCGATCCGCCGCACCGCCAACTGGGTGCTCACCAACCCCGACCTGCTCCACCACAGCCTGCTGCCCGACCACCAGCGCTGGGCCGACGTCCTGCACCGTCTGGCGTACGTGGTCGTGGACGAGTCCCACGTCGCACGGGGCGTGTTCGGCAGCCACGTCGCGCTCGTCCTCCGACGGCTACGCCGGCTCGCCGAGCGCTACAGCGCCGACCCGACGTTCCTGCTGGCCAGCGCCACGATCGGCAACCCCGCGGAGCACGCCAGCTGGCTGACCGGCCTCGCCGTCGACGCGGTGACCATGGACGGTGCACCGCGCGGACCCTTCGACCTCGGGCTGTGGCTGCCGCCCTACGACGACGAGACCCGGACCGGCCGGCGCTCGGTCCTGCGCGAGGCCGGGGACCTGCTGGCCCGGTTCGTCGCCGCCGGCGTCCAGACGCTGGTGTTCACCCGCAGCCGCAAGGGTGCCGAGGTGGTCGCGCTCACCGCCCGTGAGCGGCTCGGCGACGCCACGGACGACCGGGGACGCCCGCTGGCCGACGCGGTCGCCGCCTACCGCGCCGGTTACCTGGCCGAGGACCGCCGGGCCCTCGAGGAGGCGCTGCGCACCGGCGCGCTCCGCGGCGTGGCCGCCACGGAGGCGCTCGAGCTCGGGATCGACGTCAGCGGGTTGGACGCCATCGTGCTGGCCGGCTGGCCCGGGACCACCGCGTCCTTCTGGCAGCGCGTCGGCCGGGCCGGTCGGACCGGCAGCGCGGCGGTCGGGGTGTTCGTCGCGCAGGAGGACCCGCTCGACCACTACCTCGTGACCCATCCCGACGACCTGCTGGGCCGCGATCCGGAGGACGCGATCGTCGACGCGGCGAACCCGTACCTGCTGGCCCCCCACCTGCGGTGCGCCTGCCAGGAGTCGCCCCTGGACGACGCCGAGGCCACCCGCTGGTTCGGTCCCGCAGCCGCGCCGCTGCTCGCCACCGACGTGGAACGGGGGGCGCTGCGCCGCCGGGCCGACCGGCACCACTGGACCTCGCGCGAGCGGGCCGCCGCCCAGGTCGACCTGCGCTCGGCGGGCGGGCACCCGGTGCGCATCGTCGACGCCGCCACCGGCGCGCTGCTGGGCGACGTCGACGAGGCACGGGCACACCGGCAGGTCCACACCGGTGCGATGTACCTGCACCAGGGGCGGACCTTCCGGGTCGAGGTGCTCGACCTCGAACGCCACGTCGCGCTGGTCGAGGAGGCACCGACCGCGACGGTCACCACCCGCCCGCGGTCCGACACCGACATCGAGGTGCTGGAGGCGCTGGCCACCGACCGGTGGGCCGAGGTGGAGCTCCGCCTCGGCCGCGTCGAGGTGACCACGCAGGTCACCGGCTACGACGTGCTACGGCTCGGGTCGTCGGAGGTGCTCGAGCACGTCGATCTGGACCTGCCGCCGATCCAGCTCCGGACCGTCGCCACCTGGTACACGGTGCCGGCCGAGCGCTTCGCCACCATCGGCCTCGCACCGGCCCGGATCCCCGGCGCGCTGCACGCGGCCGAGCACGCGGCCATCGGCATGCTCCCGCTGCTCGCGCTCTGCGACCGGTGGGACCTCGGCGGGCTGTCCACCGCGGAGCACCCCGACACCGGCCGCCCGACCGTGTTCGTCTACGACGGCATCCCCGGAGGAGCCGGGCTCGCCGAGCGGTCGTTCCGGCGTCTCCCGGAACACCTGACCCTCACCCGCGACGCGGTGGCCGGGTGCCCGTGCGACGACGGCTGTCCGAGCTGCGTGCAGAGCCCCAAGTGCGGCAACGCGAACGAGCCGCTGGACAAGGACGGCGCGATCCGGCTGCTCGACCTCCTGCTCGACCGCGCACGGGCCACCGCGTCCGGGTCGTGATGCACGTCGCGCGAGCGGGGCTCAGTCGCCCCCGTCGCCCTCCTCCCACTCCGACCAGCGCGCCCCCTCGTCGAGCTCCTCGGGATCGGGTGGGTCGGCCACGAGCTCGTCGAGCAGCCCCGGGTCGTCGCTGAACTCGAGGACCCCGATGGTGCTGTCGCGCACGTCATCGATGTGCAGGGCCGCGACCCGCCACCAGCTCGACCCGTCGTGCTCCCACAGCACGCCCACGTGCTCGTCGGCGTGGTGGCCACGGGTCAGGCAGCAGGTCGGCCGCCGACGCCACAGGTCCTCGATCGCCGCCGGGAGGTTGTCCCGGTCGTAGCCCAGCAGGCCCGGCGCCTCGCCGTCCGGTGCGACCACCGACATCAGCTGGTCCAGGTCACGGGCGTTGAACACCTCGGCCAGCGCGTCGAGCAGCGTCGCCTCCTGATCGTCACGGAGACCGACGTCGAGGTCATCGTCGAGCAGGTCGTGCTCGGGATCGTCCTCGTGGAAGCCGTAGTCGTCGGGTTCGACGGTGGGCGCCGCTGGTGGGTTCGGGACGTCCGTGACCCCGCCCTCGCGGTCCACGGCCGCGAACTCCTCGCGGACCTCGCCATCGTCCAGTGCTTCCCGCCGACTCTCCTCTGCGGCGCGGGTGCGATCGTAGGGGCGTACCACCGGGACACCTCCGATCGGGTCTGCTGCGATGCTGCCCTGCCGGGGCCGTCGGGGCAAGGCCGAACGACCCGACCTGCTGGCGGAACGCCGGCCGACCGGCGAGGATTGGGGGCGAGCCACCACGCCCCTCCCGGACCCTCCACGAGGTCAACCATGCAGCGTCACGACCACGTCCTCCCCGACGGCACGACGGTCACGATCCGGCCGATCAGCCCGGAGGACGACGAACGGATGCTGGCGATGTGGGACCGCACCTCCGCGGAGTCACGGCGACGGCGGTTCATGGGGCCCTTCCGGCTGGACGAGTCCTCGGTCCGGCGGTTCACCGACCTCGACCCGGAGCTGCAGTTCGCGGTGGTCGCCACCCGTGGTCGCGGCGAGCAGGAACGCATCGTGGGGGTGGCGCGCTACGAACGCGACCCCGACGACCCCGCGCAGGCCGAGTTCGCCGCGCTGGTCGAGGACGCCGAGCAGGGGCGCGGCATCGGCACGGCGCTGGTGCGGCAGGTCGCGTTCGCCGCCCACGAGGCCGGCATCACCCACCTCACCGGCGACATCCTCGCCGACAACGTCCGGATGCTGAACCTCGTCCGGGAGCTCGGCCTGGAGTACCGCGCCGGCCACGACGAGGGTGGGGTGGTGCGTTCCGACCTCGAGGTGGCGATCACCGAGCGGTTCCTGGACGTGATCGACACCTCGGAGCGGGAGGCCGCGGAGGCGGCGCTCCGGCGCTTCTTCCGTCCGGAGCGGATCGCGGTCGTGGGGGCGTCGCGCAGTCGCGACGCGATCGGCGGGCTGGTGTTCGCGAACCTGCTCGAAGGGGGCTTCGGGGGCGTCGTCTACCCGATCAACCCCAACGCGCCCTACGTCCAGGGGGTGGCGGCCTACCCGTCGCTGAAGGCGTGCCCCGAGGTCCCGGACATGGTGCTGGTGTGCGTCCCAGCGCCGTCGGTCACCCCGGCGATCGATGAGGCCGGGGAGCTCGGCGTCGCCGCGGTGTGCGTCGTGTCGGCGGGCTTCGCCGAGATGGGTGGCGACGGGGTCCAGCGGCAGGAGGAGCTGATGGCGTGCGCCCGGGGGCACGGGCTGCGCGTGATCGGGCCGAACTGCATGGGGCTGCTCAACGGCGCCACCGATGTGCGGATGAACGCGACCTTCTCCCGCACCTTCCCTCGGCCCGGGCGGGTGTCGATGTCGTCGCAGTCCGGCGCGCTCGGCCTCGCGGTCCTCGAGCACGTCGACCGGCTCGGGCTCGGCATCGCGACCTTCGTGTCGGTGGGCAACAAGGCCGACATCTCCGGCAACGACCTGCTGCTGTACTGGGAGAACGATCCCGACACCGACGTGATCCTGATGTACCTGGAGTCCTTCGGCAACCCGCGGAAGTTCTCCCGGATCGCGCGCCGCATCTCACGGAGCAAGCCGATCGTGGCGGTGAAGTCGGGCCGCACCACCGCTGGTGTGCGGGCCGCGTCGTCGCACACCGCCGCGATCGGCAGCGGGGACATCGCCGTCGAGGCCCTGTTCGCCCAGACCGGGGTGATCCGCACGGACACGCTGGAGGAGATGTTCGACGTCGCCACCCTGCTGGCCAGTCAGGGCCTGCCGTCGGGCCGCAAGGTCGCGATCCTGACCAACGCGGGTGGCCCGGCGATCCTGGCCGCCGACGCGCTCGAGTCCAACGGGCTGGAGGTCCCGACCCTCACCGAACGCACCCAGCAGCAGCTCGCCGAGTTCCTCCCCCCGGAAGCCGGCATCGCCAACCCGGTCGACATGATCGCGTCGGCCTCCCCCGAGTCCTACAAGCGGGCACTCACCGTGCTCGGCGAGGCCGACGAGGTGGACATCATCTTCGTCGTGTTCATCCCGGCGGGGGCGACCGGCAACGAGGGCGTCGCCCAGGCGCTGATCGAGGCCCGCGACCAGATCCCTGCGCACGTCCCGATGGTGTCGGTGTTCATGTCCTCCCAGATGCAGCCGCGCGAACTGTCCGCCGCCGGGATCCCGTCCTTCAGCTTCCCCGAGGCGGCCGCGCGCGCGGTCGGCCGGGTCACCCGCTACTCCTCCTGGCGCCGGCGCCCCCTCGGCCAACTGGTGGAGCCCGACGGGATCGACCGCGAGACCGCCCGCCGCGAGGTGGACCGTCTGCTGCCGGCCCACGCCGATGACGGCTGGCTCGCCTCCGAGGACGCCGCCGGCATCCTCCGCGCCTACGGCGTCCCGCTGGCCCGCGCCCGGGTGGTCGCGACCGCGGAGGAGGCCGCGGAGGTGCAGCGCGAGTTCGGCACGCCCGTCGCCGTCAAGCTGGCGACGGCGATCCACAAGGCCGACATCGGCGGCGTCGTGCTCGGGCTGGCCGACCCCGACGCGGCCGCCGGGGCGGTGACCGACCTGCGTGACCGGCTGCGCGAGCGTGACCTCGACGAGCACGCCGAGCGCTTCCTGGTCCAGGAGATGATCGAGGAGGGGATCGAGATGGTCGTCGGCGTGACCCACGACCCGTCCTTCGGCCCGATCATCCTGACCGGTGCTGGCGGGACCCTGGTCGAACTGCTCCGCGACGTCAGCGTGCGCATCACGCCGGTGACCGACCACGACGTGGACGACATGCTCGACCGGCTGCGGATGGCGCCGCTGCTACGCGGCTACCGAGGTTCCCCACCCGCGGACCGTGCGGCCCTCAAGGACCTGATCCACCGCATCAACGCCCTCGTCGAGGACGTGCCCGAGATCGCCGAGCTGGACCTCAACCCGGTGTTCGTGCGCCCGCACGTCCAGGGCGTGGTCGCCGCCGACGTCCGCATGAAGCTCGCACCCAACGAGGCGGGATGACCCTCGGCTGGGACCTGCACGTCCCCCGCCGTAGCCTTGGCAAGCCGCGAGGCGACCGTCCCACGACCGCGAGGCCCGGCTGCCGTGACCCGGATCGACACCCTGCTCGCGCAGGGCCCCACCATCTCCTTCGAGTTCTTCCCTCCTCGCGACGCGCAGGGCGAGGAGGTGCTGTGGAAGGCGCTGGCGGAGCTCGAGCCACTCGCCCCCTCCTTCGTCTCGGTGACCTACGGGGCCGGCGGGTCGACCCGCGAGCGCACCCACCGGCTGGTGGTCGACCTGCTCACGCGCACGTCCCTCGTGCCGATGGCCCACCTGACGGCGGTCAACCACACCCGGGACGAACTCGCCTCGATCCTCACCCGCTACCGGGACGCAACCATCGCCAACGTGCTGTGCCTGCGCGGCGACCCGCCACGCGACGCCTCCGACAGCTTCTGGGAGCTGGAACGGGCCAGCGACCTGGTCACCCTGGCCCGTGAGGTCGGTGAGGGACGGTTCGCGATCGGCGTGGCCGCGCATCCGGAAGGCCACCCGCTCGCCCCCGACCTGGCGAGCGACCGTGGCCACCTCGCGGCGAAGCTCCGGCTCGCCGACTTCGGGGTCACCCAGTTCTTCTTCCGCCTGTCCGACTACCTCGGGATGGTGGAGGACCTCGCCGCCCGCGGCTGCGACACCCCGGTGGTCCCCGGGATCATGCCCGTCACCAACGTGCGACAGATCACGCGGTTCGCCGAACTGTCGGGCGCGGAGCTCCCGGCCGAGCTCACCGAGCGGCTCCACGCGGTCCGCGATGATGCCGCCGAGGTGCGCCGCATCGGCGTCGAGGTGGCGACGCAGCTGTGCCAGGACCTGCTCGACGCGGGGGCGCCGGGCCTGCACTTCTACACCCTCAACCGCTCGACGGCGACGCGCGAGATCCACGCGAACCTCGGCCTGTCCCGCCGCTGAGCGGGTGTCGGCTCACCCCCGCCCGAGCCGCTCCCGGGCCCAGCTGACCGTGCGGGCGAGCCCCTCGTCGAGGTCCACCGTCGGCTCCCAGCCGAGCACCGTACGGGCGACGGTCAGGTCCGGGCGGCGACGGCGCGGATCGCCCTCCCCCGCCGGGACGTGGACCACCTCGACGTCGCGACCGACCAGGTGGCGGATCCGGTCGGCGACGTCCAGCACGGTCACCTCGACGTCCGAGCCGAGGTTGCAGGGGGCCTGGCGGTCGGCGACCAGCAGCCGTAGCAGCCCGTCGACGAGGTCGTCGATGTAGCAGAAGGAGCGGGTCTGGTGGCCATCGCCGTGGATCGTCAGCGCCTCGCCGCGGAGCGCCTGCCCGATCAGCGTGGGGACCAGCCGCCCGTCGTCGGCACGCATGCCGGGCCCGTAGGTGTTGAAGATCCGGGCGACCCGGACGTCGACCTCGTGGTCGCGCTGGTAGGCGTAGGTCATCGCCTCGGCGAACCGCTTGGCCTCGTCGTACACGCCGCGGGGACCGGTCGGGTCGACGTTGCCGAGGTAGGTCTCGGGCTGCGGGTGCACCTGCGGGTCGCCGTACACCTCCGAGGTCGAGGTCAACAGGAAGCGCGCACCGGTGGCCTTGGCGACCCCCAGCGCGTGGAGCGTGCCGATCGAGCCGACCTTCAGGGTGTGGATCGGGTGGCGCAGGTAGTCGACCGGTGACGCCGGCGACGCGAGGTGCAGCACCACCTCGATGTCGTCGGGGACGTCGAGGTGGTCGACCACGTCCTCCTCGACGAGCTCGAACCCGGGTGCACGGAGCAGGTCGCCGACGTTGCGCCGGCTCCCGGTGATCATCGAGTCGACGGCGAGCACGCGCAGGTCGGCGCGGTGCAGGGCCCGGCACACGTGGGCCCCGACGAACCCGGCACCGCCGGTGACGAGCGCCAACGCGCCGGCGTAGCGGCGCCGCACGCGCGCGATGCCCTCGGAGGCGACCGCGGAGGCGTCGGCCTGGTCGGCCCCCTTCGACGAGCCGGCCGCGCGCGCCTGACCCACGGGCTCCTCCCTGGCCGTTCGGACCTGCCCGTCCAGCCTACTGACCGTCCGGGACCGTACGGTCCCGCGCTACGGTCCGTTCGCCGCCTCTGGGGGACCGCCACGCTCGATGACCGGTTCGCGTCGGTGCTCGCCGCGGCTCGCCGCGGCGACGATGCCGCCTGGGCGGAGATCTACCACGAGCTCGCCGGTCCGATCCTCGGGTACCTCCGCGGACAGCGCATCCCCGACGCGGAGGACGTGCTCGGGGAGACGATGCTGCAGGTGGTCCGCGACATCGACGGCTTCGAGGGGGACGAGGCCGGGTTCCGCTCCTGGGTGTTCACGATCGCGCACCGCCGGTTGCTGGACGCCCGGCGCTCCCAGAGCCGCAGGCCGGCGGACGCCCACGAGACGGAGGTGCTCGAGGACGCGATGGCGCCGGCCGAGAGCGCCGAGCCGGCGGCCCTGGCGGAGCTCGAACTCGACGAGGTGCTCGTGGTGCTCGACCGACTCACCGAGGAACAGCGCGAGGTGCTGCTGCTCCGGCTGGTCGCGGACATGGACATCGTGCAGGTGGCGGAGGTCACCGGGCGCACGCCGGAGGCCGTCAAGGCGTTGAGCAAGCGCGCCCGGGACCGTCTGCGCACCCTGCTCGCTCACCGCACACCCCCGGATCGCGCGCCCCCTGACCCGGCGTCGCGGCGCTCACATGGATGACATGGATCCGTCCCGCCGCTCCGCGCGTTCCGACCACCCCGCCGAGGCGGGGCACGTTGACGTGGAGCCGCTCGCCGATCCCGTCGAGGAGCCGGAGCTGGCGGCGTTCCTGACCGGTGCCGAGCGGTCGCTGACCGCCGGTCCGGACGAGCTGACCGCACGCCGACACCTCGCGGCGATGCGGCACCAGCCCGCGACCCGCCACCGCACGAGCGGCCTGGGGCTGCGGGTCGCGGGCGTCGCCGCGGCG
>SKNO01000096.1 GCA_007120465.1 Nitriliruptoraceae bacterium
CAAGAACTGAACGGTGGTTCACTTCTTGTGTGGCGTATCGGCAGACAGCCCGCACCCGGGCGCGGCTCGCGGCCACCCGCGAGCAGATCGTCCGCGCGACGCTGGACCTCGTCGCCACGGCGGGCTGGGAGGCGGCGACGGTCTCGTCGATCGCGGCCGCGGCGGGTGTGGCGACCGGCACCGTGTACCGACACGCCGCCGGCAAGGACGAGTTGTTCGCCCAAGCCTTCCGCACCGCCGCTGGGTGGGAGCTCGCTCGGGTCAGCGCGGTCGCCGACCCGCACGCCGATGGCACCGCGTCGACGGTGGAACGCATCGATGCGGCGCTGCGCGTGTTCGCCGAACGTGCGTTGCGGGGCCGACGGCTCGCCTACGCGCTGCTCGCCGAACCCGCCGGGACCGCCGTCGAGGCGGAGCGGCTCACCTACCGCGGCGGGTACCGCGGTGTGTTCCGCGACGTGCTCCATGACGGGGTCACCGCCGGGCAGATCGTCCCGCACGACACCGAGGTGGTCGCAGCGGCCCTGGTGGGCGCGATGGGTGAGGCGCTGATCGGCCCGGTCGCGCCCCTCGCCCCCGCCGGCCCGGACACCGCCACGCCCGACGCTGCGGACCGGATCGATGCCCTCGTCGCCACCTGCCTGCGTGCTGTGCCCTTCACCGGACCCTGACCACCCGTCACGCGGGACCCTCAACGACCGCACCCGACCGCACCCGGCCGCACCCCGAACACGTCCCGCCCGCACCCCGGAGGCACGCCATGCGCACGACCCACGAGGTCATCAACCAGCCGCCCCCGCGGCTCGGCCACGACGCCTACGAGGAGGACGTCGCCCTCCGCGAGGCGGTCCGCCGGGAGGGTGCCGGCTGGGCCGACGATCGACTCCACGACCTCGGCCGGCTCGTCGGCGACGAGGCCTGGATCGAGCGCGGACGCCTCGCCAACGAGTACCCGCCGGAGCTGACGACCCACGACCGTTTCGGGCACCGCATCGACGAGGTCCGCTACCACCCCGCCTACCACGAGCTCATGACCGAGGGAGTGCGCCACGGGCTGGCCGCGACGCCGTGGCACGACGGAGGCCCCGGCGCCCACGTCGCCCGCGCCGCGGCTTACGTCCTGTGGCCGCAGATCGACTCGGGGACGCTGTGTCCGCTGACGATGACCTACGCGGTGGTCCCGAGCCTGCGCCACCAACCGGACGTCGCCGGCCGCTGGGAACCGAAGGTGATGAGCGGCGCCTACGACCCCCGCTCCGCGACGGTCGCAACCAAGGACGGCGCGACCTTCGGGATGGCCATGACCGAGAAGCAGGGTGGCAGCGACGTGCGGGCCAACACCACCGCGGCGGAGCCGCTGGAGGGCGGCGGACCCGGCACGGCGTACGCGCTGACCGGCCACAAGTGGTTCTGCTCGGCGCCGATGTCCGACGCGTTCCTGACCCTGGCCAAGATCGGGGACGCGCCCACCCCGTCGTGCTTCCTGGTCCCGCGCTGGCTGGACGACGGCACCCGCAACGTGTTCCGACTGCAGCGGCTCAAGGACAAGCTGGGCGACCGCTCCAACGCGTCCAGCGAGGTGGAGTTCGACGGGACCGTTGGCTGGCTGGTCGGCGAGGAGCACCGCGGGGTGCGGGTCATCATGGAGATGGTCGCCGCGACCCGGCTCGACTGCGTGGCCGGGGCCGCCGGCTGGATGCGCCACGGCACCACCCAGGCGGCGTGGCACGTGGCGCACCGGTCCGCCTTCGGACGGCTCCTGGCCGAGCAGCCGCTGATGCGCAACGTGCTCGCGGACCTCGCGATCGAGGCCGAGGCCGCGATCGCGCTGGCGCTGCGGCTCGCAGCCACCGTCGACCGGGAGGACGACGAGCACGAGGTCGCCCTGCGGCGGGCGCTGACCCCGATCGCGAAGTACTGGGTGTGCAAGCGCGCCCCCGGCCACGCCTTCGAGGCGATGGAGTGCCTCGGCGGCAACGGCTACGTCGAGGAGTCCGGGATGCCGCGGCTGTACCGCCAGACGCCGGTGAACAGCATCTGGGAGGGCTCGGGCAACGTCCAGTGCCTGGACGTGCTCCGGGCGATGGCCCGCAACCCGGAGTCCGTCCAGGCGCTGGTCGACGAGGTGTCCGCGGCGGCCGGGACGGACCGGCGCCTCGACGCCGCGATCGAGCGGGTCCGCAAGCAGCTCGCCGAACCGACGGAAGCGGGCGCGCGGGTGCTGGTCGAACGGATCGCGCTGGTCGTCCAGGCGGCGCTGCTCACGCGCCACGGTGACCCGGCGGTCGCCGACGCCTTCGTGGCCTCGCGGCTCGAACCCGACCACGGTGGGCTCGCCTTCGGCACCCTGCCCGACACCGTCGACGTCGGCCCCATCCTCGAGCGGGCGTTGCCAGCGCTGGCCTGACCGCGACGGGGGGACACGCACGGCCGGACCGCGCGGTGCTCAGCGGTCCGGCGGCACCACCGGGTCGGGCCACGACCCGCCGGTGCCGGGTTCCGGGTGGGTGAGCCCGGTGAGGTCGGGGTCGCAGCGCTCGACGACGTGTTCGGTGGTGAGCGCGTCGAGCCCGAGCGGCAGGTGGTCGTTGACCACGTCGGCCATCTCCTCGATGGCGGGTTCACCCTGCAACGCGGCGATCAGCTCGTCCCGGTCGGTGTACCCGAGCTCCTCGACCCGGTCGGCTGCCCGGTCGACGGCGGCGGCGATCCGCCGGGTGTGCGCGACCGACGGCGCGACGTCGAGGTCGGCGGCGACGTCGCGGTACCGCGCCGCGAGCGTGCGGTACGCGTCGGCCAGCTGCGCGGCCGCGCCCGGCGCGTCCGGGTCCACGGGCGCCGCACCGTCCGGCGTCTGCCGCAGGTCGCGGATCGTGTCGACCAGCGCCTCGACGGTGTCGCACGCCACCTCGGCGTCCCCGGGCTGCTCGGCGTTACACGCCCCGAGCGTCGCGCCCGCGAGCAGCACGATCAGGATCTCGACCACCGATCGACGCCGCACCTCGCCTCCGGCCACGGGGCGTCGCACCGTGGAGGACAGTGACCGGCACGTCAAGTCGCCAGGGGACCCCGCGACCGCGACCCGCGGCCCTGCCGCGCACGGACCAGCCGGCTGCCTAGGCTTGGCGCGGCCGTGGAGGGGGATGGGAGCCCTGATGGGAGCCCTGGAGACGGCGCGCGCCGCGTACGCCGCGAACGACTGGCCGGCGGCCGACGAGGCCTTCGAGCAGGCGGCACGCGACGACGCGCTGACCGCAGACGACCTCGCCACCTGGTCGGACACGGCCTGGTGGCGAGGCGATCTGGAGCGCTCGCTCACCCTCGGCGAGGAGGCCTTCCGGGCCTTCGTGGACGAGGAGCGTCCCCGCCCGGCGGCGATGACCGCGATCACCCTCGGGGTGAACCGGTTCCTCCGCGGCGAGGACGTGATCGCCTCGGGCTGGCTGCAACGGGCGGGACGGCTGCTCGCCACCCACCCGGACAGCCCCGAGGCCGGCTACCTCCGCTACGTCGTCGAGGTCGAGGCCAACTTCGGCGACGTCGACCAGGAGGGTGTCGCCGCGGCCGCTCGGGAGATCCAGGAGCTCGGCCGTCGGCACGACGACCCGAACCTCGTCGCCCTCGGGATCCTCGGGGAGGGCCGGGCGCACCTGCGGACCGGACGACTCACCGAGGGGCTGGCGCTGCTGGACGAGGCGATGCTCGCGGTCCTGTCCGACGAGCTGGAGCCCGCCTGGGCCGGCAACCTGTACTGCAACCTGATGGCCGCGTGCCACGAGGTCGCCGAGCTGCGCCGCGCCGTGGCGTGGACCGAGGCCACCGCGCGCTGGCTCGCGACGCTGCCGGCCGCCGTGGTGTTCACCGGCATCTGTCGGGTCCACCGCTCCCAGGTGCTGCAGCTCACCGGCGGGTGGGACGAGGCCGAACGCGAGGCCCGGCGGGTGTGCGAGGAGCTCGAGGGGATCCACGTCGCGACCACCGCGGAGGGCCACTACCAGCTCGGCGAGCTGCGGCGACTGCGCGGCGACCTCCACGGGGCCGAACAGGCCTACACCGACGCGCACCGGCGGGGTCGGGACCCGCAACCGGGGCTGGCGCTGGTTCGCCTCACCCAGGGCCGCGTCGACGACGCCGCCGCGGCGATCCGCTCGGCGCTCGCCGGGGCACCACCGGACCCGCCACTCCGGGTCCGGCTCCACGCCGCCGAGGTGGAGATCGCCCTCGCTCGCGGCGACCTCGACCAGGCGAACCGGGCGCTCGACGCGATCGACGCCGTGGTCGCCGACTGCCCCACCTGCGGCTTCGAGACGCTCGCCACCCAGTTGCGCGGCACCGTGATGGTCTCAGAGGACCGGGCAGAGGAGGCCCTGCCGCTGCTCCGTACGGCGTGCCGCCGGTGGCAGGAGTTGGACGCGCCCTACGACGCCGCCCGGACCGGGGTGTGGCTGGCCCGAGCCCTGGGCTCCGTCGGCGACACCGACACGGCGCAGCGCGAGCTGGAGCACGCCGTCGCGGTCCTGGAGCGCCTCGGTGCCACGACCGACCTCGCCGCGCTCGACGCGGACCGTGAGGAGCGGCCACCACCGGGTGGACTCACCGAGCGGGAGGTCGAGGTCCTGCGGCTGGTGGCGGCGGGTATGACCAACCGCGAGGTGGCGTCGACGCTGGTGATCAGCGAGAAGACCGTCGCGCGCCACCTCGCCAACATCTTCGTGAAGCTCGACGTGCCCTCCCGGACCGCGGCGGCCGCCTTCGCCTTCGAGCACGGGATCGCGGAGGGGCCGCGACGCTGACCGCGGGACGCCTCCTGCGCGGGCACCGCAGCCGGCGAGGCGGCCACGGTCCAGGCGCGCGGCGTGTCGGGCTCGCTGCCGTGGAGCGTCGTATGGGTGGTTCGACCCATGCCTGCAACGCCGAGGTTGCATGGTTCGCCCGAAGAGGGCGCCCCTTGCCCTCCGTAGCGTCGACCGTGCCCCGGGATGCGCCCGGGCGGCGTCGACCGAGCGGGAGGGACCCCGATGGAGCCGACCACGATCACGACCGGCACGACCACCGACACGACCGTCACCGGGAGCGAGACGACGGGGGTCGATCAGCAGGCCGCCGAGGCCTTCGGGCAGGAGGTGTTCGGGCACTACGTCGGCGGGATGCTCACCTACATGATCGACCTGGGCATACGCACGGGGCTGCTGGACGCCCTCGCGGAGGGGCCCGCCACCAGCCACGAGCTCGCGGAGCGGGCCGGCGCGGTCGAGCGCTACGTCCGCGAGTGGCTCGCCGCACTCGCGACCGGCGGGATCGTCCGCTACGACCCGGCCACGCAGACCTTCGAGCTGCCGCCGGAGCACGCCGTGTGCCTCACCGGTACCAGCGCGTTCAACGTCGCGCCCCAGAGCCGCATCACCACCCTGCTGGCCCGGTACGTGGACGGCGTCGCGGACGCGTTCCGCGACGGCGGCGGGATCCCCTTCACCGCCTACCGCCCCGAGTTCACCGGCGTGATGGACCAGCTGTCGCGCGGCATCATGGACGACGCCTTGATCGACCGGATCCTGCCGCTGACGGGCGAGCTACCCGACCGGCTGGAGCGGGGCATCCGGGTCGCCGACGTCGGCTGCGGCACCGGCCACGCCGCCAACCTGCTCGCGCGCCACTTCCCGGCCTCCACGTTCGTCGGGTACGACATCGCGCCCGACGCGATCGACCGCGCGCGCGAGGAGGCCGCCGCGTGGGGGCTGACGAACGCGACCTTCGAGGTGCTCGACGCGACCCGGCTGCCCGTCGACCCGCCCTTCGACGCGGTGTTCGCCTTCGACACCGTCCACGACCTCGTCGATCCCCGTGGGGTGCTCGCCCGCATCCACGATGCGCTGACCCCCGGTGGGACGCTGGTGGTGTACGACGTGAACGCGTCCAGCGACCTGGCCGACAACCTCGCGCACCCGCTCGCGCCGTTCATCTACGCGGTGAGCACGTTGCACTGCCTGACGGTGTCGCTGTCCGAGGACGGCGCGGGGCTCGGGACCGCCTGGGGCCGGCAGCAGGCGATGCTCCTGCTGGCCGACGCCGGCTTCGAGGGCGTCACCGTCCACGACGTCCCCGACGACCCGCTCAACTGCGTCTACGTCGGTCACCGGCCCACCGGTGACCGATGACGCCACGCGTCGGGGACGGGTCAGCCGGCGCGACGGACCGGCCGATGGGGCGGATCAGCGCTCGGCGCCGGTCGTGGCCGGTGCGGCCAGCTCACCCAGCACCCACGGGGAGGCCGGGTTCGGCACGCGCCCCGCGGGCAGGCGGAAGCGCCGCAGCCGGACCGGCTCGAACCCCCCGTCGGTGATCGTGCCCACGGTGTCGCGGGCGGTGTGACAGCCGCCGCCGCACCGCGGCCACACGGTCGCGTCCATCACGCGCTGGAGCCGGTGGTGCGAGGGCCGGGCCGCGGCCACGTGCTCGAGCACGCGCAGACGTCCACCGGGTCGGAGCACCCGGCGCATCTCGCCGACGGCGGCGCGCTGGTCGTCCACCGAGCACAGCACCAGCGAGCTCACCACGACGTCGACGCTGTCGTCGGGGAGCGGGAGCGCCTCGGCCACTCCGCCCACCACGGTGATCGGCACCGGCGCCTCGCGGGCGGCGACGCCGGCCCGTTCCCGCAGGATCCGTTCCGGTTCGATCGCGACCACCTCGCGGACCCCGGCGGGGTAGTGGGGGAAGTTGCGACCGTCGGCGGCGCCGATCTCCACGACCCGGCCGTGCAGGCCCGCGAGCAACTCCTCACGCAGATCGGAGCCGCCGTGGGCGTCGAACCGCGGCGCCAGCAGCAGCCAGAGACGCGAGAACAGCGGGTGGTGGTGGGTCGCCGGGGCCCCGCCGGTCACCGGGCACCCTCCGTGCTCGCGTCGACCTGCGGCGGGCGGCGATCAGCCCACGGCGCAGCCTGTTCGAGCTGCGCGGCCAGCCGCAGCAGGCCCGCCTCGTCCCATGGCCGACCGACGAACTGGACCCCGACCGGACCCACCACCTCGTCGTGGAACAGCGGGAGGCTGATCGACGGCTGGCCGGTGAGGTTGGCCAGCGGGGTGAGGCCGACCAGTGCGGTCTGGTCGCGGAACAGCGCCTCGCCGTCCCACCCGTCGTAGTACCCGTTGCGCCGCGACGGGGCGGTCAGCACGGGCAGCAGGAGGACGTCGAGGTGGTGGGTGTCGCGCACCAACTGTCGCGCCACCAGCTGGATCTGGAACTGGGCAGCGGCGTGGTCGGCGGCGCTGCGGGCCGCACCGACCTCCGCCAACCAGCGGTTGATCGGCTCGTAGGTGGTCGGGTCGATCGGCTGTGCCGCGAGACCCCCAGCCCAGATCGTGAGCAGGTGCTCCGGCAGGGTGTCCGGGATCGGGAGCGCCACCTCCTCAACCTCGTGTCCGAGGCGGTCGAGCAGCGTGGCGGCGGCGTCGAGCGCCGCCACGACGCTGCCGTGCAGACCGTCCGGGGAGAAGGGGTGCTGCCGGCTGACGCCGACGCGCAGGCGCCCAACGGGTGCACCGACCTCCTCGCACCACGGGCGTTCCGGCGGCGGCGCCTTCCCCGGATCACCGAACTCGTAACCGGCCAGCACGTCCAGGGCCAGCGCCGCGTCGGCGACGGAGCGGGTCAGCGCCCCACCGGTGGACAGCCCGAAGGCGGTCTCGCCGAACAGCGGGCCAGCGGAGACCCGGTCACGGGCCGGCTTGAGCCCGACGACGCCGTTGATCGCCGCCGGGATCCGGATCGACCCGGCCCCGTCGGAACCGTGGGAGAGGGCGCACAGCCCGGCCGCCAGGGCCGCGCCGGCCCCACCGGAGGAGCCCCCGGCGTTGCGGTCGGGATCCCACGGGGTGGCGCAGGGACCGAGCAGGGTGGTCTCGGTGTGGCCGGTGGTGCCGAGCTCCGGCACGTTGGTCTTGCCGAGCGCGATCGCGCCGGCGTCCACCAGCCGGGCGACGTGGTGGTCGGTGAAGGCCGCGACGTGATCGGCGAAGCTGCGTGTTCCGAGTGTGGTGCGGTAGCCGACGAGGAAGTTCAGGTCCTTGATCGACACCGGCACGCCGTGCAGCGGACCGAGGGGTTCCCCGGCGGCGGTGCGCGCGTCGGCGGTGGTGGCTGCCCGCCGCGCGCGGTCCGCCGCCACCTCGACGTAGCTGCCGATCGCCGGATCGAGGCGGTCGATCCGGTCGAGGTAGAGGTCCACGAGCTCGCGCGCCGACAGCTGGCCGTCCCGGACCAGGCGGGCCTGGTCGGTGGCGGGACAGAACGCGAGGTCGTCGTCGTGGGAGGGCACGGCACCTCCGCGGTCGGGGTCGGAGCCACGCTACCGCCCGCCCGGTCAGGGTCACGACGGCGCCAGGTCGGAGGACGTGCCGTAGGCTCCCCCGACGCACCGCAGGCTGACCGAACGACGGGAGGGACACCATGCGGGTCGAGGGACTGAGCGACGACGACATCGAGACCGTGCCGACCGCACCCGGGCCGTCGGGCGACACCGCGGATGCCGACGGCACCGACGCCGACGGCACCGACGGGGACGCCACCGACCGCAGCGACGGCGACGCGGCCGACGCGGACGGCACCGACGCCGACGGCACCGACGGGGACGCCACCGACCGCAGCGACGGCGACGCGGCCGAC
>SKNO01000161.1 GCA_007120465.1 Nitriliruptoraceae bacterium
ACGTTGAGGGAGGCGGCGAAGGCGGAGAAGGCGAAGACCATCAGCGCCACCACCGCTGCTGCGAGGTACTTCTTCATGTGTCTGGTCCTTTCGCAGAGACCACATGTCGCAGCGGGGTGGTGGGTTCGCCATTGGCTCGCCACGGACCTGGCGACCAGATCTCGGTGCCGTGGGTCACCGCCTTCCCCCCGCTCGTCTGACGCTTCGACCCTTCTCCCGCGTCGACGGCCCCGGCATCCCCAAGATGCGGTATCCGGTCAGCTGACTACCAAAAGTGGTTGCGCCGCCACGCTCGCACACCGCAACGGCGGGAGCTCACCGGTCCTCGGCGCGCTCCTGCGGAGGCACCCAGCCGGCCTCGCGGGCGCGGCCAGTCGCCGCGATCTGGGAGCTGACCTCCAGCTTCGCGAGGATCGAGCGCACCTGCGTCCGTACCGTGGCGATCGACACCACGCCCGCTGCGGCGATCTGATCGACGGTGTGGCCCGCCATCAGCTCGCCGAGCACCTCGGCCTCGCGCGCGGTGAGCCGCTCGAAGGGTGCGAGCGTCGCTCGACGGTCCCGCTGGTGCTCGCGCAGCAGCGCAAGCTGCTCCTGGCGCTCCGGTTCGGACAGCACCGTTCCACGCTCGAGGACGCGCTCGATCGCCGCCAGGAGGCCCTCGAACCCGACCGACTTGTCCACGACGCCGACCGCGCCGGCGGCGATGCACCCCGCCCGTCGGACCGGGTCGGTCACCCCGGTCACCATCAGCACCGGCGCACCGGCATCCCGCAGCGGTTCGACCAGCGGCGTCGCGTCGCCCCACGGCCCGAGGTCCAGGTCGAGCAGCACCAGGTCGGGGTCCCGCTCGAGCACGGCGGCGGCCAGCTCACGCGGAGCGGTCGGCCGTACCACCTCGACGTCGAAGCCCTCCGCGGTCAACGCCGTGGTCACGGTGCCGGCGATCAGCCCGTGATCCTCGACCAGGACGATGCGGGTGGCCACGATGGTTCTCCCCAATCCGGATGATGCGGCCGGTCTCCGGACAGTCTTACGTAGGGGTATGACATCGAGCCAGGGTGTGCCACTGCGGGTTGCCCTGTCAGCGGCTCCGCCGCTGCTGTGCGACAGCCTGCGCGCGCTCCTCGACGACGTCGTCGACGTCACCGTCGTCCTCGAGGGGGACGCCGGCGGTGAGGTCTTCGACCTCGCGATCGTCACGCCGGACTCGCCGCAGCCGGCTGCCGAGCTCACGGTGGTTCTGGACGACCGGGCGACGGCCAGGGGTGGGGGACGGGTGCAGACGTCGGGAGGTGCCGGGGTCACCGACCTCGAGGACCTCCCGGCCCTGCTCCGGTTCGTCCACGACCTCGCCGGCGACCGGGCGTAGCGGGATGCAGGCCTCGAAGCAGGCCCCCTGCTCGGAGGGCACGAGGGACAGCTCGCCGCCCAGTTCACGCAGCACCCGGCGGGCGACGTGCAGGCCGATGCCCTCGCCCTCCCGCGCGGTGTGCAGCCGCTCGTGGCGCGCGAACACGCGCTCGCGGGCTTCCGCGGGGATCCCCGGTCCGTCGTCGGTGACACGCATGCGTAGCGACCGGCCGTCCCGGTCGAGGTCGATCCGGACCATCGCGTGGCCGTTACGGGCGCCGTGGCGCTCGGTGTTGCACAGCAGGTTGTCGAGCACCTGGGTGAGCGCACCGGCCTCCTCTGCGACCAGCAGGTCCGGGTCGCCCTGGACGCGGATCGTCAGGGCTCCGCGTTCCCTCGCGAGGGTCGCCCGCTCGGTCACCAGTTCCTGCACGCGCCGGGCCGGACCGGCCGCGGGCTCCTCGGTGACCAGCGCGCGGAGGTGCCGGATCCCGGCCTGCACCGCGGCGGCGAGCTGCTCGCGCTGCTCCTCGTCGGCCTCGTCGCGGTGCCGCTGCAGGGTCACCGTCGCACCCTCGATCGCCAGCAGCGCCGTGCGGATCTCGTGGGCGAGCTCGCGTTCCGCGTCGCCCTTCTCACGCTCGCGTTCGTGGTTGCGCACCGTCTCGCGGTACAGCGCGTCCCGGCGGGCCAGCGCGCTGCGTGACAGCCCGCGCGCGACGGCGATCGCCGCGATCAGCAGGGCGCTCACCCGCAGGGCCGCGGCGATCGGCAGCCACGGGTCACCCTGCACGATGGCGAGGTGGTGGGCGCCCGACGACAGCGAGAAAGCCGCCGCCACCCAGGTGATCCATGCCCGCAGGATCGCCGCACCACGCAGCGCACGGACGAAGCCGATGACCGTCACCGTCCCCCACGCCGCAGCGGCGAGGAGGTGGGTGGTCTGCAGCAAAACGACCGGGGAGACCTCGAGGAACGACACGGCGGCCGCCGCAGCACCGGCCCCGACCGCCAGCCCCGCACCCGCGACGATCGCTTCGCGGACCGGGCCGCTGGTGGTGTCCACCTCGGGCCCGACGACGGCGCGCCCGGCCCACACCGCCGCCAGCAGCAGCGCGACGGCGGCGATCACGATCCACCCCGGCGTCGCCGCCCGGGCTGCGAGCTCCGCCAGTTGCGCGACGGCGATCAGCCACCCGGCCATGCTGACGAGGTAGCCGGCGGCCCGTCCCGTGGCGCGCCAGTACAGGTGGCTGGCGAACGCGACCACGATCGCCAGCACCGTGCCGGCCGACCGGACCGCGATCCCGAGCGCGTCGAGGTCCCCGTCGAAGGACACCCAGGCGAGCGCGACCAACAGCGCCCCGAGCGTCACCCCCCCGACGACCCAGGAACGGTCGACCGCAGCACCGGGGTCCGAGGTGTCCCCACGCCGGTCGGCGCCGCGGTACCCCGAAGCGCTGCGCTCCAACGGTGCTACCAACCGGCCCACTGGTTCCCCCTGGCCTCGGATGCTCCGGACCCCCCGGATGCGGGCAACGAGGACGCTGTTGGTCATGAAGCCTAACGGGGTGGGGTGACGCTCGCAGCACGGATGACTCCGTAGGGTTAGGACCTGGGTCCTGGATCTGCCGGTGGTCGTGACCTTTCGTTGCCTTCCATCCCGGTCGAGGTGGTGGGCTCGCCCCGGCGGTACCTTCCGCGGGTCGCCGCAGCGCTCACCGAGGGGGTGCTCCGAGCGGGTCAGGAGGTGGGCGTGCCGCACGTCGTGTGGGACTGGAACGGCACCCTGTTCGACGACCAGCACCTGGTCATCGACGGGCTCAACGCCGTGCTCGACGACGTCGGGCTGCCGCGCGTCGACCTCGCCGCCTACCAGCGGCTGTACACCCGGCCGGTGCGCCGGTTCTACGAGCGGGTGTTCGGCCGGCCGATCGCTGACCACGAGTGGCAGCGGATCGACGACGTCTACCACCACGCCTACCGCGCCGCCCTCGACCGGGCCGGGCTCGCCGCGGATGCCCGGCCCGCGCTCGACGCCCTGGAGGAGCAGGGGGTCGGCCAGTCGCTGCTGTCGATGTGGCGCCACGACGAGCTGGTCCCGCTGGTGGCGCGGCTCGGGATCGCCGAGCGGTTCGCCCGGATCGACGGGCTGCGCGACGAGGGCGGCGGCGTCAAGGCGCCCTTCCTGGCCGCGCACCTCGACGCGCTCGCCGACGCCGGTCAGCCCGACGACGAGGTGGTCGTGGTCGGCGATGCGCTGGACGATGCCGCTGCGGCCGAGCACGTCCGTGCGCGGTGTGTGCTGTACGACGGCGGGTCGCATCCGCGCGAGCATCTCGAGCAGGCCGGGGTCCCCGTCGCCTCGACCCTCACCGAGGCGCTGCGCCTCGCAGGGCTGCGCTGACCCGACCTTCACCGAGGCGCTGCGTCTCACCACGTTGCGCCGACCCGCCCCTCAACCGGCTGCGCTGACCCGACGCCGACGACTCACCGTCGGACGGAGACCGTCGCCGGACCGAGGGCCGGATCCGCCACCAACTCCGGTCCGTCGGCGACGCGCAGGACCGGATCGGTCGGCTCGCCGCGGCGTACCTCGACGTCGAGGGGCGCCGACCCCCACGCCACACGGACCACCTCGTCGTCGCGGTCGACGTCCCCGCCGAGCACCGTCCAGATCCGGGCGCAGGCGTCCAGGTCGGGGTGGAACAGCGTCGGGCCGAGCAGCTGCGGACCGGTCGACGGGACCGGCTCGGGCTCCGTGCCGAACAGCGCCGCCCAGTCCCACTCGGACAGCGGGCTCCACGCCACCTGGACGATGATGCCGCCGACCTGCGAGGGTCGCAGGAACGCCTCGTGCCAGACGTCGAGGGAGGTGTCGACGTCGACCACGTCGTAGCCGGCAGCGCAGATCGTCTCGACGGCCGGGCGCAGCGCCGGCACCTTCAGCGTGAGGTGGTGCACCCGTGCGCCGAACCGCTGGAGGAACCCGGCGGCGAACCCGTCGTCGTCCTCGGGCTCGAGCAGTTCGAGCTTCGCGCCGCCGTGGTACCACACCTGTCGGGTCGCGAAGCCGGAGCCGTCGGAGTGCGGCGGTGAGCACCAGGCGCCGCCGAGCTCGTCCCGCCAGCGGCGGCCGGCCGCCGCGATCGACGGCACGGCGACGGCGACGTGGTCGGGGACGGCGTCGATCGGCATCGGGGGCCTCGGTGATTGCTAGGGAAGGTGAGCAGCGAGGGACGCGGACTGAGGCCACGAGCATCCGAGGCTAGATGCAGACGTTGCTGGTGATCGCATCGGTCGACACAGGAAGGAGCGACCGATGGAAACGATCGATGGAGATGGCCACCGGTAGTCTGCCCGGGCACAGCGGAGCCGATGTCTGTGCGCGGGGTTCGAGGCGGGTCGCGACATCGTCGGCGCCGCCATCCTTGTCTGCCGCATCAGGGGCGGAGACGTGACACGTATCGAAGGCAACGAGTCGGAGGCACCAGAGGTCCCCGCGTGGGATCGACGGTTGGACCGCCGTGCCGCGCTCGTCCTGCTACTGCTCGTCCTGGGCGTCTACCTGTTTACGGGGCAGACGACGGTGTCCCAGAACAACGATTCGCGGGCTGCCGCGCTCGCCGCTTGGAGCTTGGGGACCCACGGGACCGTGGCACTGCCGGACGGGTGGGACCCCGAGTCGGTGTCGTGGCACGCTGAGGGAGCCGACGGTCGTCTGTACGTCAATCGGTTCCCTGGGGTGATCCTGTGGGGTGCGCCCTTCTACGCCGTCAGCGGTCTGATCACCGGTGACCGTGGGACCCCCGTCCACCCGCACCTGATCGACTACCGGCCCGCGGCCGTCGCTGCGGCGACGGCGACCGCCCTCGGGGTGCTCGTCAGCTTCTGGCTGTTCCGACGACTCACCGACCGGAGGACCGCGGTCGGTGCCGCCCTGGTCCTGGCCTTCGCGACCAGCGTCTGGTCGATCTCGGGGACCGCGCTGTGGACGCACGGTGTGACCCACCTGATGTTGGCTCTGGGGATGGTCGGTGTCGCACGTGAACGCCAGGCAGGCGCCGGCCTGGCGTACGCGTTCGCGGTGTTCACCCGTCCCCAGACGGCGATCGTGCCCGCGGTGGTCGGCGTGTGGGAAGGCGCCCATCGGCGCCGACTCCGACCGGTCGTCGTGCTCGGCGTCACGTCGGTTCTTGGTCTCATCGGCATGGTCGCGTACAGCCGCACGATCTTCGGGACCTGGATGCCGATCTCCGGCTACGGGAGCTACGGCGTCACCAACATCGTCGAGACAGGCCCGTTCGAGCAGGGACGTCGTCTCGTGCTGGCGTTCGTCGACCCCCGGCGGGGGCTCCTGTTGTATGCGCCGTTCCTGCTGCTGCTAGTGCCGGGCCTCCGCGCGGCGTGGCGATCCGCCCCGCCATGGGTGCGCAGTTCGGCCGTCGCAGGTGTCGCCTACTTCCTGGTGCAGCTTCGCGTCAACGACTTCGACGGCGGAACCTACTTCATCGCGTATCGCCTCCCCATCGAGATGCTCGTCCTGACGGCGCCTCTCCTCGTGCTCTCCTACGACCGCTTCGTGCGGCGCAACATGGCACGCATCACGGGGTTCGTCGTGCTCGTCGCTGTCGCCGCCTTCTGGCAGGTCGTCGGCGTGGTCCACTACTCCTCAGAAGACATACTGTGGGAGTTCTACGTCGAGGAGGTTCACGACGTGTGTGCCGATCCGGAGATCGACTGCGATCCCGCTGACGTCATGCGACCGAGCCGGGGGCGCCACCCGACGGATGTGAAGGCGACGGCTGACGCTCCAGCTGCTCGAGACGCTACCCTCTGACGAACATGCGTTCGATACCTGGCCGAGATCGGGACCGGCTCGGGCACGACCGTTCAGGACCGTCGACGACGTCGAGGAGGCAGGTCCATGGCGGGTCCCCGCCACCCCGAGCCGATCCTCCACGTCGACATGGACGCGTTCTACGCCTCCGTCGAGCAGCGCGACGACCCGACCCTGCGCGGCCGGCCGGTGGTCGTCGGCGGGGCTGGCGGGCGGGGCGTGGTCGCCGCGGCCTCCTACGAGGCACGACGCTTCGGGGTCCACAGCGCGATGCCGATGGTGCGCGCCCGGCGGCTGTGCCCGGACCTCGTCATCGTCGGCAACCGGTTCGACCGCTACCGCGAGGTGTCCCGCGAGGTCATGGCGATCCTGCGCGACGTCACCCCGCTGATCGAGCCGCTGTCCCTCGACGAGGCGTTCCTCGACGTCGCCGGGGCGGTGCGCCTGTTCGGGCATCCCCCCGCGATCGGCGAGTTGATCCGTGCCCGGATCCGGGCGGAGCTCGACCTGCCCTGCTCGGTCGGGATCGGACCGACCAAGTCGGTCGCGAAGCTCTTGTCCGGCAAGGCCAAGCCCGATGGCCTGCTGCACTGGCGGGCCGACGAGGTCGTCGCCAAGCTGCGCCCGCTGCCGGTCCGCGACCTCTGGGGCGCGGGACCGAAGACGGTGGAGCGCCTCACCTCCTTCGGGCTCACCACGATCGGGGCGGTCGCCGACACGGACCTGCGCACGCTCCAGCGGCTGGTGGGCGACGCCGCCGGGACGAAGCTCCACCAGCTCGCCCGCGGCGAGGATCCCCGCCGGGTCAGCACCAGTGAACCTGTCCGCTCCGTCTCCGCCGAATCGACCTTCGACGAGGACGTCGACGACCCCGAGGTGCTGCACCGGCACGTGCTGCGGCTCAGCGAGAAGGTCGGCCGCCGCCTACGCGCCGAGGGTCACGCCGGACGCACCATCACCCTCCGCGTGCGCTTCGCGTCCTTCGAGACGATCAGCCGCTCGGCGACCCTGCCGGCCCCGACCGACCGAACCCACGACATCACGATGGTCGCTGCCGACCTGCTCGACGGCCTGCGGCTCGAGCGGGTCCGGGTACGGCTGCTCGGGGTCGGCGTGTCCAACCTCGGCGACGGGGCCGGTGCCCAGCAGCTGTCCCTCGCTGCGGCTGGTGAGGGTGACGGTGACGTCGAGGTGGCCCGGACGGACCGGCTCGGCGACGCACGGTGGCACGACCTCGACCGCATCGTCGACGACGTCGCGGCACGGTTCGAGGGGGTGCGGGTGTCCTACGCGGCGCTGCTCGACGAGGACGACCCGGCCGACGAGGCGCCGACCGCCGGGGACCGTGCCGCCTCGACGTCGGAGGCCGGTGGGGAAGCGTCGACCGCGGGGGAGCCTGTCGCCTCGACGTCCGACGGCGAGGACGAGGTGCCCTGAGGGGACCCGGCCGTCGTGCCGGGTGGCCCTCGGGTGACGGTCCCGACCTCTAGGGCCGAAGGTCACCGATCGGCCCCGACGGCCGCGGATCGGGAAGGGTCCGGCCGGCGCGTCGCGTTCGCCCGGGTGCCGTCGCATCGATACCCCCTGGGGTATAGGCCGACCCTCGATGGGCGGACCTGCGGCGGGACACCGAGACCGACGACCGACCATGACGAGGTGCCGGGATGACCGACCAGACGATCGCGACGACGGACGAAGCCACGACCCGGCTGCGGGATGTGGCGCCGGACACGAGTGCCGCGCCGGTACGCAGGGACGACCGTGTCGTCACCGCGCTGCTGCGCACCTTCGTCGGGGTCGCGGTGCTCGGCTGGGCCGCGAGCTTCCTGCTGACCGCGATCCACTTCTGGGTGCTGCCGATCCCCGCCGGTGTCGAGGCGCAGGGGCCGATCGCGGTGATCACCAGCCCGTGGGCGTACGTCGGCCCGTTCCCCCTCGCGCTGATCGGCGCGGTCTACTACATCGCGATGATCGCGGCCGGGGCCACCCTCCTGCACGCCCGCGTCGCGTGGCTCGAGCGGACCCTGCTGCCGATCACCGGGATCGGGGTGCTGGCGTCGGCCGGGTTCGTCTACCTCCAGCTCGGCCCGATCGGGGCGATCTGCCCCTTCTGCATGGTGTCGGCTGCCGCGACCACGACGCTGTTCGTCCTCGAGCTGATCGCGCGCGGGCGTGGGGGGGTGGCTGTGGCAGCGTCGGTCCCCGCGGCCCGGGTGTGGCCGACCACCTTCGTGGTGACGATGGCGGCGACGATCGCGGTGGTGTGGTTCCTGCCGCAGCTGCCGCTGCCGGGCAACTGACGACCTCGAGCGCGGCCAGGGGGACCACCGGACGGACGCGGCCGCCGATCGTGTGGGTTCTCAGGCGATAGTGCACGGAAACCCACACGATCGAGGATGACCGGCGGCGTCGGGCCCCGCCGGCGCGGTCAGACGACGGGGAGGAAGGCGATCTGCGTGCGGGACC
>SKNO01000009.1 GCA_007120465.1 Nitriliruptoraceae bacterium
GAGCGACCGCCGACGCGGCCACGGTGGCCGGCGCGCCGTCACCGGCGGGCGGGCTCCCGTGCCGACGGCAACGGCAGCTCCCCGTGGGCGGCCCGTCCGTGGACGATGGTGGCGACGCAGCGGGCCTGCCGCGGATCCTCGGCGCGGTACGGGTCGCCCTCGAGGACGGCGAGGTCGTCACGCATCCCGGCCCGCACGACCCCCACGTAGCGCTCCTGTCGGGCGGCGTGTCGTCCACCGAGCGTCGACATGGACACCGCCTCCAGGCGGCTGACGGCGTGCTCCTCGTACCGCCGGTTCTCCGCGGCCCAGACGGTGCCCCAGGGGTCCATGGGGGTGACGTTGGCGTCCGAGCCGAAGGCCAGTCCGATCCCCCGGTCCGCGAGCGCTCGGAAGGGGTTGGTGGTCGCGGCCCGCTCGCGACCGAGGCGGGTCTCGTACAACCCGCCGGGGGTGCCCCAGCGGATCTCGTAGGCCGGTTGGGCCGACACCACCAGGCCGAGGTCGGCGATGTCGTCGAGCAGTTCGGTGGTGAGCAGCTCGGCGTGCTCCAGGCGGTGGCGACCACGACGTACGGCGTCGTGCAGACCGTCGGCGTGGAGCTGGCGTGCCACCTGCATCCAGCAGCGCACCGCCTGGCGGAGCGCCTCGTCGCCGATCGCGTGGACGGCGGTCTGGACCCCGGCTCGGGCCGCCTCCAGGAACCACGCGCTGAGCGTGTCGTCGTCGAACTCGAGGGCACCGGTGCTACCGGGCCGATCCGCGTACGGGGTCGCCAGCGCGGCCGTATGGGACCCGAGGGAGCCATCCAGGAACAGGTCACCACCGACCTGTCGCAGGTCACGGGACAGGGCGGTCTCGATGTCGAGACCCGCCCAGTAGGGCACCACCTCGATCGGCCAGCTGCCCTCCAGCCACGCGTCGAGGTCGCCGAGCCCCATCACGTCGGGTCCGGCCATCTCGTGGACCGATCCGATCCCGAGTGAGGCGGCATGGCGCACCGCCTCACGTCGGGCCGTGTCCAGCTCGGCGGGGTCCATCGCCCCCACGCTCCAGCGGCGCACGATGTGGTTCGCCTCCCGCCGGAGCCGACCCGTGGGTTGGCCGGTGGCGTCGCGCTCGACCCCCTCTGCGCGGGCCAGGGGGGCAGCCGCCAGGGTCCGGCGGTCGACCAGGCTGGTGTGTCCGTCGACCTGCGAGAGGTACACCGACCGCCCGTCGGCGACCTGCGCGAGGTCGTCCGGGGTGGGCAGCGTGTCCGGGAAGCCGTGAGGATCGAACCCGTGTCCCCACACCACCCGGCCGGTGTGCGCGCCCGCGAAGGTCGCCACCGCCTGCAGCAGCTCCGCGCCGCTCTCGACCTCGCTGAGGTCCAGTCCCGTCAGTGACAGCCCCGTCGGGGTGAGGTGGACGTGGGCGTCGACGAAGGCCGGACCGATCACGCAGCCGGACAGGTCCACCTCCTCCCCGTGCGGGGGCGCCTGCTCGGGGTCGTCCCCGACCCAGACGACCCGGCTACCGCGGATCAGCAGCGCACGGGCATGCTTGCGGCCGTGCCCGAGGGTCACGATCCGGTCCGCCGCGAGGAGGGTGCCCCGTGCACGCCCCGCCTCGGACGACGTCGCCGGAGACGTCGCGGTGGTCTTCACGCCTGCTCCCGTCGGTGGTCCCGATACGTGACGGACCGTGCGACCGCCATGCTACGGGTCTCCTCGGCGCTGCGCGACACGGCGCGCCCGTCGCGCAGGTCGGGTACCGGCGGGCCTCGCCGTTGGGCGGGCTCGGCCGTTCACGGCGTGCTGCCCGCCACGGCCACCACCAGCATGAGCAGGAACGCACCACCGGCGAACAGGGCCACCGCCACCACCAGCCGGCGGGTGGCGACGGGGGCGTTGCGGGCCTCGTCCACGATCGCGTAGCCAGCGGTGGTCAGGGCCGCCGCAACGCAGCCGAGCGCGCCACCCAGCATCACCGTCGCGAAGCCGACCCGCCCGTCGAAGCCCGACAGGCCCATCGCGGCAGCACCGACGACCCCGAGCCCGATCCCCGCGGCAAGGATGCGCCACGTGACGCGGAACCGGCGGCGGTCGTGGTCGGTGACCGGCAGGGAGCGGATCATCGTCACCGTGGGCTGCGGCCGGTCAACCCGCGGGAGATGACCAGCCGCTGGATCTGGTTGGTCCCCTCGACGATCTGCAGGATCTTCGCCTCCCGCAGGTACCGCTCCACCGGGAACTCGCGGGTGACGCCGTACCCGCCGAACACCTGGACCGCATCGGTGGTGGTCTGCATCGCCGCATCGGTGGCCACGAGCTTCGCCATCGCCGCCTCCTGGGTGAACTCGTGGCCCTCGTCGCGGCGACGGGCGGCCACCCGGTACAGGGCACGGGACGCCTCGGTGCGGGCCGCCATGTCGGCCAGCAGGAACCCGATCCCCTGGAAGGAGCCGATCGTCCGCCCGAACTGCTCCCGCTGCCCCGCGTACGCCACCGCCGCGTCGAGGGCGGCCTGCGCGAGCCCGACGGCGCAGGCAGCGATCCCCAGGCGCCCGCCGTCGAGCGACGCGAGGGCCACCCGGAAGCCGGTCCCCTCCTGGCCGCCGAGCAGCCGGTCGGCCGGGACCGGAGCGTCGTCCAGGATCAGCTGGGCCGTCGGCGACGACCACATGGCGATCTTGTCCTCGGGTGCGGCGAAGGACAGGCCCGGCTGGTCGGCGTCGACGATGAAGGCGCTGATCCCCCGCGAGCCTTCGTGGGAGGTGCGTGCCATCACGAGGTAGCGGTCGGCCACCCCACCGTGGGTGACCCACGCCTTGGTGCCGGTCAGGCGGTACACGTCACCGTCACGGACCGCCCGGGTGGTCAACGCCCCGGCGTCCGACCCGGATCCGGGCTCGGACAGGGCGTACGCGCCGAGGGCACGGCCCGCGACCAGGTCCGGTACGAACCGCTCGCGCTGCTCCGGGGTCGCGTGCGCGCCGATCCCCCAGGTCGCGAGGGTGTGCACGGACAACCCCATCCCGAGGGCGGTGTAGGCCCGTGAGACCTCCTCGACGACCGTGAGGTAGCTGCTGTGGGGCAGCCCGCTGCCGCCGACGTCGGGGCTGAAGGGCAACCCCGTCAGGTCGAGGTCGGCGAGCTGGTCGAACAGCTCCCGTGGGAAGGTGTGCTCCCGCTCGAAGCGATCGGCGGCAGGTGCCAGACGTTCGCGGGCGAGGTCGCGCACGAGCTCGTGGAGGGCGGCGTCCTGGTCGGCGGTGGCGCTCACAGGCGCGTGCTCCCGGCGGGGTCGTCGCGTCGCTCGTCGCCGTCCGCGATCGGCGTGAGGGACATCAGGATCCGGCGCGGTCGGTACCCGAGCGATTCGAGGAAGCGGCGACCGTCCTCGTTGGAGGCGGCCACCGAGATCTCCACGATCGGCACCCGGGTGTCGTCGGCCCACCGGTGGATCGCCCGCAACAGGGCCTGACCGACCCCGCGTCGCCGGGCGTGTCCTCGGGTGAACACCGGCCCGATCGTGCAGCCGACGGGCCGCAGGGTCCCGGCGGCGTACCCCAGCGGGCTGCCGTCGGGGTCGGTGGCGATCCAGAAGATCCCACCCTGCGGCAGCGGCGTGTTCGCGACGATGCCGAGCTCGCTGCGTTGCTCCTGCTGGAACTCGGCGGCGAGCGGTCGGATCTCCTCGATCCGCGCCCGTCGGATCGCGATGTCGTCACCCACGGCGTCCTCGCTCATCCGGCGGTCAGCGCGGCACGGGGTCGGTGGTTGAGCCGCTCGACGCCGGTGTCGGTCACCAGCACGATGTCCTCGATCCGTGCGCCGTACCGGTCGGGTACGTAGATCCCCGGTTCCACCGAGAAGGCCATGCCCGCGACCAGGGGCTCGGTGTTGCCCGCGACGATCCAGGGCTCCTCGTGCTCCTCCACGCCGATGCCGTGGCCGGTCCGGTGCACGAAGCGCTCGCCGTAGCCCGCAGCGGCGATCAGCTCGCGCGCGGCGGCGTCGATCGACTCGGCGGGCACGCCGGGCCGGACCGCCGCGACGGCCGCGTCCTGGGCGGCCTCGAGGACCCGGTGCAGTTCCTCGTAGCCCGCGGGTGCGTGCTCGACGAGGTAGTTGCGGGTGCAGTCGGAGCAGTAGCCCTGCCGGGTGCCACCGATGTCGACCACGACGGCATCACCGGGCTGGAGCACGCGCTCGCCCGTCTCGTGGTGGGGCGAGGCGCCGTTCGGGCCCGAGCCGACGATCACGAAGTTCACCACGTCGTGGTCCTCGAGGATCAGCTCGGCGATGTCGCGCCCGACCTCCCGCTCGGTGCGGCCGGGGCGCAGGAGCGCCGGGACCTGGGCGTGGACCCGATCGATCGCCTGCCCGACCTCGCGGAGCAGGCGCCGCTCCTCCTCGTCCTTGACGACACGCAGTTCGCGCATGACCCGCGATCCCGGCCGCCACGAGGCGTCGGGCAGGGCGCCCTGCAGCGCGAGGGTGAAGCTCGTCCACAGCCGGTCCTGGACCGCCAGGCGCCCCGCCCCGGCGGGGCCGAGCAGCGTGGCGACCAGGGCGATCGGATCGTCGGTCTCCCCCCAGGGCACCAGCTCGGCCAGCCGTGTGGCACCGCTGGCCTCGGCACGTGCGGCCTCGAGCTCCGGGACGACCAGTCGGAGCTCGCCCTCCGCCGGAACGATCAGCAGGGTCAGCCGCTCCAGCGGGAGGGCGTCGTACCCGACCAGGTAGCGCAGGTCGGCGCTCGGACCGACGAGCAGCGCAGCCACCTCTTGCTCGCGCAGCACCTGCTGGGTTCGTCGCGTGCGTTCCTCGATCACCCGTCCTCCTTCGCCGCGGACACGGTAGGTCGTCACAGCTTGAGTCGCAGCAGCCGTGGCAGCACCTCGAACCGCGCGGGGGTCGTGCCGAGCAGCTCGCCGTCGGCCTCGACGAGCAGGGGCCGCTCCGACTCGACCGTGACGGTGGTGGACTGCCACTCGCGCACGTCCGGGCGTTCGAGGTGGGTGCCCCGCCGCAGCTGGCGTCCCCCCCGCACGACGTCGGTGACGCTGCCGCCCCAGGCCTGGACGTTGAACCGCCCGTCGTCGGGAAGGGCTCGGGGCGCCGCCCGCATACCGCCGCCCAGGAACTGGCCGTTCGCGACCAGCACGTTGCACACCTCCGCGGTCACGCTGCCGGCGTCCACGGTGATCGTGGTCCGGACCCGCCGGAACCCGCCCCACCCGAGCACGATGCCGACGGCGTAGCGCGAGGTCCCGAGCCGGCGCGGCAGCTTCGCCGCCGTCGCGACGACCCGTCCGCCGAAGCCCGCCTCGGCCGCGTTCGCGAACACCGCTTCACGCGTGCGGCCGTCGTCGCCCTGGAAGGTCACGTGGCCGAGATCCACCGGCATGACCGTCTCGCTGGCGAGGTGGTGGGCGAGCCGCTCCACCGGACGGTCGAGGCCGAACGTCCGGATGAGGTCACCGCCGCTGCCCGCGCTCACCACCGCCAACACCGGGTCCTCGCCGAGCAGGCGGCGCTCGGTCGCGTCCACCATGCCGTTGACGACCTCGTGCACCGTCCCGTCACCACCGACGGCGATCAGGAAGGTGCGACCAGCGTCGACCACGGCGGTGCGGGCGAGATGGGTGGCGTGGCCCGGTCCCCCGGTCACCTCGACGTCGTAACCGACATCGAGGTCGTCGAGGACCGCACACAGCCTGGGCAGGACGGGAGCACGCCCCGAGCCGGCGGCCGGGTTCGCGATCACGAGGGGGCGACCGAGCGCGTGCTCTCCGGGCAAGGCAGGCTCCTGTGTGGTCGCGCGGAGCCTACTGCGGCGCCCCGTGGGGCCGTCACGCCTCCACGATGCCACGGCGCAGGCCGTCCATCCCCGCGGTGGCACGAGCCGCGAGCACGGCGTCGCCGACGGTCCGTAGCTGCCCGAGCAGATCAGCGACCTGCTTGACGTTGCGGACGAAGTCGCCGCCGGTCAGGTCGAGGTCCCCGAGGGCCGTGTCCAGATCCGCGCCCGATGCCCACCGCCACGCCGCGGCCACGAACCCCGCATCGAGCTCCCGGAGGGGTTCGACACCCGCGCCGACCTCACGCTTGCGCAGCTCCTCGGCCACGGCCAGCACCGCCTCGGCGGCATCGTGGAGCCCGACCGTCGGCAGCTCCGGCTCGAGGGTCGCCTCACCGCCGCGGGGTTCGTACACGAACAGCGCGGCGATACCGGCCAGCTCCGTGGCGCTGAGCTCGTCGAGATGTCCCCGACGGAGCACCTCGGCGACGAGCAGGTCCACCTCGCTGTAGATGCCCGCCAGGCGCATCCCCTCCTCGGTGGGCGCCGGGGTCTCGTCGATGTACCCGAGGACGGTCAGCACCTCCAGGATCCGGTGGAACCGGCGGACCAGCGACCCGGTCGCCTGGTGGATCGCCCGCCGGAGCCCGTCGGCCTCGTCGATCAACCCGTCGGCGCGGTGCTGCCAGAGTTCGTGGTCCGCGCGGTCCGGGCAGTGGTGGCACGGGTGCGCGCGGAGCTCGGCGCGGAGCACCGCGATGCGTTCCGACGGAGCGTCGTCCGCAGGTGGCGCGGGTTCCGACGGTGGCGGCTCGTGTGGCGGCTCGACGGAGCGCAGACGGTCACCGACGGCCCGGCGGTACTCCTTCTGCCGCGGGTTGCCACGTCCCGGCAGTCGGAGCCGGTCGATCGGCCGGGGCGGCTCGCTCAGCTCGCGGGGGCCGAGCTTGGTCAGGGCACGCTCGTCGGTGACGACCTGCGCGAGCGGCGTGCCGGCCTTGCTGACGTGGATCCCGACGACGGCAGCGAGCCCGCGCCGGCCGATCCAGGGCAGGTGCAGCACGTCACCGGGCACCAGCGCGGCGATCGCCTCCTTCACCCCGTCCTCCTGGCGTCGTCGGCGCGCCTTGGCCTCGGCCTTCTCCACCCGGGACAGCTCGCGCCGGGTCGCCCAGTACGCCGCCCAGTCGCCCTGGTCACAGGCGAGGTGCTGGCCGTAGCCCCGGATCGCCTCCTCGAGTTCGAGGAGCCGGTCGGCCTTCCTGGTCACCGAGGAGTCCGCCTCGAACTGCGCGAAGGAGGCCCCCAGCAGCGCCTCCGCCTGGGCGAGATCGTGTCGGCGCAGCAGGTTGACCGCCATGTTGTAGGACGGCGTGAAGGAGCTCCGCAGCGGGTAGGCCCGGGTCCCGACCAGTCCGGCCACGCTCTGGAAGGGCAGGTCCCGCTGGTAGAGCACGACGGCGTGCCCGACACGGTCGATCCCGCGACGGCCGGCCCGGCCGGTCAGCTGGGTGTACTCGCCCGGCGTGAGCATCACGTGTGACTCGCCGTCGAACTTCTCGAGCCGTTCGATCACCACGGTGCGTGCCGGCATGTTGATGCCCAGCGCGAGGGTCTCGGTGGCCACCACGACCTTCAGCAGGCCACGCTGGAACAGCAGCTCGACGATCTCCTTGAACGCCGGGACCATGCCGGCGTGGTGGGCCGCGACGCCGCTCATCAGGGCGGAGCGCCAGGCGGGGAACCCGAGCACCCGCAGGTCCTCCTCGGGCAGGTCGGCGACCAGCGTGTCCACGAGGGTGGCGATCTCGTCACGCTCGGATCGGTCGGTCAGCCGCACCCCTGCCCGGACGAGCTGCTCGACCGCCTGCTCGCACCCCTGCCGGGAGAACACGAAGATGATCGCCGGGAGCCACTCGCGCGCCGCGAGCTCCGCCACGACCTGCGGGCGGGACGGCCACCGCAGCCGCACGTCTGACGCCATCCGCCGTCCGCGGCCGGTCACCCGGTTGCGCTGCCGGGCGCGCCGCTCGAGCATGATCACGTCCGGGTTGGGCACGCCCGCCAGCGCCTGGGCGGCACGCTCGCGGTGCTCCTGGCTGGCACCGCGCTTGCGCCCCGCCCGGAAGGTGTCGTAGATGCGGTCGTTGACGAAGTAGTGGTGCCGCAGTGGGATCGGCCGGGTCTCGGAGATCACGATCTCGCACCCGTCGCGCACCTCGTCGAGCCAGCGACCGAAGTCCTCGGCGTTGCTCACCGTCGCGGAGAGCGCCGCGAGCTGCACCGACGAGGGCAGCTGCACGATCACCTCCTCCCACACGGCGCCGCGCTCGCGGTCGGCGAGGTAGTGCACCTCGTCGAGGACCACGTGGCGGAGCCCGCGGAGGGTCGGTGAGGCTTCGTAGATCATGTTGCGGAGCACCTCGGTGGTCATCACCACCACCGGGGCCTCGCCGTTGATCGATCGGTCGCCGGTGAGCAGGCCGACGGACTCCGCGCCGTAGCGCTGTGACAGGTCCCGGAACTTCTGGTTCGACAGCGCCTTGATCGGCGTCGTGTAGAAGGCCTTCCCGCCCCGTGCCAGCGCGTCGTGGCACGCGAACTCCCCCACGACGGTCTTCCCCGCGCCGGTCGGGGCGGCGACGAGCACCGAACGGCCGGTGGCGAGGGCGTCGATCGCCTGCTGCTGGAAGGCGTCGAGCTCGAAGCCCAGTTCCTCGACGAAACCCGGCACGAGGGTCGGGTGGTCGAGGGTCATGAACGTCCTTCCTGGAAGGTGGTGAGCGGCGGCAGGGGCGACACGTCGGCCCGCCGTCCGTCGAGGTCGAGCATCGATGCCCGGGCCGACTGCGTGAGCTGCTCGCTGCGGTGGCGCAGCCGCCCGACCTCGATGAGCAGATCCTGCCGCTCCTGCGCATCCTCCACGGTAGCGGCGTGGGCGAGCACCTCCACCGCGTCCCGCGACAGGGTGACCGCGGCGATGAACTGCCGTTGGACCGGTCGTGCGGGCACCGGCATGTCGAGCCCGGCGAGCTGGACCAGCACGGCGTCGTAGGCGCGCTGCCACTCCTCGTGGTGCGCGATCACCAGGGAAGGATCGTCCTCGCGTCGCAGCCGGACGAACGCCTCGCTGACCGGTTCACGGTCGTCCGACGCGGAGGTCCAGATCCCGTCGGCGTCGAGCGCCAGGGGCAACAGCGCGGCATCGATCGCGCGTGCCGCGTCCGCCGTCGGCGGGGGTGCGCTCACCCGACCGACGATGACGCCGAGGAGCAGGCCAAGGAGGGCGACCACCAGCAGCAGCCCGAGCGGTTGCCGTCCCCGCAACCGGCGCACCCAGAGCACGACGCGCGACCAGCGGGGCGCTTCGGGGTCGTCGCGCCGCTCCGGATGCGGACGGGCGACCTCGGTCATGCGGCGCGCTTCCTCCGTGAGCGCTCGATCAGCCACGCGGCGAGGATCGACACCTCGTAGAAGAACACCATCGGGCCGGCCAGGAAGAACAGGGTGATCGCGTCGTTGGTCGGCGTGACGAAGGCGGCCGCGACCACGCTGCCGAGGATCGCGTAGGGCCGGGCCTTGCGCAGGGCGGTCGAGCTGATCACGCCGACCAGCGACAGGAAGATCAGGATCAGCGGGAGCTCGAACACCAGCCCGAAGGCCACCGACAGGGTGAGGAAGAACGACAGGTACTCGCTGGCCGACAGCAGCGGCTCGATGCCCGGGCCTCCGAAGCCGAGGAGGGTGCGCAGCCCGAAGGGGATCGCGAGGTAGGCGAAGCCGATCCCGATGGCGAACATCAGCTGGCTGCTGGCCACGAAGGGCAGGGCGAAGCGCCGCTCCTTGGTGGTCAGACCCGGCGTGATGAACCGCCACAGCTGGTAGAAGATCACCGGCCCGCCGATGAACAGCCCGATCACGAAGGAGGTCTTGAGGCGCACCGAGAAGGGCTCGAGCGGCGTGAGCGCCACCAGTGTGCAGGTGCCGTCGGGCCGGATCTCGTCGGCGACGGCACAGTAGGGAGCCATGATCAGCTCGAGCATCGCGGGGAAGATCAGGTAGCCGACCACCGTCCCGAGCCCCAGGGCGATGAGTGCGCGGGTGAGCCGGCGGCGCAGCTCACGCAGGTGCTCGAAGAGGTTCATCTCCCCCGACCGGTCGGGGCCGGAGGCCGCCTGGTTCACGGCGATGGATCAGCGCTCCCGATCGGCGTCGGCGGACGTCCCGGACGACTCGCCGTCCGTGTCGTCCTCGGAGGACTCCGCCATCGCCTCCTTCGTCGCCGATCGGAACTCCTTGATGGAGGTCCCCATCGAGCGCGCCAGGTCCGGGAGCCGCTTCGCGCCGAACAGCAGCAGCACGACCAGCAGGATGATCAGGAGTTGTTGGCCGCTTGGGTTCATCGGGGTTCCTCGTCCGTCGGTGCCGATGGGGTGACGGTCGGTGGCGACGCCCCGGAGGGTCGTGCACCCCGTCGGGCGCGGGCAGCCGTGCCCGTTCGGACGAGTCTACCGGTGGCCAGCGGTGTGCGATAGGCGTCACCCGTCGCCGTGGCGCCGGCGCTCACGGGCCTGCTGGAGGCGCTCCAGCGACGCGCTGACCTGCTCCAGTTCCCGCGCGGTGACGTCGGCATCTCGCTGGAGGCGTTCCAGGTCGGGTCCGAGTCGTTCCTGGAGCGACGTGAGGTCCTGCGCGAGGGCGCTGGTGCGTCGCACCACCGACCACACCAGGGTCACCAGGACCGCCAGCGTGAACAGGGCGGTCACCACCAGGATCACGGCGATCGTCGTCACGGCACCTCGTCGAGCGGGAGCGTCGCGCAGTCTACGTCGCGACGCTGGACCGCTCCTGCGCCGTGCCCGGACGTGCTCCGGCCGTCAGGAGCGGCACCGGGTCAGGCGGTCGAACCAGCCGTCGTCCTGGAGCAGCAGGTGCAGGTCGAGCAGATCGTCCGGCGTGAGCGGGGGTCCCCCGGCCGGCGCCTCGGGGTGCGCGGGCGCCGTCGGCTCGCGCCACGGCCCCTCCCCGGTCCCGGGGTTCCCGGCCACCTCCAGGGGCACCCCACCGCTGATCAGCAGCTGCACGATGCGCTCGTCGGCTGGCTTGCGGACGCTGGCGGTGCAGTCCGGGCAGACGAAGCGGTAGCTGCTGCCGGCACCGACCAGGTCCTCGGTGTCATGGCTGACCTCGACCAGCATCTCCTCGGGGGCGAGCTCGACGTCGCCGCAGTCCGGACAGTTGGCGCGGATCCTGGTCACCGGGGCTCACCTCCCCTGGGTCGTGGGCTCCCCCTTCCCATCGGCCGGTGAGGGCCGCGGCTATAGGCCCGATGACCAAGAAGACGCGCGGGCCCCGTGCGTCACGTCCGGCCTGCTCGCGCGCGGCCGCGGTCAGGTCACCTCGCCCCGCAGCGCGGCATCGGCCAGCCGGACCACCTCGTCGCGGATCGACCGGGGGGCGACCACCACGGCTCCACCGCCGGTCATGAGTACCAGCCGAGCGACCCACCGGGGGGCGTTGGTGCGGAAGGTCAGGCGGGCGCGGCCGTCATCGTGCTCGACGACCGCGTCGAGCGCCAACGCGCCCTCGAGCCACCGCGCCGCTGGCGCGACATCCAGCACCACCTCGGGATCCTCCGGCTCGGGCTCGTAACGGGGTGGCGGGAGGTTCGCCGGGGGTGCCACCTCGGCCCGGACGTCCAGCACCTCGACGTTCGCGACCCGGTCGACCCGGAAGATCCGTCCCTCCTCGACGCCACGGTCGTGTCCCTGCAGGTACCACACCCCGTCCTGCAGGTGCAGCGCCCACGGGTCGACCTCCCGAACGGTGGGGGCCGGGTCGCTGCGACCCTGGTAGGTCAGGCGGATCCGGCGGCGGTCGTGCAGCGCGGACCGGAGTCGCTCGAGGCCGGACGGGCCCTCCTCCGCGAGCACGTCGGCGACGTCCTCGGGGATGCCGAGGGCGTCGCGCACCTTCGCGACGGCCGTGCGCAGCGCCGGCAGGTCGTCGCCGAGCGCGTCCGCGACCGTGTCCACGGTGAGGACGAGGCGCAGCGCCTCGTCGGGGGTGGGACGCAGGGGACGTCGCAGTTCGTCCGCCATCGACACCACGACCCGGTCCCCGACGAGCGACACGTCGAACAGGTCGCCGCCGCCCAGCCCCGGCAGCCCGCAGAAGTCGAGGTGGCCCAGGTCCCGGCGGATCACCTCGGGGGCGACCCCGAAGGCCTCGGCGGTCTCTGCGAGGGTCGCTCCCGGCCGCTCCAGCAGCCACGGGATCAGGGTGAGCATCCGGGCGACGTCGGTGGTGGCGCTCACGCTCCACCCTCCGGTGACGCACCGTGGGCCGTCAGCACCGCCCGCAGCCCCGCCTTGACCTGCGCGGCGACGTCGGGTGGCGCCAGCACCTCAGCGCCCGGCGCCAGTCCGAGCAGCCACGGCAGGTCCCGGTTGGGGTCGATGCCCCCGACACGCAGCACGGGCCGGTCGCCGTGCCGCCGCCCGATGTCCACCGCCCCGCGCGACTCGACCGCCCAGCGCGCCGCGGCGTCGACAGCCACCTCGACGTCCACCGCCGCCAGCTCCGGTCCCGACACCGCCGCGGCGACGTCGAGGTCGTCCGGGGTGTCGAAGGCCTCGGGCGGACCCACGGTCCGGGGGCGGCCCTGGAGACGGTCCAGGCGGAAGGCGCGCAGCGCATCCCGTCCGTGGTCACGGGCCACGAGGTACCACGATCCGCGCCGCTGCACGACCGCGTACGGATCCACCTCCCGGTCGCTGACGGTGCCGTCGGCGGCCCGGTAGCGGAACGCGAGGCAGGTGCGGGTGACCACCGCCGCCGCCACCGCGTCCACCGCGTCGGCGGCGATGCCGACCCGGACCGGCGGCGGCTCGTCGAGCGGGACCGGGTCGGGTGCGCGTGCGAGCAGCTTCGTGAGCCCGAGGTGCACACCCTCCGCCCCGGTGAGGTGGACGGCGATGGCCAGGGCCGTGACCTCCTCCGCGGTGAGGTCCACGTCCGGGAGCTCGTAGTCGCGCCGGTCGATCCGGTACCCCTGCTCCTCGCCGAACGCCACGTCGGTGACGACCACGGGGACCCCGAGGCGCCGCAGGTCGTCCTTGTCGCGCTCGAACATCCGTCGCGCGGACTCTGGGTCGCGCTGGGCGTAGAACCCCGTGCGGCGCTTGATCTCCGCGAAGGTCAGGGGCCGGCGCGCCTCCAGCAGCGCGACCGTCAGGTTGACCAGCCGCTCGGCCTTGTCCCCCACGCGGTGCCGCCTCCCCTGTCCGTCGTCGCGACCGAGGGTAGACGGCGTCGCGCCGCGCACGGCAGAAGGCGGCTACATCGAGGCGATGAGCCGATCGACCCGCTCGTCCTCCGACCGGAAGGGGTCCTTGCACAGCACGGTGCGCTGGGCCTGGTCGTTGAGCTTGAGGTGCACCCAGTCGACGGTGTAGTCGCGGCGCTTCGCCTTGGCTGCGGCGATGAATCGCCCGCGCAGGGCCGCCCGCGTCGTCGGCGGTGGCGTGGTGGTCGCCGCCACGATCTCCTCCTCGTCCAACAGGGTCTGAACCCTCCCCTGGCGCAGCAGCAGGTGGTACAGCCCCCGATCACGGACCACGTCGTGGTAGGCGAGGTCGAGCATCTGCACGCGCGGGTGGCCGAGCGGGAGGTCGTGCTTGCCGCGGTAGCGGTCGATCAGGTGGTACTTCGCGACCCAGTCCAGCTGTCGACCGAGCGAGAGGGGATCACCCGCCAGGCGCTCGAGCACGAAGCGCCACTCCCCCGCCGCACGCTTGGCCTCGGCGTCGACGTCCTCGCTGGACTGCAGGTACCGCTCGACCCGTTCGAGGTACACCTGCTGGATCTCCAGGGCGCTCATCTCACGCCCGGTCGCCAGGCGGATCCGCCGGGTCCCGGTGAGGTCGTGGGAGATCTCACGGATCGCCCGGATCGGGTTGTCGAGGCTGAGGTCACGCATCACGGTGCGTTCCTCGAGCATGCGGAGCACGAGATCGCAGCTCGCCACCTTCAACCACGACGTGTACTCGGACATGTTCGAGTCGCCGACGATCACGTGCAGGCGACGGAAGCGCTCGGCGTCGGCGTGCGGCTCGTCGCGGGTGTTGATGATCGGGCGCGATCGGGTCGTCGCCGAGGACACGCCTTCCCAGATGTGCTCCGCCCGCTGCGCCAGGGAGAAGATCGGCCCGCGCGGGGTCTGCAGGACCTTGCCCGCACCCGCGAAGATCTGCCGCGTCACCAGGAAGGGGATCAGCGCCTCGGCCATCCGCTGGAACTCACCCACCCGCCCGACGAGGTAGTTCTCGTGGCAGCCGTAGGAGTTGCCGGCGGAGTCGGTGTTGTTCTTGAACAGGCTGATCCGCCCGGCGATGCCCTCCTCCGCGAGGCGACGCTCCGCGGCGAGCACCAGGTCCTCGACGATCCGCTCCCCCGCCTTGTCGTGGACGACCACCTGGCGCGGGCTGTCGCACTCGGGGGTCGCGTACTCGGGGTGGGATCCGACGTCGAGGTAGAGCCGGGCACCGTTCTCCAGGAACACGTTGGAGGAACGTCCCCACGACACCACCCGGCGGAAGAGGTACCGGGCGACCTCGTCCGGGCTGAGGCGACGCTGACCCTCGAACGTGCACGTGACCCCGTACTCGTTCTCGATCCCGAAGATCCTGCGTCGCACCGGCGCGTCCCCTCCTGTGGCCACGGCCTGTGCGGACCAGGGTGCCCGGTCGGCGCCAGCGCCGCTGCCACGGCTCACCCGGCGTCGAGCGCGGTGGCGAGCTCCCGGTCGCGCAGGCGGAAGAAGCGGCGGCGGGACCGGGTCGAGTCCAACCCGGAGACCTCCAGCCGGTCCGGGGCGACGTCGCGTCCGGCGGTCTCACCCAGTGCCGCCACGCACAGCCGTACCGCCGCGTCCCGGTCGAGCTCCGGCTCCCACCGGGACTCGAGCACTTCCGACAGCGGCTCGGTCTCACCGCCGATGGCGACGAACCGGCTCTCGTCCACGATCGAGCCGTCGTAGAGGATGTGGTAGAGCTCGTGACGGGCCGCATCCTCGTCCCCGTCGACCTCCGCGATCAGCAGCTCCACCTCGTAAGGCTTGGCCTCGGCACCCATGAAGATCGCACCGAGGGCCTGGGAGTAGGCGTTGGCGAGGGACTTCGCGGTGACGTCCTCGCGCGCGTACTGGTAGCCCTTCACGTCCGCCAGGCGGATGCCGGCGACGCGCATCGACTCGAACTCGTTGTAGCGGCCGACCGCCGCGAACCCGATCCGATCGTAGATCTCGGAGGTCTTGTACAGCGAGCGCGACGGGTTCTCGCTGACGAACACCACGCCGTGCGCGAACTCGACCGCGACCAGGGCGCGCCCACGGGCGATGCCCTTCCGGGCGTACTCCGCCCGGTCCTTCATCATCTGTTCGGGCGAGACGTAGAAGGGGGTGGCCACGGCTACCTCGGTGGGGTCGGTGTCGGGTGGGCGGCGAGCCGCATCAGCGGCGCAGGGTGTCGATCACGGCTTCGACGTGGCCGGCGACCTCCTCGTCGTCGAGCTCCCGGTAACCGTCCTGATCGATCACCGCGACGATCGGGTAGATCCGACGGATCAGATCGGGTCCCCCGGTCGCCGAGTCCTCTTCCGCCGCGTTGAACAGGGCTTCGACCGCGGTGCGGATCGCCGTGCCGATCTCCGCGTCAGGATCGGCGAGGCGCTTCAGGGTGGTCCTGGCCGACAGGGCGCCCGAGCCGGTCGCGGCGCAGTCGGTCGCGCGGTAGCGCCCACCGACGGGGTCGTACTCGAAGATGCCACGATCGCCGGTGCGCTGGTCCACGCCCGCGAACAGGGGCACCACCACCAGCCCCTGCATCGCCAGCGGCAGGTGCGCCCTGACCAACCCCGCCAGCTTGTTGGACCGTCCCTCGAGGGAGAGGGGCTCGCCCTCGACCTTCTCGTAGTGTTCCAGTTCGGTGGCGAACACCCGGGCGAGTTCCATCGCGGGTCCGGCAGCGCCGGAGATCGCGATCGCGGAGGAGTCGTCGGCCGGGAACACCTTGCGCATGTCGCCGCGGGAGATCACGTGCCCCGCGGTCGCCCGGCGGTCACCGGCGATCACCACGCCGTCGCGGGCGACCACCGCGAGCACCGTGGTGCCGTCCACCAGCTGCGACCGCAACTCGGGCGGCAGGGGCCCGTTCAGGATCGGCGGTACGGCGTCGGGCGCCTGCTGCCGGAGTGCGGCGACGAACGAACTGCTTCCGGCGTCGAAGAGCCGGGGCAGGTGTGCGGTGGGTTCCTCGGGCGTCACAGCGACCTCCTCGGGCCGGGCGAGCGTAGGTCGGACGGCGAGGTGGCGCATACCGGGCTGCGGCGTGCCGACGCAGGGTCGGAGGTCACCGGGAACCGGCACCCACCGGTCAGCGTGGCGTGTCCGCCTTGACCGTCAACACCGGACAGTGGCAGTGGCGCATCACCTGGCGCGCGACGCTGCCCATCAGCACCTTCTCGATCGTCGGTCGCGGGCGCAGGCCGAGGACCACCAGTTCCGCCTCGAGCTGCTTCGCCTTGGCCAGCAGCGCGTCCGCCGCCCCGCCCGCGAAGCCGTGCTCGATCACGACGTGGGTCTCCACCCCGCCCTCGGACAGCGTCCGCGCGAGGCGCTCCAGCCGTTCGTCGGCCACCCCGGCGTCGCGAGCCTGGGCCTGCGCCCGCACCGGGCTGTCCCCGGGATCGTGCTCCTGGTACCAGAGGATGTGCAGCGGGACGCCGCGGCGCCGCGCCTCGTCGGCGGCGACCAGCACGGCCTGCAGGCTCGCCTGGGTGGTGTCGTACCCGACCAGCACGCTCATCGTGGGCTCCTCGTCGTCAGCCGACCGGCTGGGTCTGTGGCTGCTGGCGACGCGTCCGCGGCCCCGTCCACCACTGCCAGAAGAAGATCGCGAGGAACCCGGCCAGGCCGATCAGGTCCGACGTGAGGTGGGCGTAGAGCAGCAGCAGCCCGAACACGACCAGGAGCCCGCGGACCAGCCAGTTCAGGCCACGGTCGATGTGCCCGACCACGGCGGTGCCCACGCAGTAGATGCCCACCAGCGCGGTCACGATCGCCTTGGGGCCGTTGAACCAGTCCCAGTCCTCGAGCAACAGCACCGGCGAGAGCACGAACATGTACGGGATCAGGAAGCCGCCGATCGCGATCCGCACCGCCTGGATCCCCGTCTTCAGGGGGTTGCTCCTGGCGATCCCCGACGCGGCGTAGGCCGCCAGGCACACCGGCGGGGTGATGTCCGCCATGATCCCGAAGTAGTACACGAACATGTGCGCGGCGATCACCGGCACGGGGTCGAAGAACAGCAGCGCCGGCGCGGCCATCGTCGCCGTGATCACGTAGTTGGCGGTGGTCGGCAGCCCGATCCCGAGCACCAGGCTCGCGATCATGGTGAAGAACATCGTCAGCAGCAGGGTCTCGCCAGCCAGTGCCACCAGCCCCGACGATAGCTGCAGGCCCAGCCCGGTCAGGGTGACCACCCCGGCGATCAGCCCCGCGGTCGCGCACGCCGCGATGATCGGCAACATCATGCGGGCGGCGTCCACCAGCGCGTCCAGGGTGTTGGTGATCGTGAGCTTGTCCTGCATCGTCTTCCACCGGCGGAAGACCGCCGCGATCAGCTGAGCCGCGATGTTGACCAGCACCGTCGCGGCCACCGCGTACCACGCGGCCCGGATCGCCGAGAAGCCCATGGACAGGATCACGAAGATCACGCCGATCGGGAGCAGCAGGTAGCCCTTCTTGAGCATCAGCTCACGGACGTTGGGGAGCTGGCTCTTCGGCAGCCCCATGATCCCGACGCGCTTGGACTCGTAGTGGATCACGATGAACTGCGCGGTGAAGAACAGTGCCGCGGGGATCGCGGCCGCCTGGATGATCTCCCACAGCGAGAGGCCGGTGAACTCGATCATGATGAAGGCACCGGCGCCCATGATCGGTGGCGCGATCTGCCCCCCGGTGGAGGACGCCGCCTCCACCGCACCGGCGAACTCGCCCTTGTACCCGGACTTCTTCATCATCGGGATCGTGAAGGCGCCGTTGCTCACGGTGTTGGCCACCGAACTGCCGGTGATCGTCCCCGAGAACGCGCTGGTCAGGACCCCGACCTTGGCGGTTCCCCCGATCATCCCGCCGGTGAGCCCGAAGGCGAGGTTGGTGAAGAAGCGCTCCATCCCGGTGCGCTGGAGCAGCGCCGCGAAGATGATGAAGATGTAGATGAACGTCGACGACACCCGGATCGGGGTCCCGAAGATCGCCTCCGTGCCGAGGAAGGAGTGCGCCGCGATCCGGTCGACCGAGTACCCGGCGTGCTGGAAGAAGTCCGGCATCTGCTGACCGAAGTAGGCGAACAGCAGCGCCGCGATCCCGAGGACGACGAGCGGGGTGCCGATCACCCGTTGGGTGGCGACCAGGACCAGCATCACGCCGATCGTGGCCACCGCGAGGTCCGACGGCGACTCCATCGCCACCGTGCGGGCGATGACGTCGTGGTTGAAGAACACGTACAACCCGGCGAAGAACCCGAGGCCCGAGAGCAACACGTCCGCGATCGGCATCCCGGCCACGCGCAGGGGCAGGTGCCGGGCGGCCTGGATCAGGAGCAGGATCCCGATCGCGGGGAGGGCGACGTACAGCTCGGCGCTGCCGGCCGCCACCAGCAGCCCGACGGCCACCAGCCCGGCGATCGTCAGCGCCCATCCACGCAGGGCCTCGGTCTGGGTCATCTCCGTCCTGGCCGGGTACAGCAGGAAGATCAGGCCCAGGCCGAAGGCGACGTGGAAGCTGCGCTGCTGCAGGCTCGGCAGGGTGCCGTAGACCGCCGTGTACAGGTGGAACAGGCTCAGCGCGAGCGCGACGAGGAACACCGCCCAGCGCCACACCGCCCGCATGTCCTCGCGGGTGCCGACCTGTGCCTCCGAGAAGCCCACCTGCTCGAGCTCGAGCACCTCCTGCTCGAGCTCCTGGCGCAGCTCCTCCGACAGCTCTTCGGGGATGTGACTGATCGTGTCACGGGCCCGCTCCGAGATCTCCGTCGACCCAAGATCGTCGTGACGTTCGTCCGCCTGCGTCCCGTGTTCGCCGCCCTGGCTCGCCCCATCCGGGCGCTGTTCGGTCATCGGCTCCGTCCACCCATGGTCATGGTCCCGGACCGACCCTCACCTCGATCCGGGCTCCCGCGCGTGCTACGTCTAGCAGACGCAGCTCCTCCCCGTCGCTGAACCGCATCACGTGGTCCACCGACGGGCTCCCGACGATCAGCGGCAGCGAGCCGATCGGGTGCCCGTGGTGCAGCACCCGGTAGCCGTCCTCCACCTCGAGGTAGGTGGTCATCCCGTCCCCGAGGGGTTCTGCCGCGGTCGGCAGGTTCGCACCGTGCTCGTCGAACCACAGCTCCTCGATCGCCAGGGTGTCCGCGTCGAGCACCGAGAAGGTCTCGACGACCGGACGCCCCGTCACCGAGTGCGTGTGCACGAGCGCGAAGGTCTCTCCGACCTCCACGCTGCGCACCCGGGTGACCGTGTCACCGCTGTGGTCGTGGATCTCCAACTGGGGTGTGCGATCGCCCGGCACGAGCAGGGCGACCGTCACGACGGTTGCGGTGGCGAGCGCGGCCGCGGCAACGCTCGCCACCGTCCGTGGGGTGCGCCGCCGTGCGGGAGACGTCGAGACTGCCGACGTCCGCCCCTGCACGGCGGCGCGGGTGATCACAGGGCGTCGGCCTCCTCGTAGAAGCGCTCCGCACCCGGGTGGAACGGGATACCCGCGCGCCCATCGGTCGCCGTGTGCAGTTGGATCTGCCCGCCGACGGCGTGGGCGTTCGCGATCTCCTCGTTCTGCTCGTAGAGGATCTTCACCAGCTGGTAGGCGACGTCCTCATCGAGGTCGTCCATCGCGTACAGCGTGGCCCAGTTGGTGGTCCACGTCACGGTGTCGTCCTGACCCGGGTAGGTCCCGGCCGGCACCTCGAGCGCTGACAGCGTCTCGTCGTCGTCCAGCAGGCCCTGTAGCAGGTCGCCCGTGATCGACACGAAGGTCAGGTCGGTCGCGGTGGCGACCTCCTCGAGGCTCCCGGCCGGCAGGGCCAGGATCGCGAACGCGGCGTCGATGCGCCCGTCACGCAGCCCGTCCGCGGCGTCCCCGAAGGTGTCCTGGAACGCCTGGATGTCGTTGTCCGGGTCGATCCCGGCCGCTGAGAGGATCGTCCGAGCGGCAACCTCGGTGCCGCTGCCGGGCGGGCCGATCGCGATCCGCTTGCCGTCCATGTCCTCGATCGAGTTGATCCCGGCGTCGGCGCGCGCGACGACCTGGGTGACCTCGCCGTAGATGTTGCCCATGAAGGTGATGCCCTCGAGGGCACCATCGTCCTCGAACGCGCCCTCACCCGCGAGCGCGTCGGCGGCGACACCGTTGACGGCCATGATGAGCTGCACCTCGCCAGCGTGGAGCAGGCGGAGGTTCTCCACCGACGCGCCACTGGCCTGGGTGCTCACCCGGAAGCTGCCGTCGCTGTGACCGTTCCAGACCCCCTGCATGGCGCCACCGAGCGGGAAGTAGGTCCCGCCGGTCGAACCGGTCGCCATCGTCAGGAACTGCTGGTCGGGCGCGGCGTCATCGTCGTCGGGGTCGTCCTCACCACATGCGGCGAGGACCAGTGCCGCCACCGCGAGCATCGCGATGACGCGCAGCGGCATCCACCGCCGATCGTTGGTCCATCTCATCGTTTCCCTCCTCTTGTGGATGGTCGGTCGTGCTCGTTCGTCGTCAGGACGCCCGTCAGGTCGACGCGCGTCGTCTCCCGGTGCGGTCAGCCCTCCCTCGAGGCTGACCCCGACCCCGTGGGCGGGTCACCGTACTCGTCGGCGGCCACCACCACACGCACGTCCACCGGCTCGGCGCCGTCGGGGTGGGCGATCACGGGGTTCAGATCGAGCTCCAGGATGCCGGCGTCCTGTGCCACGCACCGGGACACCGAGACCAGCAGCTCGACGAGGGCTTCGAGATCGACGGGTTCGCTGCCGCGGAACCCGGTGAGCAGCGGGGCGATCCGCAGCTCCTCCAGCATGCCGGCCGCCTGCTCGTGATCGACGGGCAGCGCGCGGAAGGCAAGGTCGCGGAGGATCTCCACCTCGGTGCCGCCCGCGCCGACCGTGAGCATGGGGCCGAAGGAGGCGTCGACGGTGGCGCCGATGATCAACTCCACACCGGAGGGGACCATCGGGGTGATCAGCACGCCGTCGATCTCGGCCTCCGGTCGGACCTTGCCGACACGCGCGACGAGTTCGTCGAAGGTGGCCCGAGCCGAGGTGGTCGAGTCCACGCCGAGCGCGACCCCGCCGACGTCGGACTTGTGCACGACGTCGCCCGAGACGATCTTCATGGCCACGGGTCCGCCGAACTCCTCCACGGCCGCGGCAGCGGCGTCGGGATCCCGGGCGAGGACCGAGAGGCCGACCGGCACACCTGCCGCAGCCAGGCGTTCTCGGCCCTCGGGTTCGGTCAGCACCCGCCGCTCGGCGGGGTCGGCCTCACGCTGCGCGACGTCGACCCCGATGCGCGTGCTCGTGTTGAGCAGGTACTGCCCCCGCTCCCGCAACGCGGCGATGCACCGCGCCGCCACCTCGACCGAGGACACCACGGGGACGCCTGCGGCACGCAGCAGGTCGTGGGCGTGGGGGTACTCGAAGGTGTAGGCGCTGTGGACGACCAGGGGTTTCCCCCGGTCGCGGGCGAGCGTGGCCATGCGCACCGCGGTGCGCTCCTCGGCGGCGGAGAGGTCGCCACTGAACCGGATGCCGTACCCCCCGAGCAACCCGACGCACAGCACCCCGTCCACCCCGGGGTCGTCGACCAGGAGCTCGAGGCACTGGGCGAAGATGTTCGGGTCGCCGTCGGTGGCACCGGCGACGTCCACGGGGTTCCCCGTGTACGCGGCCGGCGGCAGGATCCGCTGGAGCCGTCGACGGGTCTCGGCTGACAGCGGGGGGAGGTCGAGGCCCTGCTCGTGGAGCGCATCGGCGGCGATGGTGCCGTGCCCCCCACCGTCCGCCAGGACCGCGATCCGTCCACCACCGGAGAGCGGTGGTTGCTGCAACAGCGCCTCGGCGACCGGCACCAGCTCGTCGCTGCGCTCGACCACCAGCACCCCGGCCTGGCGGAGGGCCGCGGTCGCGACCTCGTGCGCTCCAGCCACCGCGCCCGTGTGCGACTGAGCGGAGCGCTGTCCCACCTCGGAGCGTCCCGCCTTGTAGAGGATCACCGGGGTGCGCCGGACGACGTTGGCCGCAGCGTGCAGGAAGGCGCGACCGTCACGGAACCCCTCGGCGTAGACCAGGATCGCCTCGGTGTGGTCGTCCTGCTCGAGGTGCGCGAGGAGCTGGTCGAAGCGCAGGCCCGCTTCGTTCCCGATCCCCGCGTAGATGCTGAAACCGAGCGCCGTCTCGTGCTTGACCTGGCTGACCAGGGCGAGCCCGACGTTGCCGCTCTGACAGAGCAGCGACAGCCGCCCCTCGGGGACGTCCGAGGTCCCGAGCAGGTTCAGCCGCGCCGGGACGTTGAACACGCCGTTGGTGTTGGGCCCGAGCAGCGCGACCCCGTGGTCCCGGGCGGACTCGACCAGCGCGTGCTGCAGCCGCCGGCCATCCTCGCCCGTCTCGGCGAACCCGACCGCGACCACGACCGCGGCCGGGATGCCGGCGTCGCCCGCCTCGGCCACGATCTCCGGGGCCATCGCCGCGGGGGTGACGATGAACGCGAGGTCGACGGGCTCCGGGATGTCCAGCAGGGAGCGGTACGCCGGCAGGCCCAGCACCTCGCGCTCCCGCGGGTTCACCGGGTAGATCGGGTGGGGGTAGCCGTCGGCGAGCAGGCGGCGCAGCGTCTGGTTGCCCCGCTTGCTCGGGTCGTTGGATGCCCCCACGATCGCGATGCTGTGGGGGTCGAGCACCGCCGCAGCCGGCGAGCGACTCATCCGGAACCCTCCTCGTTGCGCTGGGTGAAGGCCTGCACGCCCTCCGACCAGTCCTCGGTCGACATGCAGGCGATCAGCGCCTCGGCTTCGTAGACCAGGGCGTCGTCCAGGGACACCGCAGGACCGCGGTTGAGTCCCTCCTTCGCGAACCGTGCGGAGGTCGCGGGCAGCTGCGCGAGCTCCCGGGCCAGGTCGGTGGCACGCTCCAGCAGGCGGTCGCCCTCCACGATCTCGGCGACCAGGCCCCAGGCGTGGGCGTCCTCCGCGGACAGCGGCCGACCGAAGAGCATCAGCTGCTTCGCGCGCAACTGGCCGACGAGCAGGGGCAGCCGGTGGGTGATGCCCCCGCCCACGAAGGTGCCGAGTCCGACCTCCGGCAGGCGGAAGCTCGCGTCCGCCGCGCACACCAGCACGTCGGCGCTGAGCGCGAGCTCGGCACCGGCGCCGATCGCGTGGCCGTGGACCGCCGCGATCACCGGTTGGGGTAGCGACTGCAGCCGGCGACACGCCCGCTGTCCGGCCCAGATGTACGCCCGCCGCTCGGCAGCCGTGCGCGGACGGGTCGCGTGAGCCTTCAGGTCGGCCCCCGCGCAGAACGCCCGGCCCGCACCGCTCAGCAGCACGGCCCGCACCTCCGGCGCGTCGGCCTCGCCGAGGGCGAGCTCGAGATCGGCGTACAGCTCCTCCGACACCGCGTTCAGCCGGTCGGGGCGGTTGAGCCGGACGTGGAGCACACCGGCATCGAGCTCAGCGGTGACGAACCGGTCGCTCACGCGTCCCACCTCGTCCCCGGACGGGCTCCCACCCGCTGCCGGTCGGTTCCACCCCGGTCCTGCACGGTCTCCTGCACGGTCTCCCCACGCGTCGTCGTGCCGCCTACCCTGGCGTCCTACCGTGGTAGTACGCCCCGGTGTGGGAGACGCTAGTCCGTCCGCGCCCGGACTCAAACCCCCGCGGCGCTCCGGGGGGCGGTGTCACGTCCCGCGCACAGGGGTGTCGGCGGGGATGCGCCTGGCGGGGACGACCCCAGGCCTCACTGGCCGCCCTTCTGCACGTATCCACGGACGAACTCCTCGGCGTTCTCCTCGAGCACGTCGTCGATCTCGTCGAGGAGCTCGTCGACGTCGTCGAGGACCTCCTTCGCGTCGGTCGTGCGCTCGACCTGCTCCTCCGGCTCCGCCTCGGAGCCGCCGCGCTTGCGGACCTGCCCGCCGTCGCTCATCCCACGTTCTCCTCCGGACGTCGGACGCAGGGTACCCACCCGACGCCCCTGGCCATCAGGCGACCGGGACGCGGTCCAGCTCCCACCGCCGCTGGTACGCGCGATCCGTCGCGAGCAGGTCGCGGTGGGACCCGCGCGCCACCACACGTCCCGCCTCGAGGACCACCACCTCGTCCACCACCGGCAGCGGGCGGAGGTCATGGGTGAGCAGCACCAGACCGCGTCCACGCACCGCCCGCAGGATGTCGCGCAGGAACGCCCGGCCGGTGACGGCGTCCAGATCAGCCGTGGGCTCGTCCAGCACCACCACCGGCGCACCTACGAGCAGCGTCCGCGCGAGGGCCAGGCGGTGGCGTTGCCCGCCCGACAACCGGCTGCCCTGGTCTCCCAGCGGGGTTCGCAGCCCGTCGGGCAGCCCGGCGACCCAGCGATCGAGCTGCGCCGCCGCGAGCGCTTGCCAGAGCTCGGCCTCGGTCGCCTCGGGTGCGGCCAACCTGAGGTTCGCGGCGACGGTGCCCTGCAGGACCTGCCCGTCCTGCGGTGTGAGCGTCACCCACCGGCGCAGATCATCGCCCGTGATCGAGGTCGCCGGGAGGACGCCGAGGCGTACCTCGCCGCCGTCGGGGTCGAGGAAGCGCACCGCGAGACCGCCGACGGTCGACTTCCCCGCACCGGAGCGGCCGACGACGGCGACGGTGTGCCCCGGTGCCACCGTCAGGTCCACCTGCGCGACCGCGGGCTCGACGCCACCCGGGTACCGGGCCGTGACCCGCTGGAACGCCAGCGCACCGCCTCGGGCGGGGATCGGCCGTTCGGGATCGGGAGCGGGGACGTCGGTGTCGAGCACCTCCCCGAGGCGGCGGGCGGCGTTCCCGGCCGTCGCGAGCGCCCGGGTGGCGGCAGGGAGCGGACCGACCGCCTCACCGGCGGCGAGGGCGAGCACCAGCAGCGCGCCCAGCAGGACGCCGTCGAGCTCCCCGGCGCTGACGGCCGGCACCCCGACCACGATCAGCCCCAGCAGCGTGGCCCCGAGACCGAGCTGGATGAGCGCGTCGGCCCCACCGCCGCGGGACACCGCGGACCGGTCGTGGCGCACCACCAC
>SKNO01000092.1 GCA_007120465.1 Nitriliruptoraceae bacterium
CCCCGGCCCCACCTGCCAGCGCGGCGCGGGCGCGGTCCTCGGCGTCCACCAGCGCCCGCCACATCGGCCGCGTCGCGTCGCTGACCCAGCTCGCGTGGCCCTTGGCGTACCCCCAGGACGACTCCGGCAGGTCCAGTCGCCGCGTCGGCGGGCGCCGCTCCAGCCGCCCCGCCAACGTGGTCGTGACGAGCCCCGGGTCGGCGTGCACGTGCCGCAGCAGCGCCTCCAGCCAGTCGACGCCCTCGAACCACCAGTGCCCGAACAGCTCGGTGTCGTACGCCGCGACGACCAGCCCCCCCGGCCGCGGGTCGAGCACCTCGTGCAACACCCCCTGGAGGTGCACCGCGTCCCGGTGGACCTGCCGCTGCGCCGCGTCGGGTTCGTACGGGCGCTTGTCGCTCGGGTGCAGGTCCTGGTCGGTGACCCGCCAGGACGGGTGCACCCCGTAGCTGCCGACGGCGTAGGAGTCCCGGTACCACCGGTTACCCGGGTAGCCGGCGGTCGGTGACCAGACGTGGTAGGCGACGGCCAGGTCCCGCGCGAACGCGACCACCTCGCTGTCGCCGATCAGCACCCCGTCGTGCACCACCTCGTCCGGGCTGCCCGCGGCCGGGTCGGGTGGGGCCGGGCGCACGGTCCAGTCCCGCTCGGTGCCGCCGGCGGCGCGGATCAGCGTCGGCGCGTCGACCAGCACGTGGTCGGCGCCGTGCGCCTGGTAGTGCTCCTCGAGGCCCGGTCGCTCGCGGTCGAGGCGCGGCAACGTCGGCGTGCCGTGCGCGTCGACGGCCACCGGCCGCGCGGTCGCGTCCGCCACCGTCCCCCGTGGCCGGTAGCCCATCTCCGGCGCCCAGATCCCCGTGGGACGCCGTCGCGCCCACCGCGCGTGGTGGTCCAGCCCGCAGGCGAGCTGCGCGTCGATCAGGGTCGGGTCGCGCTGCAGCGGCAGGTACGGGTGGGTCGCCGGCCCGCCCAGCAGCTCGATCACGCCCCGGTCCGCGAGGTCGGCCCACACCGCCAGCAGCCCACCTCGGCGCTGCACCTGCTCATGGTAGGCCAGCAGGTCCGCGAAGCGCCGCCAGAAGAAGGGGCCGAGCGCGGTCACCTCCGCGTCGAGGTAGAGGTGCCAACGCTGCTCCTCGGAGCGCCACATCTGCCCGCCGAGCCAGGTCCCGAGGTCGCGGGCGAGCCGGTCGTCAGCCACCTGGTGCGCGACCATCGGCGTCACCCCGAGCGTGAGCACCTGGCGGTGCCCGTCGTCGCCCAGCCGCTCCAGCAGGCGGGTGACCGGCAGCCACGACGTGCCCCACGCCTGGAACAGCCACTCCTCGCCGACCGGCCACACCCCGTGCTCGCGCAGGTAGGGCAGGTGGGTGTGGAGGACCAGGGCGACCTCGCCGGGTGCGGTTCCCACGTCGGGCCGTCCGCTCACGCGTCGACCCGCGCGATCGCGATCAGGTCCAGGCTCGCGTCGAGGTCGTCGGTCCGGACCTCGAAGTCGTCGGCGCGGGTCGCGTGCACGGTGGCGCGCAGCCGCTCGTCCCACCGCTGCGGGGGCACCGCGGTCAACGCGTCGACGAGGGAGCGGCCGAGCCGGGACTCCTCGGCCCGCAGGCGCGCACCGTGATGCACGCCCACCAGCCGGTCGACCACGAGCCCGGCACCGGACAGCTCGGCGGTGAGCTCGGCGGCGGTGAACTCACGGACGTGGAAGGGGTTCACGGGCACGGCGCTGTCGGGGGTGAACGTGAGCCGGTTCGGGGTGGCGATCCACACCTCACCGCCCGGCCGCGTGACCCGACGCAGGGACGCGAGGTAGGCGGGGACGTCATGGAGGTGCTCGATCACCTGGAAGGAGACCGCGAGATCCACCTCGTCGTCGGCGAGGGGCAGTGCGCCGAGCTCCGCCTCGACCACCTCGATCCGGGGATCGGCGGCGGCGTAGGTGCTGCGGACGTGGGCCACCACCTGCGGGTCGAGGTCGACGCCGATCACCCGCGACGCCCCGCCGCCGGCCAGCAGCACCAGGCCGTACCCCTCGCCACAGCCGGCGTCGAGCACCACCGCCGCCCCCGACGTGCGGACGCGCTCCGCCGCACCCAGGTAGGCGACCACGTGTCGTTCGAAGAAGTAGCGCTCGTCGGGGATCCCCGGCAGGGTGCGCTCACCGGTCAGTGGGAGCCCGGGCGACGGGTCCACCGGCCCGGCGGCGGCACCGTGCCCGCCCGACGGGGGGGAGTGGGGCGGGGTCGGCCCGCCGGTGTCGGTGCTCAGGTCGGGTTCCTCACGGTCGGCTGGCGGAGCGGGCAGGGCGCAGCGTAGGGTCGGAGATGCCCGGGAGCGACTTGACTTTGAGCGTTCACTCCAATTCCATCGGGGGAGATCCAGGGCCTACCCTGGGACCGGGTCCAACGCACCCGCCGCACCACCGCACCGCGGGTGCCTGTCGAGCGCAAAGGTTGCCTGATGAAGGTCATCGTGCCTGTGAAGCGTGTGCCGGACACGGCGGGGGAGAAGGTGATCGACAAGGAGACGCTGACGGTCGATCGTGATGCCGGGGAGTCGGTGCTGTGTCCGGTCAACGAGTTCGCGATCGAGGAGGCGGTCCGGCTCAAGGAGAACCTCGGCGCCGAGGTGACGGTGCTGCTGGTGGGGCCGGAGTCAGCCCAGTCGGTGGTGCGCAAAGCGCTGTCCTACGGGTTGGACGCGGGCCTGCAGGTCACCGATGACGCGATCGCCGGGTCGGACGCGCTGGGGACGGCGCGGGTGATCGCCAAGGCACTCGAGGGCGTGGAGTGGGACCTGGTGGTGTTCGGCAACCAGTCCACGGACGCGCGGACCTGCCTGGTGCCGGCGGCGGTGGCCGAACTACTGGGGGTGCCGTCGCTGACCTACGCGCGTCACCTCCATGTGGAGGACGACAAGATCACCGTCCACCGCGAGCACGAGGAGGGCTTCGACGTCGTCGAGTCGTCGCTGCCGGCGGTGGTGAGCGTCGTGGAGGCGATCAACGAGCCCCGGTACCCGTCGTTCAAGGGGATCATGGCGGCGAAGTCCAAGCCGCTGGACGTCAAGAGCCTCGCGGACCTGGGCGTGGAGCCCGAGCAGGTCGGCGCGAACGGGGCGGTGGCGACGATGTACGCCTTCGAGCCGCGGCCGCCGAAGGAAGCCGGCACGGTCGTCGAGGACGACGGGTCGGGGGCGGCGGCGACGCGGCTGGCCGACTGGCTGGTCGAGAAGAAGTTCGTCTGAACGGGCGTGTCGCGTTCGTGTGAGACCAGGAGATGACGATGGGTGAGATGCTCGTTCTGATCGACCACAGCGAGGGACAGCCGCGCAAGCTGTCGCTGCAGATGCTCTCGGCCGCCGCCGGGCTGGCCGACGACGCCGGCGCGAGCGTGGCGGCGGTGTGGCTCGGCCCGGGGGCCGCAGGTGCGGCCGACACGCTGGGTGCCTACGGGGCGTCGAAGGTCTACCACTGGGACGCCGAGGAGGCGCACGGGTTCGTGACCCTCCCGCAGGTCGAGGCGTTGCAGGCGGTGCTGGAGACGGCCGATGCCGACGTGGTGTTCTTCGCGTCGACCAACCACGTCAAGGACGTGGCCTCGCGGCTGGCGATCCGGGTGGACGGTGGCGTGATCACCGACGTCACGGGCCTGCGGGTCGAGGACGGCCGGTTCGTCGCGATCAAGGAGGTGTTCGGTGGCGACCTGATCACCACCTCGAAGGTCGCCGACGGCAAGCTGCAGCTGCTCGGGATCGCGTCCAACGCGTTCCCGGCCGAGGAGCGCGGCGGCGGGTCGCCCGAGCTGGTCGCGGTGGACGTCGCGCTGTCCGACGACGCCACCGCCGCGACGGTGGTCTCGGTGGAGAAGCAGACCACCTCGGACCGGCCGGACATCGGTGAGGCCGCGATCGTGGTGGCCGGCGGCCGTGGGCTCGGCAAGGAAGACGGCTTCGAACTGATGGAGGAGCTCGCCGACGTGCTCGGTGCCGGGGTCGGGGCGTCGCGCGCCGCGACGGACGCCGGCTGGTACCCGCACCGCTACCAGATCGGCCAGACCGGCCGGACCATCTCGCCGACGCTGTACATCGGGTCGGGGATCTCCGGAGCGATCCAGCACCGGGCGGGGATGCAGACCGCCCAGAACATCGTCGCGATCAACAAGGACGCCGAGGCGCCGATCTTCCAGATCGCGGACTTCGGCGTGGTCGGGGACCTCTACCAGGTGGTGCCCAAGCTGATCGAGGAGCTCGAGGCCCGCAAGGGCTGACCGGCACGTATCACGGGCCATGACCGGCGACGGCCGGGGCCCGCGTGCGTCGAGGACGTCCCTCGTTGCCGAGGGGCCGAACCGGTCGTACCGTCACCGGTGACGACCATCCCACCTGAGGCAACGCCGTGCCCACGTGGTCGCTACGGCCGGCGGACCGACGCCGGCGGACGGGGCGGGGCCTGCGCGCCGCCCTCGCCTCGCTGCTGCTCCCGGGTGCGGGGCAGCTGGTGCTGCGGCGGTGGTGGAAGGGCGCGGCGCTGCTGACGGTCACCGCACTGGCCACGGCGGGCGTGCTGTGGGCGGCCCGCACCCACACGGTCGCGGAACTGGCAGCGTGGGCGCTGCAGCCGCACGTCCTCACGGCGCTCGTGGTCGCGAACCTCGTCGTGCTGGTCCTGCGGCTGTACGCGACCTTCGACGCCTACGCGGACGGGGTCCGCCCTCCGGCCGAACCGGTGCTGCCGCGGAGCACCTGGGGGGGGATCGGCACGACGGTGGCGCTCGTGGCCCTGGCGGTCGTCACCGCCGCGCCCCACGCCGCCGTCGGCTACTACGCCGCGGCGACCCAGGGGATGATCGACGCCGTGTTCGTCGAGGACGACCGCGAGGCCCCGGACCCGCTGGCCCCCGCCGACCCCACGCCCCCCGAGGAGGTCCACGAGGTTCCCCGACCGCCCGACGACGCCGAGGAGGAGGTCACCCCGCCGGAGGAACCCGACGAGGACCCACCCGAACCGGTCGAGGAAGCACCACCGCCTCCGGAGAACCCGTGGCTCGAGGCCGGCCGCATCAGCGTCGCCCTGCTCGGCAGCGACGCCGGCCCGGGCCGTGGCGGGGACCGCATCGACAGCCTGCTGGTCGCCACGGTCGCGCCCGACACCGGCGAGGCGGCGATCTTCTCCATCGACCGCTACCTCGCCGACTTCCCCCTGCCGGAACGCCTCATCGACGTCTACGCGGAGCACTGTCCCTTCGGGGAGGGTTGGGTGTACCTCAACGCGCTCTACCGCTGCGGCCACGAACGTGCCCCCGAGGAGTTCGCCGCGCTCTACCCCCACGCGGAGGATCCGGCGGCCGCCGCGGTCATCGACGTGCTCGGTGCGCTGCTCGGGATCGCCGTGCCGCACTACGCGATGGTCGACATGACCGGGTTCGTCGCCGTCGTCGACGCCCTCGGGGGCGTCGAGGTGGAGCTCGCCGAACCGCTGCGGGTCCGGATGTCGCCGGCCACACCGGGCAGCGACCCGTACACGGTCGACCTCCCGGCGGGCGTGCAGGTGCTCGACGGCGAGGAGGCGCTCGCCTTCGCCCGGTTCCGCGACCGGGCCGGGGGCGACGCCGATCGGATGCGGCGCCAACGCTGCCTCGTCGACGGCGTCGTCGCGCGCGCCGACATCGGCGCGATCCTCCTCGGCTATCCGGCCATCGCGGGAGCGGTCGAGGAGCACGTCACCACCAGCATCCCCCTCGCCCGGCTCCCGGACCTGATCGAGGTGCTCACCCGGATCAACCACGACCGGCTGGTCACCGTCGGGTTCGGCCCGCCCGACTACCGAGGCTGGGACCACGTCCCCGACGTCGAGGCGATCCAGGCGCGGGTCCGGCAGGTCCTCACCGACCCCGAGGCGGCCCTTGAGGAGGGCGCGACGGTCGAGGCCGGCGGCGCGGTCTGCCGCTGACCGTCGGCCCTCACGGATCGGCGGCGTCGCTGCGCAGCACCGCGAGCAGCACGCGCAGCACCAGCACCGTGCCCGCGAACAACCCGCCCCAGCCGAGCACCTCCAGCAGCCGGATGTCCGTGCCGGCGAGGACCGGTCCGGCCGAGGTCCCGAGCATCACCACCGCCAGCAGCGCGATGCCGAGGCCGAGCACCGTCAGCACCGCACGGTTGAGCAGCCGCTCCACCACGCGCACGTCGCCGGCCTCGCTGAACAACCGCACCCGGGTCGTCACCCCGCCGTGCTCCACCAGGGTGGCGATGCGGTCGAGGTGGCGCGGTGCACGCCGGAGCAGCGGCCCGAGCTGTGCCCACTCGCGCTGCAGGAACTCGCCCGCGCTGGCCGGTGCCATCCGCTCGCGCATCTCGGTGCCACCGAGTTCGGCGACCTGTTCGATCAGCGGGTAGCCGGGGGAGATCTGCTCGAGGGTCCCGGCGAGGGTCGCCAGGGCCCGGAACATCGAGGAGGCCTGGGCCGGCAGCCGGATGCGCAGCTGGGTGGTGAGGCGCAGCAGCTCGGTGATCGCGTCGGCCGGGGGCAGGCCGGGCCCGAGGTGCGCCGCCATGAAGCGGGCGAGGGCGCGTTCGATCTCGTCGGGGTCGCGGGTCGGGCCGATCGCCCCGACGGCGACGAGCGACTCGTACAGCAGCGACGGTTCCCGGAGCTCGATGGCGACCAGCAGCTGCAGCATGGATGCGCGTTCGAAGGCGTCGAGCTTGCCGGTGGCGCCGAGGTCGATCAGCCCGAGCCGTCCGTCGTCCAGGAGCATCACGTTGCCGGGATGGGGGTCGGCGTGGAACCGCTCGCCCTGGAGCATCGCCCGGACCTGCGAGGTGCACAGTTCGTCGGCGAAGGCGCGCGGGTCGGGGATGGGCACCTCCCGACCGACGGCGGACAGCGGCCGGCCCTCCAGCTCCTCCATCACGAGCAGACGTGGCGTGGTGTGCTCCACGACGATGAACGGCGCGTGGACGTGCGGGAGGTCGGCGATCGCGGTGGCGACCTCCGCGGCGTTGCGACCTTCGAGCTCGAGGTCGAGCTCGTCGCGCAGCGCGGCGGCGAACTCCTCGGCCAGTGCCGCCACCTCCCACGTCCGCCCCCACGGGGTGCGACGCGCCGCGAGCCGTGCCAACCACAGCGCGATGGCGAGGTCGCGCTCGACGACGTCCTCGAGCCCGGGGCGACGCAGCTTGACCACCACCCGGCGGCCGTCGTGCAGGCGGGCCCGGTGGACCTGCGCGATCGAGGCGGAACCGAGAGGCGCGGGGTCGAGCTCGGCGAACACCTCATCCAGGGGCCGGTCGAGCTCCTCGGCGATCGCAGCACGCACCTCCTCGAAAGGCAGCGGCCGCGCCGCTGCGTGCAGCCGGCCGAGCTCCGTCAGCGCCTCGGGCGGCAGCAGGTCGGGCCGGGTCGCGAGCAGCTGACCGAGCTTGACGAACATCCCGCCCGCGTCCTCGAGGGCGGTGCGGACGCGCCGAGCGATCTCCGCCGGGCTGCGCACGTCCACGTCACCCCGGCGCAGGCCGAGCAGCGGGGCGAGCCCGTGGCGTGACGCGATGCGTCCCACCTCGGCCATCCGAGCGAGGATCCGCAGCCGTCGGGTGAACGCCCGCCAGGGACGCACGGGGCGCAGCTCCCGTCGGCGTGCCGGACGGGATGAGAGGAGCTCGAGCCCGACCACCGCGACCATCGTGGCGACGAGCTGGAAGGGCAGGGCCAGGGTGAACAGTTCGGCGGTCGGGACATCCAGCGCCTCGGGGTCGGGCAGGGCGGTGACGTCGATCAGCAGCAGTCCGGCCAGGGTCGCACCGACCACCGTGCCGATCACCACCGCCAGGAGCGTGCGCGGCCAGGTCAGCGCACGGGCGGACAACAACCCACGCACGACCCACGCGAAGACCAGCATCACCAGCAGGTTGGTCAGCGCATCCATGCGTCGCTCCCGCCTCCAGGGTTCTGCGTGCCCGGATCGGCACCGAGTGCCGCGCCCGTCCGGCCGTGGTCCCTCCCACCCAACGTGCGCGGGTGTGATCGCGCCACGGCCCACCGACCTCTGGACGCGGGTCGAAGGGCTCCCGGGGCGTCCGAGGTCGTAGGGTCGCCCCACCCGGCGCCGGCCCGGACGACCCGGCGCCCCACCGCAGGAGGCAGCGATGGGCGATCCCCGGCGCTCCGTCGAGCGCGCGCACCCCCGTGCTCACGCAGCGAGCTTCGTCGCGCGGCAGAACCGGTTCGTCGTCCACGCCCGGCTGGAGGACGGCGAGATGGTCCGCGCCTACCTCCCCAACACCGCCCGCCTGACCGACGTGCTGCGCCCGGACGCGCACCTGCTCCTGCTCCGCAGCGACGATCCGCGCCGCCGTACCGCCTGGACGGTGACCCGCGTGTGGGACGGGACGTGGGTCGCCCTGGAGGCCGGTGCCGCCAGCGCGCTGGTCGCGGACCACCTCGCCGCCGGCGGGCGCCTCCCGGGCTGGCCGCCACCGGTCCGGCTGCAGCGCGAGCGGGTCCACGGCGGCCACCGGTTCGACCTCGAACTGGCGCTGGCGGACGGGCGGACCGGCGTCGTCGAGGTGAAGTCGCTCAGCCGCGCCCGCGACCGCGTCGCGCCGCTGTCCACC
>SKNO01000237.1 GCA_007120465.1 Nitriliruptoraceae bacterium
GGTGCGGTGGGCGGCGGTGGCGGTCGGGGCGGCCATCGTCGCGATCGTGGCGGGCACCGCCGTGCTCGTCGGCGGGACGATCGCGCCCGACGGCCCGGTGGGGGAGACGACCGTCGAGCTCCCCGACCCGGACGGCGTGCCCCACGGCGCGCCGGGACGGCCGATCGTCACCACCTGCGAGCCGGTGGGCTGCGAGCGCTGGCGGACCGAGCTGCCACCCGGGTCGCTCACCCCGGCCGGTGACCTCCTGCTGCACACGACCATCGCTGCCACGACGCCGGACGACGGCAGGACGGACGGGACCGCGGAGGAGCGGCCCCCATCGGACGGAGCGTCGGGGGACCCGACGACCGGCGACGCGGCGCTCGTGCTCGTGGCGATCGACACGGCGAGCGGTGAGATCCGCTGGCGCCACGCTGTCCCGACGAGTCCCGGGGTGCCCGCGTCACCGGCGCTCGACGTCGGCGACGACCTCGTCCTCATCGCGGCGGCCGGACGGCTCCACGCGCTCCAGCGGGACACCGGAGCGCGGCGGTGGACGGTCCCGAGCGACGGACAGCTCCACGCGGCGCGGGTCGGCGAGGCAGATCACGTGCTGGTCTGGGGGCGACCCAGCCCCCAGCCGGTCGGTGCGGACGGGTCGCGGGTGCTGCGACCGGAGATCGGGGTCGGATCGCTCGGCACGCTCGCGAGCCTCGCCCGCGACACCGGACAGCTCCGATGGCAGCGACCGGACGTCGAGCTCGTGACGTGGTCCGCGACGGCGGTGCTCGTCCGCCTCGGTCCCACGGCGGACCAGCTCGCCGGGATCGACGCCACGACGGGGCAGGTGACCTGGCGGCGGGGCCACGACCCGGGTGGCGAGCGCCTCGTGGTGGGAGACGACGCGGTGGCGCTGCTCTCCGCCGGGACGCTCGAGGTCCTCGACCCCGGGACCGGTGCGATGCGCCACCGCCTCGACGTCGAGGGGATCGGTGACGTCGACGTCACGTTCGTGGGGTCGGTGCTCGCGCTCACCCACGCCGAACCCGAGGGCGGCCGATCGCTCCGGGTGGTCGACCCCGCGGACGCCGGTGAGGATCGGGCGCACGTGGACGACGTCGTCAGCGCCCACCCGGTGGAGCTCCACCACCTCCGGGCGGCGACGCCGTGGGATCCGCGTCCGACCGAGGGGATCGCGGTGCTCAGCCAGGCGGGCGACCGGCTCCGGCTCCAGCTCCTGGGGCACGACGGGACCGTGCGTTGGAGCCAGGACCGCACGCTGCCCGACGCCACCTGCTGCTGGACGTTGGCGGCCGGACCCGATGCGGCGTCGGTCGCGCTGCTCCCACCCCGCCGGGTGCTGGCGGACGTCGAGGTGGTCGACCTCGACGACGGACGGACCCGGACCCTGGTGCCCGCGCCGGCGGTGGCGCGGGACGAGACCCTGCGCTGGGTCGGCGGCCTCGCGATCGTCGAGCTGCCCCGGCCGACCGTGCCGCGGACCACGATCCACGGCGCCGGTGGGCGGGTGCTGATCGAGGGGCGCGCCGAGGTGGTGGTCACCGACCCCCTGCCCGTCGTGCGCACCGCTGATGGGCTGATCGGTCTGGAGCCCGCGGTGTTCCTCGGACCCTGAGCTCCTCCGGCGGCGTCGCGCACCACGGCGTACCTTCCCCGGCGAGGAGCAGGGCCATGGCGCGTGGACGCATCCGTTGCCCCGCCTGCGGCGTGGACTGGCCGGCGGTGACCGCCCGGTACTGCGGCCGCTGCGGGGCGGCGCTGCGTGCGGCCGCACTGCCGGGGGCAGCCCGTCCCTCGCCACGTCGGCCCCGACGTCGGATCGTGGTGTCCGCGATCGCGACCCTCGTCGTCAGCGTCGGCGTGGTCGCGGCCGCGCTGGCCGCCGGCGGGATCGAGTCCGGCGAGGCGGCCGCGGACGACTGGGAGGTCGACCTGCCCGACCCGGCCGACGTCGAGCCGTCGCCCGACCGTGCGCCGGCCCCTCCGGCGGCCCGTCGCGCCGTCGTGCAGGACCCCTTCGCGTGCCGTCCCGACGGGTGTCTGGCCTGGGAGACGCGGCTGGGTGACGGCGTCGTCGCGGTGGCCGGCGACCGCATCCTCCACGCCGGCCGCACCGGGGTCACCGCCATCGACGTGGTGACCGGTGCGGTCCTGTGGTCCGACCGGGACGGGTTCGTCGCCCTCGGGGTCCGTGCCGACATCGCCGGCGCGCGGATCCACGTCCTCGACGACGACCTCTTCCTCCTCGACCCGGCCGACGGGACCCTGCAGGCGCGGGGTACGCAGCGTGGCGAGCACCGGTGGGAGGCCGACCTCGGTCTGCGCCACGTCCGCACCGTGGACCTCCACGACGAGGTGGTCGTGGTCACCGGCTGGCGTGACGACTCGCCCCTGGTGGACGTGGTCGCCCTGCGGCGGCAGGACGGCCGGGTGCGGTGGGAGCGGACGGTCGGACGGGCGGTCCTCGCGTCGTCGGACCCCCTCATGCTGCTGACCGCACGTGACGAGCTCGCCGCCGTCGATCCTGCGACGGGACGGACACGGTGGACCCGGCCCGTCCTCGGCCCGGTGAACGGGCTCGCCACCGAGGCCGTGCTCGCGCTCGTGTCACCGACCGGGGTCGACGTCGTGGACCCCGCCACCGGGTGGACGGTCCGACGGGTCCCGCGCCCGGTCAGCAACGCCGGACCCACCGAGCTGATCGGGCACCTGTTGCTCGTCAACCTGCCGCGCGGGGTGGACCCGATCGGGCATCCGCGCACCGACGTGACGGTGGCGGACGTGGGGGGCGACGACACCTGGCGCTTCGAGGGCACGACCGGGTTCCTCGACATGGGGGGCACGGTCGTGCTCGCCACGCAGCGCGACGACGTCCTCGTGCTGACCGCACTGTCGCCCGAGGGGCGGGAGCGGTGGGTGCGGTGGGAGGTCCGGGCCGCCCTCGGGAGCGACGTGTGCTGCTGGACCCTGGAACCCGCGGTGTCCGACGAGGTCGTCGCGGTGATCCCGCCGGACCTCCACCGCGAGCCGGTCCGGCTCCTCGAGGTCGCGACCGGCAGGGTCACCGCCTCGTACCACGTGCCGATCGATCGCCGCCGTCTCGACTGGACCGCGGGCCTGGGGATCGACCGGCGTACCGACGCCGCCGTGCTTGTGGGTCCCGCCGGCGCGGTCGAGGTCGTCGACCACGCCCGCCTGCTCACGACCCGACCGCAGCCCGTGCTGGCGGTGGACGGCGGGCTGATCGGCCTGGATGCGGACACGCTCACCGGGGAGCCGCGCCCGTGACCTGTCCACGCTGCGGGGCGACCTGGGACGGGCACCGGGCCCGGTTCTGTGGGCGCTGCGGTGAGCTCCTGCCCCGGCCGGGGAGCACCGGGGGCGTGCGCGACCGCGACACGCCGTCCCGGCAGCGGTCGGTCGTGCTGCTCGGCCTGGGTGCGCTGGCCGCCGCGATCGTGGCTGTCGCGGTGGCCGCCGTCGGTGGTGTCGGGGAGGGGGAAGCCCTCGGCGAGCTCCCGCAGGGGTCGCTCGACGTGGACCTGCCCACGCAACCCGAGGGGCGCCCGCCACCCGACGCTGCCGGCCGCGGTCCGGATCCGGGTGACCGGCCGCCGGCGCCGCTCTGCACGCCCGAACCGTGCGAGCGCTGGCGGGTCGAGCTGCCGCCCGGGAGCACCGCCGTCGACGACGTCGTCTACCACGTGGGGCGGACCGACTGGCGGCTGCAGGTCACGGCCCTCGACCCCCACGACGGCTCGACGCGGTGGAGCGAGGCGCTCGCGGTGCCCGACGCCACCAACGGCGACCCGCTCCCCGACCGCCGTCCGGCCATCTTCACCGGCCTGGACGACCTGGTGCTCGTCGCGGCCCCGGGGTGGGTGCAGGCGCGGGCCCGTGCCGATGGGCGGTTGGTGTGGACGTACGAGCGGGCGGGCTGGGCCCCGCTCTGGGCGGAGCCCGGTCCCGAGGGCAGCGTGCTCCTGTCGATCACGCCCGTCGATCGGCACGGAGACGGGGAGGCGGCACCGGACCGGGATGCGCTCGTCGCGTTGGACGCGGCGACGGGTGCGGTGCGGTGGCAGCGGGAGGTGTTCCACGCGTTCGCTCCGGGACGGGTCGCCGATGGGCCGGTGTTCGTCCTCGATCCCGGCGCACCGCGATCCGGTGAGCCGGTGCATCTCCGCGAGCTGGTCGCGCTGGATCCGGCGACGGGCCACGAGCAGTGGCGCATCGAGGCCGGTGGCGGGTTCCGCGTCACGGACTCCGTGGTCGTCGTCCGCTCGGAGGATCGGTTCGAGCTGCTGGATCCGATGACCGGGACTCCCAGGGGCGCGCTGGGGCCCGGCGAGCTCGACGTCGACGCGTACGCGGTGGAGATCCACGGGCAGCTCCTGGTCCAGCGCGGGCTGGAGGAGGGCGCGTCGTCACACCGCTCCGAGCAGGTGGTGGTGGTGCGCGATGCGCGCGACGGCCGGGAGGTGCTGGCCGTGACCGGCACCGCCTGGATCCCGGTGGTGCCGTTGCCGGACGGAGGCATCGCGGCCCTGTGGGCGCAGGAGGGGGTCCTCACGGCCACCGCGTTGGACGGCGAGGGCCGGACGCGATGGGAGCGGCGGTTCGGGCTCCCGCACGACGAGCTGCTGCACCCCGTCGACCTCGACGAGGCGGGCAGCCTGCGGCTGATCACGCTGGCCACGATCGGTGGCGACGAGGTGGTCGCGCGGCGCATCGACGCGCGCAGCGGGGACGACCTCGCGGTGTTCCCGCTCGACGTCGACCGGGCCGCGCTCCACGGCGCGTGGGTGGAGCTCCCGTGGCCGGTGGTCGTCGCGTACCCGACGTCCGACAGCATCCGGCTGCACGGACGTGCCGGCACCCTCCAGCTCGGACGCTCGGTGGAGCTGCGCAGCACCGATCCGCTGATCGTCAGCACCCCGCGCGGGGAGGTCGTGCGGCTCGACGAGCGGCGGCTGCTCGGCGACGGGTAGCGCGGAGCCTCGCCGCGCCGGTACGGGCGGTGGGTCCGTGTCGTGACGGGGCCGTCAGCCGGCCGGCACGAGCGTGCGCAGGTCGGTGGGCTCGGCCACCGTGCGACGCTCACCATCCCGGGTCACCGTCACCTCGAAGGTGCGGGCGGCGAGGTCGACGTGCAGCTCGGCGAGCTCGCTGTCGGCGGTCCAGCGCATCGCCAGCTCGTGGTCGTCACCCGCGAGCAGCTCCCACGCGCCGTCGAAGGCCGGGTGCCGGTTGCGCAGCCGGAGCAGCGCGAGCTGCTGCTGCACGACGGGGCGGCGCAGCGCCTGCTCGATCTCGTCCGGCGTGTAGTGGTGGCGGTTGATGTCGCGGCCGACCCCGGTGGCGTGCAGCAGTTCGACGTCGTTGTGTCCGGCGAACAGCCCGACGTAGTAGACCTGGGGGACACCGGGCAGCCACAGCTGGAGCATCCGCGCGATCAGGTACGCGCGGTCGTCGGCGCCGAGCGCGTCGAAGAAGGTGCAGTTGACCTGGTAGAGGTCGACGTTGGAGGCGGCCTCGCCGGTGGCCAGGCGGCTGGTGCCGTGACTGTGCTCGTGGATGCCCTCGACGAGCTCGTCGATCTCCTCGGCGTCGAGCAGCCCCAGGTGGGCGACCTCGGAGGCCTCCGGGCCGACGTCGATCACCCCGATCCCGTCGTGGGTGTCGAGCACGGTCACCGCGTTGCGGGGCCGGACCTCGCACCACCGTCGCAGCCGGGTGGCCTTGCCCGTGTACAGCCCGTGCAGCACCAGCGGGGGCAGCGCGAAGTCGTACACCCGGTCGACGTTCTCGGCGATCTCGACCTGCTTGCGCCAGTAGGAGTGCACCTCGACCAGCACCTCGATGTCCCGTGCGTGCGCCCGGCTCGACAGCTCGTCGATGAAATCGAAGGTGTCCGCCGTCATGAACGACGAGGTGCCCGGTGTCTTCACGGCGTACCCGACCGCATCGAGGCGGACCATGCGGATGCCGTGGTCGGCGAAGCGGTCCAGGATGGACTCGAGGTAGCGGATCGTCTCCGGGGCCCGCACGTCCACGTCGACCTGGTTCGAGGTGAAGGTCGTCCACATGATCCGGCGGGAGCGGTCGGCCAGTTGCACCGGGGTGAAGGGCAGTCCCGGCCGCGGGCGGTACAGCCGCAGCAGATCCTGCTCGGTGGCGCCGTCGGGGAACACCGATCCGAGCGTCAGGAACATCCGGGCGTGCGGTGAGTCGTCACCGTTGGTGAGGAAGTCCCGGAACTGGGGCGACCGGGCCGACACGTGGTTGACGATCAGGTCGGCCATGAGCGGCACCTGCTGGCCGAGCAGGTCCACGTCGTCCCACGTGCCGAGCCGCGGGTCGACCTCGCGATGGTCGATCGGGTCGAACCCCGCGTCGGTGCCGTCGATCGGGTCGAAGAAGGGCAGCACGTGGACGCCGCCGAACACCCCCTCGAGCGGCCCCGCGAGCAGCTCGCGCAGGCCCGCGAACGAGCCGGCGAGACGGTCCACGTAGGTGATGAGCTGGGCCTGGTTGCGCACGAGGTCCCTCGGCCGGGGCGAACGGGCAGCGGTGGTCGAGGATAGGCGCGCGGGGGGAGGGTCAGGCGCCACCGGGGGCCAGGCCGAGCGGGTCGGTGTCGTCGACGCGGTCGTGGACCCGCTCCACCGTGCCGCCTGAGGCCCTCGGCAGGGTGCCCTCCGGGTGGAGCACGACCCTGGGGGTGACCCGCAGGCGGTCGGCGAGCCGGGCACGGAGGGTTGCATCCAGCCCGGGGGGCACCGCGGTGCCGGTCACCTCGGCGTGGATCTCCAGGGTGGTCAGCGTCTCCCGGCGGTCGAGCACGATCGCGTACGCCCCGTGCAGCTCCTCCGCCTCGAGCAGCGCCGACTCGATCTCCCGGGGGAAGACGTTCACGCCCTGGACGATCAGCATGTCGTCGGTGCGACCCTCGATCCGCTCGATCCGGGGGTGGGTGCGGCCACAGGTGCAGGTGCCACGTTGGAGAGCGGTGATGTCTCCGGTGCGGTAGCGGATCACCGGGAGCGCCTCCTTGGTGAGGGTGGTCAGCACCAGCTCGCCGCGCTCACCCTCCGGGAGGGGGCGGTCGGTGGCCGGGTCCAGCACCTCCGGCAGGAAGTGGTCGTCGAACACGTGCAGCCCACCGGGCGACTCGGCGCACTCCATCGCCACGCCGGGGCCGATCACCTCGGACAGCCCGTAGATGTCGCGCGCGATCACGGGGTGTCCCGTGAGCTCGCGCCACGCCGCCTCGAGCTTCGTGCGCAGCGCCTCGGACCACGGCTCCGCACCGAGCAGCAGGTAGCGCACCGCCAGCCCGTCGACACCGGCGGCCCGCGCCTGCTCCGCCAGCAGCATCGCGAAGGACGGGGTGCAGGCCAGCCCGTCGGCCCCGAGGTCGGCGAGCAGCTGCAGCTGGAGCGTGGCGTTGCCGCTCGAGGCGGGGACCACGGTCGCTCCCAGCCGCTCACCGCCGTAGTGCAGGCCCAGCCCGTCGGTGAACAGCCCGTAGCTGAACGCGACGTGCAGCACGTCGTCCGGGCGGGCCCCGGCGCACACCAGCGACCGTGCCACGACCTCGGCGAAGGTGCTGACGTCCCGTGTGGTGTAGGCCACGATCGTGGGCTTGCCCGTCAGGCCCGTCGAGGCCTGGGCGCGCACCGCGAAGGAACGGGGCACGGCGAGCATCCCCCACGGGTAGGTGTCGCGCAGGTCGGCCTTGGTCGTGAACGGCAGCGCCGGCAGATCGTCGACGGAGCGGATCGCCTCCGGATCGACGTCGGCGAGCCGCTCGCGCCAGAAGGCGTTGCGTGACCGTGCGAGGGTGTGGATCAGCTCGTGGAGCTGTCGGCCCTGCACCTCGCGCCGTGCGGCCTCGCTCGCCGCTTCGGCCTCGGGTCGGAACATCGGGACGTCTCCTCACGCGCCACCGTCGCTGGACCGCTGCCCGGGACGCCCCCACGACCCCTGCACGGTACGCCAGGAGGCCGTGCGGTGGCGAACGCCGCGGTGTCCGACCGCGCCGGGCTGGCTAGCCTCGGCGCGCCGACCAGCGAGGGGCGACGTGACCACGATCCAGGTGCGGTTCCACGAGCTCGATCCCTACGGGCACGTCAACCACGGCGTGTACCTCAACTACTTCGAGCACGCCCGGGTCGAGCTCCTGGAGCGGATCGGTTTCGGGCTGCCGCGGCTCGCCGAGCTCGGGCACCACATCGTGGTGGTGGAGGCGAAGGTGCGGTTCCTGGCGCCCGCCGTCGCCGGTGACCAGCTCACGATCTCCAGCACGATCACCGAGCTGCGCCGCGTCTCCTCGACGTGGCATCAGGAGATGCATCGAGGCGACGCGCTGATCGCGACCAACGACATCCGTGCGGCCATGACCGACCGGTCGGGTCGTCCCACCGCCCCGCCCGACGGGATGCTCGCCGCGCTCGAGGCGCTGGCCGCCGACCAGGTCCCGGAAGCCGCCTCGCCCCGGAGCATCAC
>SKNO01000221.1 GCA_007120465.1 Nitriliruptoraceae bacterium
CCGGCCCGATCGATCTGCCTGACGACGTGGTCGACGCATCGCTCGATCGTGACCGTCCGCAGGTCTGCCGGGGCGGTGCCACGACCGGGGAGGTCGACCGCCAACACCGGCAGATCGGGTGCCAACCGTCGTAGCTCGGCAACGGTGGGTTCCCAGCATCGGGCCGTGTGGAACGCCCCGTGGATGAGGACGAGTCCCCCGCGTGACCGGCTGGTGTCGACCATCGTGTCTCCTCAGGTCGCTGGCGTCGGGGCAGAGGTCCTGTCCATGCCGCTCGCCATCCAGGGTGGTGAGCACGTGGTGACGCCGCCAGTGACGTTGGGCCCTGTCGGGCCCACCACCTTGACACGGCAGCCGGGGATGTGCGGGTTCCCCCTCACCCGGGTCTGCGGGGTGGTCCCGATGCCCGCACGCGTCCCGGCTGCGTAGGGTCCGGCCCTGACGCTCAGACGGACGGGCCACGGGACCGCGAAACACGGTGGGACCGCGACACACGGGCGCGACCGCGACCCCGGGAGGGACCGGCAGATGCACGATCACCGCAGCCACACGGCGGTCTCGGGCGATGGCACCGAGATCGTTGGCGCCGTCCGGGGTGTCGGCCCCCCGCTCGTGCTCGTCCACGGCGGCGCGGGCAACGGCGAGGTCAGCTGGCGCTTCCTGCTCCCGCACCTCGAGGAGCGGTTCACCTGCTACGCGTTGAGCACGCGCGGGCGGGGGCGGAGCGGCGATCACCCCGACCACTCGATCGGGGCGCTGATCGGCGACGTCGTCGCCTTCGTGGAGAGCATCGGTGCGCCGGTCGGCATCTTCGGGCACTCGAGCGCCCTCGCGCTCGCGGCCGCGACCCGGACCGACGCGATCACCGCCGTGGCCGTACATGAACCCGCCGTGGGGGCTCTGGCAGCCGACTCGGCTCCCGACCTCGAGCCCACGATCGGACGGGTGATCGAAGCGGCCGACGAGGGTCGGTTCACCGACGCGGTACGCATCTTCTTCGAGGACACCGGGGTGTTCAACGACGACGAGGTCGCCACACTGGTGCGGACGGACGCGCACGACCGTATGGCCCCGAACGTGCCCGCCTGGTGCGCCGAGATGGCCGAGTACGGCGGGGCGGTGGATCCGGCCGTGCTGCGCGAGGTCCCGGTGCCGGTCCTGCTGCTGCAGGGCACGCGCTCGCCGAGGTGGTTCCGCGACTCGGTGGACCACGTCGCCGCGCAGCTGCCCGACGTGCGGGTCCGTGAGGTGGCCGACGGCGGGCACATGGCCCCGGTCGTCGTGCCCGCGGCCGTGGCCGAGGAGCTCGTCCGGTTCCTCGTCCCGCACGCGGCCGCCGCCGACGCCGCCGGCTGAGCTCACCGGCCACCGGACGAGCCTCATCCCCGACGGTCAGCGCACCCAGACGTCCTCGAACCACGGCACCTCGTCCGGGACGGGGCCGGGCGGCGGGAAGTGGTCGGGCGCCTCGGCGGTGAGGTCGCGCTGGAACATCACCCCGTACCCGCCGGGGAACCGCACGTCCAGGTCGGGGCGGCGCTCGAAGCCGAGCGTGAGGTACAGCGCGTGGGCCCGCGTCATCCACGTCATCGACGCGATCACGAGCCGGTGACACCCGTGCTCCTCGGCTAGCGCGATGCACCGCTCGACCAGGCACCGTCCGACACCGCGGCCCTCCGCGACAGGGGAGACGGCCAGCACCCGGAACCCGGCGTCGCCCGGCGGAGGTTGCGGTCCCTCCCACTCGGGGTCACCGGGGAGCACGAACGTCACGGTGCCCACCACCTCGCCGTCCACCTCCGCGACCAGCAGCGCCGTGCAGCCGTCGGCACGGCGGGCAGGGTCGCCGAGGTAGCTGCGGTACTGCTCGCCGATCGTGCCGTACGCGTCGTAGGCGGCGAGGGTGAGCGCCCCGACCGCGTCGGCGTCCTCCGGACGGAAGCGGCGGATCGTCACGCCACAGGTGGTCTCGACGGCTGGGGTCGAGGTGGGTTCGCGCATCGGTGGCCTCGTCGCGGCGTGCCCTGGCGACGGCCGGTCACCCGTCCTGCAGCCGGAACACCAACGTCTCCTCCAGGTCGGCGAGCAGCGAGGCGATCAGGCGCAGCCGCGCGGTCACCTCGTCGGTCTCCAGGATCCGCTGCGTGTCGTAGGGGGTGAAGGGGAGGATCACGGCCGCCTGCCAGGAGGCCTGGTCGGGGTCGTCGTCGAGCTCGAAGGTAGCGGGCACACCCTCCTCGCCGAGTTCGCTGAGCAGCGCGAGGCTGCGTCGCAGCAGCGGCGCGAGCTCCGCGAGCAGCGTGCCGGGGCCCGGTTCGACGGGGGCCGACGGGAGGTCCACCACCTCGGCGCGGGGGTAGGGATCGTCCGGCAGCCAGCGGGCCACACGGACACGTCGGGTGCCCACGGCGACGACCACCCAACGGCCATCGTCGAGCTCCTCGGCGCGCAGGACGCGGGCGACCGTGCCGACGTCCGCGCGTTCGTCCCCACCGCCGACCTCGTGGCCGCGGGTGATCAGCGTCACGCCGAACTCGCCGTCCCCATCCAGCACGTCACGGATCAGCGCGCGGTAGCGCGGCTCGAAGATGTGCAGCGGCAGGACCATGTGGGGCAGCAGCACGGTGCCGAGCGGGAACATCGGGAGCGCGGACACCGGGTCCTCCTCGTCGGGTTGCCGCGTGCGACCGCGGTGCTGCTCATGGAGGTTCGTCACCGGTGGCGTCGCGGCTCGGTCCGTGGTACCCAGCACGGCATGGACACCCTAGATGCCACCACGATCGACACCGCCCTCGCCGACCTCGACGGCTGGGAGCGTGACGGCGACACGATCCGGCGCACCTACCGCTGTGACGGGTTCCGCGCCGCGATCGACCTGATCGTCCGGATCGCCGACCGCGCCGACGAGGCCAACCACCACCCGGAACTGACCAACGTCTACGACCGCGTCGAGGTGGTGCTGACCACCCACGACGCCGGGGGGATCACGCAGAAGGACCTCGACCTCGCTGCTGCGATCGAAGAGGTCGCGAGCGCCTGACCCGCGCCTCCGTCACCCCTGTCCGCCGCTGCTAGCGTCTGCTCCGCCCGCGAGCGGAGGGACCCGGCGGTGGAGATCGGTCTGGACGGCAAGGTCGCGCTGGTCACGGGGGCCAGCCGAGGCATCGGCGAGGCGATCGTCCGCCAGATGCTGGACAGCGACGTGACCGGGGTGGTGATCACCGGACGCAAGGCGGAGCGGCTCGAGCCCCTGGCCGAGGAACTCGGTGAGCGGGTCGTGCCCGTCGTCGGGCACGCCGCCGACGAGGACCACGCGCACGAGGCGGTCCGCACCGCGGTCGACACCTTCGGGTCCTGCGACCTGCTGGTCAACAACGCCGGCACGAACCCGTCGGCCGGATCGCTCATGGACGTCGAGATGGGCGCGGTGGACAAGACCTGGGAGGTCAACCTGCGGGCGCCGCTGCTGTGGGCCCGTGCCGCGTGGCACGGCTCGATGGCCACCCACGGCGGGGCGATCGTCTCGATCGGCTCGGTCGGCGGGATCCTCCCGAGCCCGTTCATCGGCGCCTACAACGTGTCCAAGGCCGCCCTGCACCACCTCACCCGGCAGCTGGCGCTCGAGATGGCGCCGGGGGTGCGCGTGAACGCCGTCGCCGCCGCGGTCGTCAAGACGCGGCTCTCGGAGGCGCTCTGGACCTACGACGAGGAATCCGTCGCCCGGGCCCACCCGCTGCAGCGGCTCGGGGCCCCCGAGGACGTCGCACGCGCCGTCGTGTTCCTGCTGTCCGACGCCGCCAGCTGGATCACCGGCATCACCCTGCCGGTCGACGGCGGTGCGAGCCACGCATCCAGCGGCCTGAAGACCCCCGACTGAGCCGTCCGCGCCCGGGGATCGGGTTGGTCGACGGTGCGCTCGTGGCACCGTGCGGAGCCACCGCGGCGGTCAGCGGCCCGCGCGGTGCAGGTCCAGCTCGCCCATCGGTTCGGGGATCGTCACCGGCTGCGGCGCGGGCGCCTCGCGGCATCCGGCGTCACGACCGATCGCGGTCAAGCCGGCCCGGTCACCCGGCCCGAGCTCCACGGGGCCCGTGCCGGGGGAGCGCGCCATGAGCTCGTCGGGATCGTCGACATGGGCGAGCCCGAGCAGGTGGCCGAGCTCGTGCAGCAACGTCGCCCGCCAGGCGACGGCCCGGTCGTCGGCTCCGACCCGCAGGTCGTCGCGGTCGGCGTTGAGCAGCACCTGTCCCGTGACGTAGGTGCGGTCGCCGTCCACGCCCACCGCCACGGGGATCGCGAGGCCGCGGTCGCTGTCCCGCAGCGGGAGGTCGCCCTCGCCCGGGGACACCCATGCGAGCAGTACCGGCGCCCACCGCTCCCCGTACCGGTCCGGCTGGTACGCGGGGCGGGTGAGGTCGGGTGGCTCGTCGGTGGTGCCCGCGACCCGCAGCCGCATGCCGGTCGCGTCCTCGAGCGTGGCCAGGGCGACGTCGAGGTCGTCGCGCCAGCCCGCCGGTGCGTCGTCGTCCCGGAGCACCAGGTCGACCGGGGTACATGGGTCCCAGCGCACGGGCGTGCCGTCGTCGTTGCGCGCCCAGACCGTGAACCCGTCGGCCGCGACGCCGACGACCGCGCTTCCCGACACCTCCTCCGTCGCGACCGTCCCGCCGTCCGCGTCGGAGCCCGGAGGGTGGTCGAGCAGCGCCCGGACGGCTGCGGTCAGCCCCGCCGCGGCGACCACCACGAGCAGGAGCACGACCATCCCCGTCGGGACGGTCGTGGTGGGCTGCTGCCCGTTCGTCATCCCGGGTGCTCCGGTCCGGGTGCTCCGTGGCCGGCGGGCGGCGACGGTACCGGAGCCGACCCGGGTGTCCGCCAGTGCACCTCGCCGCTCCGGGCGGTGGCGGGTAGCGTCGCGCCGCCGACGACGAGGTGGTGGCAGCACGGGCGATCCGCTGATCCGTCGGGAGCTGCGTGGGCCCGGGCGTGCGGGGCTGCACGTCCCCATCCTGCCGCTGGGCGACCCCGACGGGCCCCCGATCGTGCTGCTGCCTGGCCTCACCGACGGGCTGCACCCCGTGTCGCGCCCCGCCGCCCGTCGGCTGTTCGACACGCTGCCGGTCCCGATGGAGCGCTGCCGCGGGCTGGTCCTGTCCTACCGGCACCCCCTGGCGGCTCCAGTCGCGACCGACGTGCTCGCTGACGATCTCGCCGAGGTCCTCGACGGGCTGCTGGCCCGGCCGGCGGTGCTGGTCGGCCACTCGATGGGGACGCTGGTCGCGCAGCACCTTGCGGCCCGCCGGCCCGACCTGATCGCCGGCCTGGTGCTGTCCGCCCCGCTCCTCACCGTCGATGCGCAGCTCCGGGCGGTGGTGGAGCGCTGGGCGGCGCTCGCGCGGGAGCGGCGGTGGGACGACCTCGCCGAGGACGCGCTCACCTGCTCCTACACCGGCGAGGAGCTCGACCGGCGGCGTGCCCTCGCGGCCGCGCTCCCGCCGGAGGCGCCCGACGAGGAGCTGCGGACGCGACACCTCGCCCTCTGCCAGGCGTGCCTGACCCACGAGGCCCCGGCGTCCCTCGCGGTGATCGACGCCCCGGCCCTGGTGTTGGCCGGAGCGGTGGATCCGGTGGCCCCACCGCACCACGCCGAGCGGCTCGCCGCGGTGCTCCCGCAGGCACGCCTGCACGTCCTGCCCGGCCTCGCGCACGGCTTCCCGGAACAGGCCGCGCCGCACTTCACGGCCCTCGTCACGAGCTTCCTCGGGGAGGTCACCGCGGCGTGCGCCGCGTGGACCGGTGCGGATGGCAGGTAGGGCCGGGCCCAGACCCCGTGGCGAGGTGGGGCGGTCGCCCGCGTCGCCCCGGCTGCCGGCGAGGTGTGGAGCCCGGCGGCTCGGGACGGGCCGGTTCCCTACACGCTCCACCTCGGCTGCGGTGCCCCGTGTAGCCGGGCGGCCCGGGACGGGCCGGTTCCCTACACGTTCCGCCCCGGCCGGCCCCTATCCTCGCAGGTATGGGACATCTCGTGATCATCACCGGAGGCTCCTCGGGGCTCGGGCGGGCGTTGCTCGACGCCGCCCCGGAGGGCAGCACACGCCTCGACGTCAGCCGCAGCGGCCACGGCGGTGACGGGGTCCGCCACCTCGCCGCCGACCTGGCCGATCCGGCGACGTGGCAGCGGGTGGGCGACGCGATCGCCGACGCCGTCAACGGCGGGTCGTGGGACCGCATCACCATGGTCCACAACGCCGGCACGCTGACCCCGATCGGGTTCGTCGGCGAGACCGACAGCGCCGCGGTGACGACCAACGTCCTGCTCAACAGCGCCGCCGGCCAGGTCCTCGGCCACCGCTACCTCGCGGCCGTCCGGGACGTGGACGCCCGCCGGGAGCTGGTGATGATCTCCTCCGGGGCGGCCCGGCGGCCGATCCCCGGCTGGGCGACCTACTGCGCCGCCAAGGCCGGGTTCGACCTGTGGGTGCGCACGGTCGGTGAGGAGCAGCAGGAGCGCGGCGGGGCCATGGTCGTCTCCGTGGTACCCGGGGTGGTCGACACGCCGATGCAGGCCGAGATCCGCGAGACCGACCCCGCCGATTTCCCAGGCGTCGAGCGCTTCCGGGACCTCCACGCGCAGGGCGACCTGCTCGATCCGGACGACACCGCCCGCCGGTTGTGGCGGCTGCTCGACGTCCCCGACCTGCGCACCGGCGAGGTCGTCGACCTGCGCGACCGGACCGGCCTGTGAGCGGACCGCTCGCCGGCATCCGGGTCGTGGAGCTCGCGGCGATCGGACCCGCCCCCTACGGCGTGATGCTCCTCGCCGACCTGGGCGCCGAGGTGGTCCGCGTCGACCGGGCCGCGGCGGCCAGAGGGGGGCTCGGGGCCGAGGCGTCGATGATCGGGCTATCGCGCAACCGCCGGTCCGTCGCGGTCGATCTCAAGCACCCCCGGGGCCTGGAGGTCGTGCAGCGGCTCACCGACGCCGCGGACGTGCTGGTCGAGGGGTTCCGGCCCGGGGTCGCCGAGCGGCTGGGCGTCGGCCCCGACGACCTGCGCGGCCGCAACCCCCGGCTGATCTACGCCCGCATGACCGGGTGGGGGCAGGACGGGCCGTGGGCGGCGCGGGCCGGGCACGACATCGACTACGCGGCGATCGCCGGCGCGTTGCACACCGTGGGTCGGCCCGACGAACCGCCACCACCCCCCGTCAACTACCTCGCCGACTTCGGTGGTGGCGGCACCTTCCTCGCCATCGGCGTGCTCGCCGCACTGGTCGAGCGCGAACGTTCCGGGGAGGGCCAGGTGATCGACGCCGCGATGGTCGACGGTGCCGCGTCGCTGACGGCGTTCCTCCACGGGCTCAAGACCCTCGGGGCGTGGACCACCGAGCGCGGCCGCAACCTGCTCGACGGTGGCGCCCCCTACTACGACACCTACCGCTGCGCCGACGGCCGCTTCATCGCCGTGGGCGCGCTCGAGCCGCAGTTCCACGCGGAGCTGTGCGAGCGGCTCGGCCTCGACCCGGCCGAGTGGCCGCAGCACGACCAGGACCGGTGGCCCGAGCAGCGGACGTGGCTCGCCGAGGTGTTCGCGACCCGCACCCGGGACGAGTGGGCCGAGGTGTTCGAGGGCAGCGACGCGTGTGTCGCCCCCGTCCTCGACCTCGACGAGGCGCCACGGCATCCGCACAACGTCGCGCGGGGGACCTTCAGCGACGCCTTCGGGGTGACCCAGCCGGCGCCGGCGCCCCGGCTGTCGCGCACCCCCGGTGCGATCACCACGCCGCCGCCCGACCCGGGGCAGCACACCGACGAGGTCCTCGCCGAGGTGGGGTTCGACGACGCGGCCATCGCCGTGCTCCGGCAGGCCGGCGCCATCGCCTGAACCGGTCAGCGACGCGCGACGCATCCACGCGCCGGACAGGGGTTACCCGCCGCCGAGGGCCTCCTCGACGAGGTCGCCGATGGCCTCGGACCCGTCGTCTTCGGGCGGGTCCTCACCCTCTTCCTCTGGAGGCTCCTCGTCCTCGGGTGGGTCCTCACCCTCCTCTTCGGGTGGCTCCTCGCCCTCCGGCGGGTCCTCCTCCTCGGCGGGCTCCTCCGGGGCTTCCTCGGGCTCCTCGAGGATCTCGACGCAGACGCGGCCCTCGAGGTCCATGAGGTCGTCGCGGACGTCGGGCATCCGCCCGAACTCGTCGGGACCCTCCGGCGGGTCGGCGAAGGCGTAGCCGTCGGGGCACTCGTCCGGCGGCGGCGGGATCTCGACGCAGGGACGCCCGTCCTCGTCGGTGATGTCGATCAGGATGTCGGGGAAGAACCCGCGCGGATCCGCCTCGTCCGGCGGGTCGGCGAACTCGTAGCCCTCCGGGCACGCCTCGGGCTCGTCGTTGAGGACCTCGAGGCCGTCGAAGGACGGTGCGACGAACTCCTCCACGTCGAGGTCCTCGACCGCGCGGGCCATGTAGGTCGCCCACACCGGTGCCGCCAGCGCGCCGCCGGTGGCGTTGTCGGCGTCGATCGGGGCGTTGTCGAGGTTGCCCAGCCACACCGAGGTGGCGAGTTGCGGCACGTAACCGACGTACCAGACGTCGCGACCGTCGTTGGTGGTCCCGGTCTTGCCGGCGGAGGGACGGCCGAGGTCGGCGGCCCGCCCGCTGCCGTCGGTCACCACCGTCCGCAGGGTGTGTGTGACCCCACGGGCCACCTCGAGGTCGACGTCCTGGTCCACCGCCACCGGGGTCTCGTGGACCACGCGGCCGTCGGCGTCCTCGACCCGGGTCACCAGGTGCGGGGTGGCGTGGACGCCCTCGGCTGCGAGGGTGGCGTAGGAGCTGGCCAGCTCCAGGGGGCTGACCTCGTCCTGCCCGAGGGTGAGCCCCGCCAGCGGTCGCAGCGCCGTGCCGTCGGGACGCTCGGTCGGGAAGGGCTCCTCGTCCTTGGCCCGCGGAAGCCCGGCGCGGAAGGCCGCGTCGATCACCGCCTCACGGCCCACCAGCTCCTGCAGCTGCACGAACACGGTGTTGGTCGAGGTGGCGGTGGCCTGGCGCACGGTCTGCTCCCCGAAGGAGGCGCCACCGAAGTTGCGGATCGGGTCCGACGCGTCGTCGACCTCCACCTCGGCGGGGGCCGGGAAGCGCGAGTCGGGGTGGTAGCCGGCCTCCAGGAAGGCCTGCAGGGTGAAGGCCTTGAAGGTGGAGCCGGGCTGCCGCGCGGAGCGGATCGCGGTGTTGTAGGGCTGCTGCTCGATCTCGGGACCGCCCACCAGCGCGCGGACCCCGCCGGTCACCGGGTCGACCGTCACGATCGCGCCGGTGTCGGTGGGTCCCTCCCGGACGGCGCCCGTCAGGGTCTCCTGGGCGGCACGTTGCAGGTCCTGATCCAGCTGGGTGTGGATCCGCAGCCCGCGGAACAGCGCGCCGTCCGCGAACTCCGGCAGCGCCGCCAGCTCCCGCCGCACCGCGTCGATGTAGTAGGCGTTGGGCCCCTGCGCGACGGTGCGGCGCTGGGTGACCTCGGGCAGCCCCGCGGCGACGAGCCGGTCGTGCTCCGCCGCGGTGATCGTGCCCTCCGCGAGCATCCCGTCGAGCACGTACCGGCGCCGCGCGTCGGCCCCCTCCGGGTTGTCGAGGGGGTTGAAGGCCTCCGGGGCGGCGATGATCCCGGCCAGCGTCGCCGCCTGGTTCACGTCGAGGTCCCGGGCGGAGACGTCGAAGGTGGTCTGCGCGGCGGCCTCGATGCCGTAGGCGCCCCGCCCCCAGTAGATCGTGTTCAGGTAGAAGGAGAGGATCTCCTCCTTGCTGAACTCACGCTCGAGCTTGATCGCGAGCGCGGCCTCCTGGACCTTGCGGGTGTAGGTCTGCTCGGGGGTCAGCGCGGCGTTCTTGATGTACTGCTGGGTGACCGTGGAGCCGCCCTGCGCGATCGACCCCTCGCGGACGTTGGTGAACAGCGCCCGCGCGATCCCGGTGGCGGAGATGCCCCGGTGCTCGTAGAACCCGCGGTCCTCGGCGGCCAGCACGGCGTGCTCGACGTGGGGCGGCAGTTCCCCGAGCTCGACGTCCTCCCGCGCCACCTCGGCGGCCAGGCCGCCCACCTCGTTGCCGTCGGCGTCGAACACCAGCGAGGAGGCCGGCTCGATGTCCTCGGGGAGGGGCACCGTGGAGAAGACGAGGTAGAACACCAGCAGCCCGACGGCGCCCAGGGCGAGCGCGGGGAACACGAGCAGCAGCAGCCACCAGCGCTTCCACCAGGGACGGCGCGGGGCAGGGGCGGACCGCGCCGCACGGTTGCGCGGCGCATGCCGGGTACGGGTGGAACGAGCCATCGGGGGAGCGGCCTCACGGATCAGGTCGGGTCAGGTCGGCGAGGGGTGCTGCGGCCGACCACGGCCGGACCCCGTGACGCTACCGGGCGTCGGCGGCGCCGTGAGGGACCCGACGCCGCCGTTGGTCGGTGGCCGCCGGACGGCACCGTCCGGACGGCCACCCCGGTGCGTGAGGCGCACCGGCGACCGTCAGAAGGCCTCGTTGGACAGTTCCATCAGCGCCCCGTCCTCCTCCTCGGCGGTGCGGCGCCGCAGGGCCACCTTGGGCAGGACGTGGCGGGCGAACCAGCGGGCCGAGGCGACCTTGCCCTCGTAGAAGGCACGGTCCCCGTCGGGCAGCGGCTCGTCGTCGGCGCCGTCGAGCCGGGCCTGTGCCACCTCGGCGTGGCGGAGCAGCAGCCAGGCGATCATCACCTCGGACAGCGAGAACAGCAGGTCGGTGGTGTGCAGGCCGGTCTTGTAGATCTCGGTGCGCTTGGCCTCGTCCATCGACGCCATCGCGTGGGTGAGCAGCACCCCGAGGTGGGACTGGGCATCCTCGAGCGCGGTGCCGAGCCGCTGCCGCTCGTCGGCGAAGGGGTCGTCGTCCCCGCCGGCCTTGACGAACTCGCGCATCTGGTCGGCGAACCAGGTCAACGTCGCGCCCTGGTCGCGGACGATCTTGCGGAACAACAGGTCGAGGGCCTGGATCCCCGTGGTGCCCTCGTAGAGGGTGTCGATCTTCGCGTCCCGGATGTACTGCTCGATCGGGTAGTCCTGGGTGTAGCCGGACCCACCGAAGGTCTGGAGCGAGATCCCGAGCAGCTCGTAGGCCTTCTCGGAGCAGTAGCCCTTGACCAGCGGCAGCAGCAGGTCCTCCCGGGCGATCCAGCGGTCGTGGTCCTCGACGTCCTCGTCACCGGCGCCGGGGGTGGACTCCCGGATCGCGAGCTGGGCCTGGTCCTGCACCCAGCCGGCGTAGAGGGTGAGGGCCCGCATCCCCTCGGCGTGGGCCTTCTGCTCCATCAGCATGCGGCGCACGTCGGGGTGCTGGATGATCTCCACCCGTGGCGCGGTCTTGTCGGTCGCCTGGGTCAGGTCGGCGCCCTGGACCCGGACCTTCGCGTAGTCGAGCGCGTTCAGGTACCCGGTGGACAGGGTCGCCATCGCCTTCGTGCCGACGCTCATCCGGGCGTACTCGATCACGAGGAACATCTGCTTGATGCCGTCGTGGACGTTGCCCATCAGGTAGCCGACGCAGGGCGTGCCGTCCTGGCCGAGGGAGAGCTCGCAGGTCGCCGAGCCCTTGATCCCCATCTTCTTCTCGAGGTTGGAGACGCGCACGCCGTTGCGCTCGCCGAGCTCACCGTCGGGGCCGACGTGCAGCTTCGGCACGATGAACAGGCTCAGGCCCTTGGTGCCGGGGCCGGCGCCCTCCGGGCGCGCGAGCACGAGGTGGACGGTGTTCTCGTGGGTCTGGGCGTCGGCCGAGGTGATGAACCGCTTGATGCCTTCGAGGTGGTAGACGTCGCCGAGGTCGTCCTCGCCGCTGGCCTCGACGAAGGTCGCCTTGGTCGTGCCGGCGCCCACATCGGAGCCGGCGTCGGGTTCGGTGAGCACCATCGTCCCGCCCCACGGGACCTCGATCATCGGGCGCGCGAAGCGCTGCTTCTGCCCCTCGGTGCCGATCGCGTCGATGATCAGGGCCATCAGCGGCCCGATCGGCCACAGCGACGCGGTGCCGTGGCTGCCGGCGGCCAGCTCGTTCGCGGCCCACCGCACGGTGGGCGGCGGGCCGTACCCGCCGAGGTGCGTCGGCAGCGGCAGCAGGTGCCAGCCGTTGTCGTAGAGGGCGCGCAGCGCCTGGTCGAGCTCCTCGGGGATCGTGACGTCGCCCTCCGGGGACAGTTCGAGGGGCGTGCGGTCGGCCGGGACGAACGACTCGGCCCAGATCGACTCGCGACAGAAGCGCTCGAACTCGCTGAGCAGCATCCGGGCCTGCTCCTCGTCGATCTGCTCGTACGGGCCCACGCCGAGGTAGCGGCCCGTCTCGAGCACCTCGAACAGGTTGAACTCGATGTCCCGCAGGTTGCTCCGGTAGTGGCTCATCCTGGTGCCTCCCTGGCGACCGGTGCCGGTCGCCGCCGAGTCGCGAGGCCGCCGTCGCGGAGGACGACTTTTGAGCGGCCGTTCCATATTGGAGTATACGCTACAGTTCTGGTCGTGCAGCGCGCGACGGTGTCCGGTGCCGGGAGCCGCCGGTCGGTAGGTTCCCGGTCTCGGGGGGACCGGACGGCGTCGAGCGCGCTGGCGAGTACCCCCAGGGTCGACCCGGACGGGTGACCTGCACAAGGGCCGGAAGCCACCGGCACCGCGGACGGTTGGAGGATCAGCGTGGCGCGCTACCGCGTGGGGATCGAGACCCGGGAACGCATCCTCTCGGCGACGCGCCGGCTGCTCTCCGAGGGCGGCATCGAGGGCGTGACGCTGAAGGCCATCACCGCCCAGGCGAACGTCGGGGCGGGCAGCTTCTACAACCTGTTCGACTCGAAGGAGGAGGCGGTCTTCGAGGTGGTCCGCGGGGCGATCGAGGCCGTCGACCCCGACCCCGAGGGGGCCGGGACCGACACACTCGCGGACCTCGTCGACGCGTTCGTGACCTTCATGACCGACTCCTCACCGATCGCGCGGATCTACCTCCAGCTCGCCGTCGGGCGCGGGCTCACCGACCGGACGATCGCCGAGCGGGTGATCCGCTCCCACCAGCGACGGGTCGAGCGGTTCGCCGACGCGTGGCAGCGCGAGGACACGTCGCTCACCCCCGCGGAAGCGACGCGTCGCGCGCAGGTGATGCTCGCGGCGCTGACGGGCCTCGGACTGTCGGCCCTCCTCGACGAGCGCTTCGACATGCGTGAGCACGCGCGCGAACTGCTGCCCGACGTGCCGGCCGCGTCCACCGGTCGCTGACCCGCGGCGGTCCGGCGCTCCTGGCCGGCGCATCGGTCCCGCGCGTCGACCGCGGGTGACGTCGCGTCGCCCGCTACCGTACGGCGCGATCGAGGATCGTCTGTCTCGAGGGACCGTGCGAGCGCACCGGACGTCGGCACCGACGGTGCCGGGCGTGCCCGTCCCCGGCACGGGCGCGGTGCGATGGCGCCGTGACCGGAGGTGTCACCACCCGTGAGCGCCACTCTGGGGCTGCTCACCGTCGTGGTGCTGATCGTCGCCAACGGCCTGTTCGTGGCCGCCGAGTTCTCCCTCGTCAGCGTGCGGCGTCCGGTCGTGGAGGAGCGGGCCACCCGGGGTGACCGCCGTGCCCGGGCGGTCGTGCGGGAGCTGTCGGACCTGTCGTTCTCGCTGTCCGCCGCCCAGTTCGGGATCACCGCCACCTCGCTGCTGCTCGGGTACGTGGCCGACCGCACCGTCGGCGAGACCCTGATCCGCCCGCTGCTCGCGCTGGTCGGGTTGCCCGAGGAGGCGTCGCTCACCGTCGCGGTGATCGCCACGCTGCTGCTGTCGACGATGCTGCAGATGGTGGTGGGTGAACTGTTCCCGAAGAACCTCGCGATCTCGCGCCCGCTGGGCGTGGTGCTGGCGGTCGCGCCGCTGACCCGGTTGTTCGGGATCGTGCTCGGTCCGGTGATCCGGGTGTTCGACGGTGCGGCACAGCGCATCACGCGCGGGGTGTTCCGGGTGGAGGTCGCGCGGGAGCTCGAGGGTGGGCACAGCCTCGACGAGCTCGCCCGGATCGTCGCCGCGTCGGGGGAGGAGGGCAGCCTCAGCGTCCCGCAGACCGAGCTGCTGCAACGCGCGATCGGGCTCGGCGACCGCCGGGTCAGCGAGGTCATGGTGCCCCGCCCCGACGTCGTGTGGCTGCGCTGCGAGGACACGCTGGTCGACCTGCGGGACGCCGCCCGGCGCACCGGCCACAGCCGGTTCCCGGTGCGGGGCGAGACCGAGGACCACGTGGTCGGCACCGTGCACGTCAAGGACCTCCTGCGCGTGCCGGCCGAGCAGCACGCCCGTACCCGGCTGGACACCCTCGCCGAACCGATGCTGGCCGTGCCCGAGACCGGCCCGCTCCGGCGCCTGCTCGCCGACCTGCGACGCGAGCGGCGCACCTTCGCGCTCGCGGTGGACGAGTACGGCGGCACCGCGGGGATCGTCACCGTGGAGGACGTGCTGGAGGAACTGGTCGGTGACATCGAGGACGAGTTCGACCGGACCGCCGCCGAGGTGCGACGGGTGGGCGTGGGTCGCTTCCTCGTGCCGGGCACGTTGCGGGTGCACCGGGTCGGTCAGCTGTTCGGCGTGGAACTGCCCGACGGCGAGTACGAGACGCTCGCCGGGTTCGTCCTCGACCGACTCGGGCACATCCCGGAGCCGGGCGAACGGGTCGTCCACGACCGCTTGGAGCTCACGGTCCTGGCGCTGGAGGCCGTCCGGATCACCCAGCTCGCGCTGCGGGTGCTGCCCGAACGCGATCCCACGACCGAGGGGGTGGCGTGATGCTCCTGGCGGTCGCGGCGGGCGACGGGCACGCCACCTTCAGTCTGACGGCGGTGCTGATCGGCATGGCACTGCTGCTCGCCAACGGCGCCTTCGTCGCGGCGGAGATCAGCCTGCTCGCCGCCCGTCGCACCCGCTTCGAGGAGGCGGCAGAGGGCGGTGACCGCCGTGCCCGTCGCGCCCTGGCCGCCCACCGGGAGCTGTCGGTCACCTTCTCCGGGGCGCAGCTCGGGATCACGATGTGCTCGCTCGGGCTCGGGGCGGTCGCGGAACCTGCGGTCCAGGCGCTGCTGATCGACCTGCTGGCGACCACGCCGGTCCCGGCGGGCGTGATCCCGGTGCTGTCGCTCGCGGTGGCGCTCTCGCTGGTGGTGTTCCTGCACATGGTGGTGGGGGAGATGGCGCCGAAGAACCTGGCGATCGCCGCACCGGAACGGGTCGCGCTGCGCCTGATCGGCCCCTTCGCCGGGTTCGTGCTGCTGTTCCGTCCGCTGATCCTGTTCCTCAACTGGCTGGCGAACCTGCTGGTCCGGGCGGTGCGGGTCACCCCCGTCGACGAGCGCCAGCTCGTGCACACCCCCGACGAGCTCGCGCTGGCCCTGGCCGAGTCCGAGGACCTCGGCACGATCGCGCCCCAGGACGCCCGGATGCTGGACGCGGCCCTGCGTCTCGCGGCGATCGATGCCGAGGCCGCGATGACCCCGCGGGTCGACCTGGCCGCGGTGCCCGACACCGCGTCGGTCGGCGACGTCCTGGACCTGGCGGCTGACACCGGCCACACCCGCATCCCCGTGTACCACGAGGACCTCGACCACATCGTCGGGATCGTGCACGTCAAGGACGCACTGATCCGCGACGAGGACGACCGGGCGCGGCTGACGGTGACCGATCTGCTGCGGCCGATCGAGGCCGTCCCGGAGTCCCGCGACCTCGAGCACCTCCTGTACGACATGCTGGAACAGAGCAGCCACGCCGTCGTGGTCGTCGACGAGTTCGGTGGGACGGCCGGCCTCATCACCCTGGAGGACGTGCTCGAGGAGCTCGTGGGGGAGATCGCCGACGAGTTCGACGCCGAGCAGGAGCCCCGCCGCACGCCGGAGCGGTCGTGGGTCGTGCCCGGGACGATGCGCCGGGACGAGGTCGAGCGGCTCACCGGCATCGTGCTCGCCGGCGACGGCGACGCCGAGACCGTGTCGGGCTACCTCGTGGAGCAGCTCGGCCGGTTGCTGGAGGTCGGCGACGTGGTCACCACGGCGGACGGGTGGCGACTGACGGTCCGCAGCCTCGAGGGGCGCCGTGCGGGCGAGATCGAGGTGCACGCCCCACCGGTCGTCGAGAAGGGTGCCACCTCGACGTCCGACTAGCGTGCGCCCGGCACGCGATCGGTGCGAGGAGGGGTCGTGGAGGCCGGAGCAGGTGGCGCGGACGTCGAGGCCGGGTCGGCGCACGGGTGGGACCACCCGCGGGGCCGGGCGGCGGCGGCGCTGCGGCGGCTCGGGCACGCCCTGATGGGCCACGAGGTCGCTGACGACCTGCTGGAGGAGGTCGCCCGTGCCGCGAACCGCGTCGCCAGCGACCTCGAGGCGCAACCGGCACGGCAGCGTGACCTGCTCGAGCTCAAGCGGCGCATGTTCGACGTCGAGGTGGCTGACGGCGAGACCGTCGTCCACTTCGACGAGTGCTTCGTGTCGGGTCCGTGGAACCCGATGGGCATCGCGATGGAGGTGCACCGCGACGGCGACGAGGCGGTCGCCGCGGTCACCCTCGGCCCCGCCTTCGAGGGGGCGCCGGGCCGCTCCCACGGCGGGATCGTCGCGGCCATCTTCGACGACGTGCTCGGCTACCTGCTGACCCTGGAGCACCAGCCGGCCTTCACCGGTGAACTCACGGTGCGCTACCACGCGCCCACCCCGATCGGGCAGCCGCTGACCTTCCGCGGCCGGGTCGTGCGGCGCGAACCGCGCAAGCTGTGGACCACCGCCGAGGCCACCGCCGACGGCGAGGTGGTCGCCTCGGCCGAGGCGCTGTTCATCACGATCGACGTGCAGCGCCTGCGTCCCTGACCGGGACCGTCCGGCGCGGCCGGGTCAGAGCACGATCAGCGCGGTCCCGACCAGCGCCGCACCGACCCCCGCGCCCTGCAGGGTGGTGAGCCGCTCGGCCAGCAGGTGCCGGGCGAGCACGACCACGACGACCGGGTACAGCGAGGCGAGGAGCGACGTCAGCGACAGCAGGTCGCTGCGGACCGCCAGCAGGAACAGGATGTTGGCGAGCATGTCGAGCGTGCCGCTCAGCACGGCGAGCCCGGCCGCCGAGGAGGTCGGCCAGGTCGGCGCGGCGTGCCACCAGAGGGAGCCGACCAGCACCAGGGCGGCCAGGCGGGCGCCGACCAGCGGCCACATGCCGGAGTCGGCCGGGGTCGCGTCGAGGAGCACGAAGAACAGCCCGAACGCCACCCCGCCGGTCAGCGCGAGCAGGGGGCCGCGGATGCTCGCGACCGCCACCTGCCCGGGGTGGTAGGCGACGGCCACGACCGCCGCGAGCCCGAGTGCGACACCGACGACGTTGCCGGTGCTGAGCCGTTCACCGAGCCACACCCCGTAGGTGACCGGCAGCGCCGCACCGATCAGCGCGGCGAGCGGGCTGACCACCCCCATCGGGCCGATCGCCATCCCGCGCAGGTACACCACCAGCCCGCCGGCACCGGCGAGGCCCGCCAGGGCCCCGATCCCGAAGGCCGCGGCCGAGGGGGCGCCCGGCAGCCACACGAGCGCCGGGACCAGGATCACCAGACCGGTCAGCTGGGCGATCGTGGTCACCGCGACCGCCGACGTCCGCTTGGCGGCGAGCCCCCCGGTGAAGTCGGAGATGCCGAAGGACACGGCGGACGCGAGCGCGAGCGCAGGACCCATGACACCTCCTCGGGTCGGGATGGACGGGGTCGACGGCGAGAAGGCCGGACCGGCGAGCCGCGGACCGTACCCGGCGCGGCGGCGACCCCGCGACCCGGCCTCGTGTCGCTCCTGGCGCCCCCTGGACTTGGCCGTCGCCGTGCGGCCGGGCAGGCTGCCGCCGGACGGCGAGGCGACGGAGGCCCGGTGGGGTTCACCCGCGAGGAGCTCGAGGGCTACCGCGACGCGTCCGTGCCCGATCTCGTCGGCGACGCGCCACCTCGGCTCGTGTTCGTCGGCATCAACCCGGGGCTGTGGACGGCGGCGACGCAGACGCACTTCGCCCACCCGTCGAACCGCTTCTACCCGGCGCTGCACCGGGCGGGTATCACCGACCGGGAGCTGGACCGGGTCGCCGGGCTGACCGACGAGGACCGTGACCACCTCGTCGGTCGCGGGATCGCGATCACCAACATCGTGACGCGGGCGACGCCCCGCGCGTCCGACCTCTCCACCGCCGAGCTGCGCGCCGGTGCACAGGAGCTCACCACACGCCTGGCCGCGTGGGGACCGGCGGTCGTGGCGGTGGCGGGGGTGACCGCCTACCGGACCGCCTTCCGGTCACCAGCGGCACAGCTCGGCCGTCAGGACGAGCCCCTGGCGGGCGCCGAGCTGTGGCTCGTGCCCAACCCGAGCGGGCTCAACGCCCACGAGACGGTCGACACCCTGGCCGCCCGCTACCGCGAGGTGGCGGTCGCCGCCGGGGTGCGGTGAGGACGCCCGTCGCGACGACCGGGTCGGCAGCGACGGACACCGCCGACGGCGGACCGGCCGGTCACGGGTGCAGCGGCAGGGACCCGGGCGGCTCGCCGGGCCCGCCGCGCTTGGGGTCCAGGCCGAAGAGCACGTCGTCCTGGGCGGGCAGGGCGTCGACGGCGTGCTGCAGCGGGTGCAGGAACGGCAGCGCGGTCGGGTCCAGGGGCTCCGCGGCGACGAACTCCTCGAGGTCGCCGTCCGCGGTGAAGCGCGACGCGGTGATCTCGGGCGCGTGGCGGCGGGCGCCGTACACCACGACGACCACGTCCTCGCCCTCCACCTCGGCCTCGGACACGAACCCCCAGCACGGGACGCGGTCGGCGGTGACGTGATCGTGGGCGAGTTCGGCGAGGACCGTGTGGCGCGCCTCGTCGTCCGGGGGCAGTTCCGGCAGCGTCATCAGGCGCGTGCGGTCGGGGCCGGGCAGCACCACGGTGGGCGGCACGGGACGCCCCTTCTGCCGGACCAGGTCCAGGGCGGCCTGCTGGCACACGAAGCGCAGCTCCTCGAACTGCATGGGCCCTCCGGACGTCGGTCGGTCCCAACGCTACCCACGCGGACCACCGCCGCCATCCGAGCGGGCCGCCGGCCGGGCGGCGGTGCGCCTCAGACGCTCGTGGTGGCCCCGTCCGACGCCGAGGAGACCGTCCGTGCGTACTTGGCCAGCACGCCGCGGGTGTAGCGCGGCGGGCGCGGCGTCCAGCCCTCGCGGCGGGTGGTGAGCTCTGCCTCGTCGACGAGGAGGTCGAGCCGGCGCTCCGGCACGTCGATCCGGATCGGGTCGCCGTCGCGGACGAGGGCGATCGCTCCACCGTCGGTCGCCTCGGGCGCGACGTGCCCGATCGAGAAGCCGTGGGTGGCGCCGGAGAACCGCCCGTCGGTGATCAGCGCGCAGGCGGCGCCGAGCCCGGCGCCCTTCACCGCCGAGGTCACCGCCAGCATCTCGCGCATGCCCGGCCCGCCCTTCGGGCCCTCGTAGCGGATCACGATCACGTCCCCGTCCTGGATCCGGCCGGTGAGCACCGCCTCCATCGCGTCGGCCTCGCCGTCGAACACGCGGGCCGGTCCCTCGAAGCGCTGCTGCGCGTCGGTGAGCCCGGCGACCTTCACGACCGCGCCGTCGGGTGCCAGCGAGCCACGCAGGATCGCCAGCCCGCCGTCGGTGTGGATCGGGGCGCTCAGGGGGTGCACCACCTCGCCGTCCGGCGGCGGCACCTCCATCGTCTCCAGCTCCTCGCCGATCGACCGACCGGTGACGGTGAGCGCGTCGCCGTGGAGCAACCCGGCGTCGAGCAGCTCCTTCATCACCACCGGGATGCCGCCGATGCGGTCGAGGTCGGTCATCACGAACCGCCCGCCCGGCTTGGTGTCCGCGATGTGCGGGACCCGGCGACCGATGCGGTCGAAGTCGTCGATCGTGAGCGCGACCTCGGCCTCGCGGGCGATCGCGAGCAGGTGCAGCACGGCGTTGGTCGAGCCGCCGATCGCCATCACCACGGCGATGGCGTTCTCCAGTGCCTCGCGGGTGATGATGCGACGGGCCGTGATGCCCGCCTCCAGCAGCCGGACGACGGCCTCCCCCGAGCGGCGGGCGAGGTCGTCGCGGCGCGGGTCGGGGGCCGGGGGCGCCGACGATCCGGGCAGCGAGAGCCCGAGCGCCTCCACGGCCGAGGCCATCGTGTTGGCGGTGAACATCCCGCCGCAGGCTCCCTCGGTCGGGCAGGCGGCCCGCTCGATCGCGCCGAGTTCCTCGTCGTCGATCGTGTCGCGGGCCCGGGCCCCGACCGCCTCGAACACGTCCTGGATCGTGATGTCCCGTCCGGCGTGGCGGCCGGGGAGGATCGTCCCGCCGTACAGGAACACGGCCGGAACGTCCAGCCGCGCTGCGGCCATCACCATCCCGGGCAGTGACTTGTCGCAGCCCGCGAAGGTGACCATGCCGTCGAGCCGCTCCGCGTGCATCACCGTCTCGACCGAGTCGGCGATCACCTCACGGGAGACCAGCGAGGCGCGCATCCCCTCGTGCCCCATCGAGATCCCGTCGGAGACCGCGATCGTGTTGAACTCGATCGGGTAGCCGCCCGCGGCCCGCACCCCCTCCTTGGCCTGCTTGGCGAGCCGGTCGAGCGGCAGGTTGCAGGGGGTGACCTCGTTCCACGACGAAGCGATGCCGACCTGTGGCTTGCCCCAGTCCTCGTCGGTCATCCCGATGGCGCGGAGCATCGCGCGTGCGGGCGCGCGCTCGTAGCCCTCGGTGACGTCCCTGCTGCGGTGCTTCGGGTCTGCCATGGTCGGTCCTCGCTGGTCGGGCGTCGCTGGTCCGCCCTCGCCGATCCGGGGGTCGCGACGTATCTCACCATACGGCGTGGGCGCGGCGCGAACGCGCGGCGCCGGTCCCGCTGCCGGGGACCGGGCGAGCGGTGCACCGCCGAGGGGGGCGAGGTCCGCGGACGCGGCTACGGTGCCCTCGGCGGCCGGGGTGGCCGCGCACAGGGAAGGAACCACGTGGACGCGCAGACGCTGGCGCAGCTGGATGCGCTGCTGCAGGACGGCGGGGTCATCACGGGCCCGGACCTCGCCGCGCTCGACCAGGACGTCTTCGGCCGCGGCGCGCTCGGGTTGGTCTGGGACGAGCTCTCCCTCGAGCGGGTGGTCGCCCACCTCGAGCCCGACCGGCGTCACCACCAGCCCCACGGGATCGTCCACGGCGGGGTGTGGTGCGGGGTCGTCGAGTCGCTCGCCTCGATCGGCGCCGCGCTCCAGGTGATCGGCGACGGCCTGATGGTCGTGGGGGTCAGCAACACCACCGACTTCCTCCGCTCCCACCGCGAAGGCCGCGTCGACGCCGTCGCCCACCCGGTCCACATCGGACGGACCCAGCAGCTGTGGCAGGTCGTGCTCACCCGCGGCGCGGACGGCAAGCCGATCGCCCGTGGGCAGGTCCGCCTGCACAACCTCGACCCTGCGGCGCTCGGCAACTGACCGGCCGAGCCGACCGCGCGACGGCAGGGACGCCGAGGTGGCACGTGTCGGGCGGGCCGGCGGCCATGCGGAGGTGTGTGATGAGGATCGACGCGATGACGCTCGGGCGGCCGTTGGCGGAGGTCGCCGACGAGGTGCGTGCGCTCGAGGCCCGCGGGTACGACGGCTGGTTCGTCGGTGAGGCCGCCCACGACCCCCTGCTCGCCTGCGCCGTCGCCGGAGGTGCCGCGGAGGGGATCGAGATCGGCACCGCGATCACCGTCGCCTTCCCCCGCAGCCCGATGCACGTCGCCTACGCCGCCCACGACCTGCAGGCGCTGACCGCGGGACGGTTCGTGCTCGGGCTGGGATCCCAGATCAAGCCGCACATCGAGAAGCGGTTCGGGACCCCGTGGAGCCGTCCCGCCGACCGCATGCGCGAGTACGTCCAGGCCCTGCGCGCGATCTGGCGCGCCTGGGCGACGGGCGAACCGCTGCGCTTCCGTGGCGAGTTCACCCGTCACACCCTCATGACCCCCTTCTTTACGCCCGAGGACCACGGGTTCGGACCGCCGTCCGTCTACCTCGCTGCGGTCGGCCCCCGGATGACCGAGGTGGCCGGCGAGGTCGCCGACGGGGTCCTGTGTCATGGGTTCACCACCCCGCGCTACCTGCGGGAGGTGACGGTGCCGGCGGTCGCGACCGGGGCGCAACGGCAGGGACGCGACCCCGCCGAGGTCGCGATCAGCGTGCCGCTGTTCGTGGTCACCGGGGACGACGACGCGGCCGTCGAACGGACCGCCGCGGCGGTCCGCGGGCAGCTGGCCTTCTACGGTTCGACCCCGGCCTACCGGCGGGTCCTCGACCTCCACGGCTGGGGCGCGCTGCACGAGGAGCTGCACGCCCACTCGCTGCGCGGCGAGTGGGACCGCATGCCGGCGCTGATCGGCGACGAGGTGCTGGAGACCTTCGCGGTGGTCGCACCACCGACGCAGCTCGGCGCCCGGATCCGGGAGCGGTTCGCCGGGCTCGCCGACCGTGTGGCCCTGCCCGTCGAGCTGCCGCTCGCGCCCGACGCCTGGGCGACGGTCATGGCGGACGCCCGTGCCGCAGGCTGACCCGGTCCGTCGCGGTGCCGCGGCCGCCTCGGTGGTGTTCGGGGCCGCGCTGTGGGGCACCGCCGGTGTGGCGCAGGAGCTCGGGGTCCCCGAGGCACCGACGGTCACCGTCGCGGTGGTGCGCACGGTGCTCGGCGGGCTCGCGCTGCTGGTGGCCGCGGTCGCGTTCGACGGTCCTGCCGCGATCGTGGACGTGCTGCGCCGCGGCCGCGGCACGACGCTGCTTGCGGCCGTCGCGATGGGCGTGTTCCAGCTGGGCTACCTGACCGCGATCCGGCTCACCGGGGTCGCGCTGGCCGTGCTGGTCGCGATCGGCAGCGCCCCGATCTGGGCCGGGGCGTACGACCTCACGCGGGGGCGGCGTCCGAGCTGGCGCTGGACGGCCGCCACCGCGCTGTCGCTGGCCGCGGCGACCCTCCTGCTGCTGCCCGGCGAGGACTCCGTCGTGGATCCGCTGGGCATCGTGCTCGGACTGGTGGCCGGGCTCGCGTACGCCGCGTACGCCGTGGTGTCCAAGCACCTGCTCGAACGGGGCGTCGCGGGGATCCCGGTGATGGGGGTGGCGATCCTCGGGGGCGGCCTGCTGCTCAGCCCGGCGCTCGCCTGGGCCGACGTGAGCTGGGTCGCGACGCCGAGGGGGGTGGTGAGCGCGCTGTGGCTGTCCCTGGTCGCAGCGGGGCTGTCGTACATCGCCTTCGTGTGGGGCCTCGCCCGGCTGCCCACCCCGACGGTGACGACCCTGACCCTCGCCGAACCGCTGGTCGCGACCCTGCTGGCCGTCGTGCTGCTCGCGGAGCGGCTCACCGGCCTCCCGCTCGTCGGCGCCGCACTGCTGCTGGTCGGTCTCGTGCTCGCCAGCACGGAGCGTCCCGTGCGCCGGCTCGGCGTCGATCCCTCCCCGGAACGGCGCTGACCGTGCTGGCGTAGGCTGGCCGCCAGGACCCGACGGAGGACGAAGGCCATGGCGCGCACGGTCGGGGTGGATCTCGGTGGGACCAACATCTGCACGGTCGTCCTCGACGACGACGACGAGGTGGTGGGGCACGCCAAGCTGAAGACGCCGACGACCGGGGACCGGGCCGGCGTCGTCGAGGTGATCGGCGCCAGCGTGTACGACGCACTCGGCGCGGCCGACCTCCACCTCGAGGACACCGTGGCGGTCGGGGTGGGCAGCCCCGGCGTCGTCCTCGACGGCACGGTCGGCGGGGCCTCCAACGTGCCCGGGTTCCTCGAGCGCTTCTCCCTCGCTCAGCTGGTCACCGAGCACCTCGGCCTGCCGGTCCGCGTCACCAACGACGTCACCGCCGCGGCCGTCGGCGAGCACCGCCTCGGTGCCGGGCGTGGCACCCGCGACCTGTTGTGCGTGTTCGTCGGGACCGGCGTCGGCGGCGGGTTGATCCTCTGCGGCGAGGCCTACGAGGGTGGCCGCGGCGGCGCGGGCGAGATCGGGCACACCGTCGTCCAGCAGGGTGGGGCGGTCTGCCCCTGCGGTCGTCGCGGCTGCGTCGAGGCCTACGCCGGGCGCCGGGCGATGGTCCTCGCCGCCGAGCGTGCCGTCGCCGCCGGCACCCCCACGATCCTGTTCGACCTCGTGGCGGAGAAGGGCAGGTCCCGACCCACCTCGGGGATCTTCCTGGCCGCGCTCGAACGCGGCGACACGCTGATCGCCGACCTGCTCGACCAGGCCGTGGACGCGCTCGGCGCCGGGATCGCGTCGGCGGTGAACCTGCTCGACGTCGATGCCGTCGTGCTCGGCGGCGGCCTCGCGGACAAGCTCGGGGAACGGTTCCGCAGCCGGGTGGACGCCGCGACGCGCCCCCACCTGTTCCTCCACCCACCACGCGTGGAGCTGATCGCGGCGGAGCTCGGCGAGCGCGCCGGCGCGATCGGTGCCGCGATCATGGCCCGCGAGGTGGCCTGAGCCCCGCCACCCCTGCGACCGGACGGATTGGTCCGGCGACCGCCGGGGTGGCAGGCTGACACTGACACCCCCGCCTTCCGGCGTCCGCGGTCGAGGAGGACCCCGTGCAGCAGCTTGACCACGCCCGTGCCCTGACGGCCGCGACCCGCACCGCCGTCGACACCGCCACCGCGTCGCTCGCGCAGCGCTGCGCACGCGACGGCCGCATCAGCACCGAGCTGATCGACGAGCACCAGGGGGTCGCCTACGACCTCGCGTCGGTGGCGTC